>AP024674.1:3000000-3289812 GCA_025998755.1 Armatimonadota bacterium
TGCAACAAGGAACGGAACGGCGAACAACAGAGTGGACAGGGAGTAGAGGTTGAACTCCACGTGTCCGCTGTAGAATCCGATTCGTTGTCCCAGGTCCAGTGGGAGATACAGAGCGGCTGGCAGCAGGCCCGCCGAGTAGAGGACGAAGCTCAGAGCATAGAGCGCTATCGCACCCGTGGACAAGACGAGAACCCGAGTGAGGGAGCGGATGAGGTCCGGAGACGCGGCGCCCGCTACCAGCAGGATGTATACTGCCGGCCACAGCGCATAGACCGTTGACATCCTCAAAGCGCCCGGAGCCCCCAGTAGGAGCCCGTACAGCACATAGAACAGTCCTACAGTCACCATCACGGCGGCCCAGATCCGGACAAACGGGGCCAGTTGCAGACGCCGGTCCCGCAATGCGGCCACCAGCACGCCGCCGAGCACCGCCAGCAAAAGGATGGCCTTTACCGCCTGATAGCTGGTCGGGACGTTAAGCATCAGAAAAAATAGCATCAGCGCCGGCCATCGGCGCCAGGTTTTTTGCTTGCCAGGAACGTCGGACATTGCGGGCCACCGGCCGTCTTCCGTGCGGGTCCGGCCGCTCAATCGGAGTGTATCCCGCGTGCGCCGATTCCGCAAAGTGGTGCTAGGCGCCCCTGTCCGGGGCGCCCAGCGTTTTTCCGTCTCTCGGAACCGACTCGGTCACCTTGCTCGATAAGCTACGGACCGTAGTCCACAGAGATCCCGTATTGGAAGTAGTTTACAGCCTGCAATCCCCTGATCCGGACGAAGTAACGCTTGCCCACTGAGGGAGGCGTGAAGGAATAAGCCCTACTCTGCTCAGCAGGAATGTTCCATTGCACCAGGGGGGAGGCAAAAGTAGTCTCCTCTCCCACCTGGACGTCGACTTCTCCCTCATCGCATTGGACTGTCAGCCGATACGGCACTCCTGAGTCCGGGCTGTCGAAGTAGAGCAGGGCTTCCTCCTCATACGGCACCGATAGCCGGTAGAAGCCTAGCCGCCTCTCCTGCATCGGACCATTCGGGATAATCTGCTCCATCGTATACGGCACGAAAGCCTGTATGCTGTCAGGAACTAGCTGCACGGTGATCCTGTACTGACACTCCACTTCGCCAGGATTCTCTACCCGGATGGCGATGGTGCCGACTGCCCAGGGACACTGTGCCACGAACAAATCCGGAATGGGTTCGTCACCTTCATCATAAATGGGTGGGCGCCACGTTTCGAGGTAGACGTTGCAGTCACCCGAAAGGCGTTCCGTAACGAACTGGTAGACCGCTCCGGGAATAGTCTGCATGTAATAGTATCTCGACCCGCCGGCCGCGATCGTCCCGGTGGCTGCCACACCTGGTTCAACAAGGCTCACATCTGCGCCCATTGCGCGCAGAGTCGGGATGAAACCGAAGTGGGTAATGCGGGCCCTCTGGCCAGCTCCCGCCACTTGGATGCGGCCGTTTACCGGACTGCCCATCACAACGGATGCCCTTTGGGCGCCATCCTGCACGCCGGTTCCGGTCACGGATATCTGGGGCACGGAAGCAGACCACGTCACCGTCGCAGGTGGGTCCTGCACAGTACCCAGTCCAGTCACCAGCGCTTGAAGGGCCAGGTCGCCTGTGCGGCTGTCTTCCTGATCCATCAGCAGAGTCCGCGGATAGAGCTGGAGGACCGGCTGAGACACGTATCCTTGGTTGGGCAGACTCACCCGGGCTCCGGCAAAGCCTCCGCCTTGCCCGCCGGAAATACGGAGGTAGTAGCGCCGATTAGCGCTCGGCACGATCTGTCGCCCGATCTCAGACTCCGAGGAGGCTATGACGCTCGTGAAAGCGGCATCCTCGGCCAGGGTCAACACGCCGGGACCGCCTCCCTCCACATAATATGTCCGGCCTGCCTCGGCATCGAAGTAGAAAAAGAGCGAATCCCGTCTGCCCACAGTGCCGAACCTGATCGGTCCTCCCGGATCCAGCCGGTGCCACACAGGGACGGAAGGCGAGTCCTCTGTATTGTAGACATTCGGGTCTGCTTCCAGCGTGATCGAGAAACTGCCACTCGACGGAGCGAGGCGTGTCAACCGCACGAACCACGTTCCGGTGGATCGCGTGGCCGGGATATCCCATCCAGCGTCACTTGACTCCTCGGACAGCAGCGGCGGGCCGCTCAGCGAGGGATTGTCGAAAAGCTCCATCCGGAAAGCGTCGTGGTTTGCAGACTCGAAGTCCACCATGTAGGTGAAGTCCGGTTCCGTCTGGAAGAAGTAGACGCGCTGCTGCCCTTGGGCAATGGTTGCCGAGGCTAGAGGATTCTGCGACGGATGCAGTTCTTCCCAGCCCGGCATGCCGGCAACGGCGAGATCTATCCGCGCTGACAGCCCGTTTGCAGATACCTGCAACGTGGTGGAACCTGCGCTACTGGCGGATGGAGTGACCCGGGCGATCCAATATTCGCCCAGGCCGTCCATTCCGAGCGACTCCACCGTGGCGAGCGATGTGTTCGCTACCGTCCAGGTGACGTTCGTCTCGGGATTGCTGACGACCTTGCCACTCGCATCGATCACTGCGGCGCGTATGACGGCCGGATTGCCTCCCTGCTTCAGCACCAGACGCGCTGGGAAGACGGCGATGGTACTCGGAGACGGCGTCGCAAAGAAGGCGATGGACCCTTTATTCGTCCAGTCCGCCGTGAGTCCCTGGCTGTCCGTGCAACGCAGCCACGCCTGGCAACTGCGCTCTGCCATAGCCTGCTTTGCCTCCAGCTTGAGGTTAAGCTGGAGCGTTGAACCACTCGTCGTGGCAGACGTCTGGTCGCAATAAAGCCGAAACTGCCCATTCTCAATGATGTTGGCGCTTCCTGGAGCGAAGCCTCCCAGCCAGGCGGAATGAGCATCATTGCGCAACCAGAGTTTATTCTTTGGCGGCAACTCGTAAAGAACGTAACCCGCGCCAGATCCGTTCAGGGTTGAATTGAGCAGAACGTAGACCACCGACAAGTTCCCCGCGCCGTCCGGGTCCGAGAAGCGAGCCGTGAGCAGTGTCGGCGAGCCCACGGCAACCTCGGCACTATTAGGAGAAAAGTCGTCATTGGACGGGCGGCGGCTAATGGTGAGCGTGGCTTTTTCCGTCCACGGGATTCCGAGTCCGGACACATCCAGAGCCCGCAGATAACCTTTGCACGATCGACCTCCCATCGTTGCCAGAGGCTCGATTCGCCAGTTCACCGTCAAACCTTGCGAACTGGAAGACACGGTGGTTTCCTGGCAATAGAGGCGAGCGCGACTGTTGGAGATCGTCCCTGGAGAGCCCGGGCTTACGCCTCCCAACCATCCTGTGTCGGCATCATTCCGAAGATAAAGCTTGTTGGCCTGTCGGTTGTAGGCCAGCATGATGCCGTTTGCTCCTGAGGCGGAAGCGTTTATCAGAAAATACACGGCGGAAAGGTCATCCAGCCCGTCAGGGTCTGAATAGACGCAAGCGACGCTTTGCTTCAAGCCTGGAACCAGATTCGCAGAGCCGGGGGTGATACTCTGGGCCACAGGAAAGCTTTTGAAACTATAGGTTGCTTTTTCCGTCCACGGGATTCCGAGTCCGGACACATCCAGAGCCCGCAGATAACCTTTGCACAATCGGCCTCCCATCGTTGCCAGAGGCTCGATTCGCCAGTTCACCGTTAAACCTTGCGAACTGGAAGACACGGTGGTTTCCTGGCAATAGAGGCGAGCGCGACTGTTGGAGATCGTCCCTGGAGAGCCCGGGCTTACGCCTCCCAACCATCCTGTGTCGGCATCATTCCGAAGGTAAAGCTTGTTGGTCTGTCGGTTGTAGGCCAGCAAGATGCCGTTTGCTCCTGAGGCGGAAGCGTTTATCAGAAAATACACGGCGGAAAGGTCATCCAGCCCGTCAGGGTCTGAATAGACGCAAGCGACGCTTTGCTTCAAGCCTGGAACCAGATTCGCAGAGCCGGGGGTGATACTCTGGGCCACAGGAAAGCTTTTGAAACTATAGGTTGCTTTTTCCGTCCACGGGATTCCGAGTCCGGACACATCCAGAGCCCGCAGATAACCTTTGCACAATCGGCCTCCCATCGTTGCCAGAGGCTCGATTCGCCAGTTCACCGTTAAACCTTGCGAACTGGAAGACACGGTGGTTTCCTGGCAATAGAGGCGAGCGCGACTGTTGGAGATCGTCCCTGGAGAGCCCGGGCTTACGCCTCCCAACCATCCTGTGTCGGCATCATTCCGAAGGTAAAGCTTGTTGGTCTGTCGGTTGTAGGCCAGCAAGATGCCGTTTGCTCCTGAGGCGGAAGCGTTTATCAGAAAATACACGGCGGCAAGGTTGTCCACTCCGTCCGGGTCATTGTAATTGCAACTAACAGTTGCCTTTGATCCGGGGACGGGATTGCCGGAGGCCGGAGTAATCGTTCCCGCAACCGGAGCATTTCCAAAGGTCAACGAGCCCTTCTGTACCCAACCGCTGTGCAGACCGGAGATGTCCAAGCCCCGCAGATAAGCTTTCAGGGTGGATCCGGCCACCGGCGACTTCGGTTCGATATTCCAGTTGATTGTCAGTGTGTTACCCGAAAGGCTCACGCTCGTGTTTTGACACCGCAATCTTGCTCTGGAGTTCTCCACAATGGTTGCTTGACCGGGCGCGAAGCCTCCCAACCAGGCTGTATCAGCGTCATTGCGAAGGTATAACTTGTTGTTCTGACGGTTGTAAGCCACGTAAATACCGTTCGCCCCGCTTGTCGTGCTGTTCAGCAGGAGGTAGACCGCTGAAAGATTTTCAGCTCCATCCGCATCCGAGTAGATACTCGTGACTACAGCAGATGCATTCACAGCCAGCGTCGTTCCAGACGGGCTCAAACTCACCGCGACTGGGGGACTGCCCCCCAGAACACGACCGCAAACGAGGAAGAGCCCGACCGCTGTCAACCGCACCACGGAACTAAAGATTGCACGTGTGCACATCACGCAACGACCTCCTTCTTTGCATCAGTTCTACCACGTGAGCCGGGCAGGGGCGCGCCCGCGTTCCATGCCTCAGGCCGGAGTACCCTCTGCTTACCCCCTACAGAGTAACTCCAAGAGCGATGCAGCAGGTTATCTTCGACACACTTTTCCCGCGCTCCTGCATAGTATCTGGCGGTAACTTAACTTTCGCGGCTGGTGTGGCAGCGTATACCATCCTAGTGGCCTAAGGGCTCTGAGAAGAATTACTTTCAATAGACATTGCCGTTCGCCAATTACGCGTAACCCCTTTGCCTGATGAGAGGGAAAAATCACGAGGGCCGCGCCGCAGCGTCTCAAAATTGACGCTCGCAAGCCAAAATGCAATCGCCCCCCGGCCAACAGGTCCACTGCGGCCCTCTTCTGGCTGCAAGGCCCTTGCGAGGAATGCACCGTCTTTACCGTGGTAAGCAACCGCTCGCCGCGGCGAAACATCCGCGTGGCAACTGGGGCGGCAGGGATCGCTAAGCGCGCAAATGCTTGCCCGTATGGCAAAGAGGAACAGGGTTATTCCGCACTTCTGCCCGTGCGTAGCTCGCCGATAATAGCTCTCACATCCTGAATCACACGCTTGCCACCGGGCAGCGAAACCAGAATGCCAAGGTAAGTCGAGGCGTAAATGAGCAGGCAAGCCATCAATACCCCCACCTGATGCAGCCCACTGACCCGGCTAATGGAGTTAATAAAGAGCACAGGAAGGCCCGCCCCAATTGAGGCAGTCGCAGGAGGCCAGAGGACCCCGAGCAGATGCGACAGGCGCAAGGGAGATCCGCGGAAGGCAAAAGCGAGGCTCGGAAAACGCAGCACAACCATCGCTGCGCTGTAACAAATGGCCACGCCCACCGGTCCCCATTGAAGTCCGAACGCGAAAACCAGAATATACACCGGGGCAACCGCAAGAGACCAACGAAACCAGCGCATAGTTTCGCCCGTAGGGACGTAGATAAGAGCCTCTGCCTCATTGAAAGTCAACAGGAAAGCTGCAGGCCCCAGTGCCCGAAAGATACTGACGCAGGCAAGCCACTGCTCACCCAGAATCAAATATATGAGGCTCTCGGAGCAAACCAGCGTAAAGACGATGAGAGGCATGCCTGCGCAAGCCATGATCTGCAAGATGCGCAGGTAGTAGCGTCGAAAACGTTCCGGATCGGCACGCAAGCGACTCAATGCAGCAATTGCTACCGGCAGCACCGGGCTGCTGATCTGGCGCATTGGTAGCAGAATCAGCAGATAGGCACGGGAGTAATACCCCAGGGCTTCGCTCCCCAGGAACCGTCCGACCAGGACGTTGTCGGCGTTACGGGTCAGGTAGTTGACGATGAAATAACCCGTCAATCCGCCCCCGAACCCCAGCATCTCACGCACCTCTCGCAACTTCCGGGGAGCACCGGGGATCCAGCGGGACTGCCACCAGAGAATTGCCACATTCACGGCGCCGGTAACTGCAGTCATAATTACCAGGGACCAGTAACCCATTCCTTGCCAGGCAGCCAGCATAGCAGCCACGATGCCGGCCAAAATTCCGGCAAGGTCTGCGAAGGCCACGCTCCCGAAACGCATCTGGCGTTGGAGAATCGCCTGGTGCTGAGCCCCAAGGCCGCTGAAGATAAAGGTAGCGGACAGAGCAACGGTAATCCAGCCTGCGCGCTCATCGCCATAGAACAACCCAACCAGCGGTGCCAGCAGTGTACCCAGCACTGCCAGCAAAACGCTGACCAGCAGGTTAATCCAGAAAAGAGTGCTCACCTGCGCTTCATTGATCTGTGGCTTCTGGACTGTGGCGAAGTTCAATCCGAGGTCTTTGAATGCCGCCACGAATCCTGTGATGGGTTGGACCATCGCCACCAGGCCGAAATCGGCCGGAGTCAGCAGCCGCGCCAGCGCCACGAGCGAGACGGTGTTTAGAGCGAAACGCCCGGCCTGCGAGGCCACGGTGAGCACACCGCCCCGGACCGATCTGCCCCGGAGATCGCTGTGCAGATGAGCGGTGGCGAAAAGCCGGTCTTCGCCCTCGAGCGTGGGGCGGGCTGTGGCTGAGTCTTCCTGATTGCCGGACTGCATCGGGCGGTTGAGTCTCCGAAGGCGGACGCGGGGCGCGAAAGCAGGGAGATTATACCATGATCCTCATCTGCCCCGGTTGCGCGGCGCACGCTGTCGCGTTTGACACCGCTCCCGCGCTCGCTTAGAATACCGCCGGGAACAGGCGTGGACGAGGGTCTGCCTGGGCAGAATCACCGTCCCCGCGAAGATGTGCCCCGGAACAAGACACGATGTCTCAGGATTCCCCCAATCCCGTTGCGAAGAACGGGCGCCCGGCAGAGGCGCGCCGGTGGACTGCCGTTCTGGCGGGATGCGTGGCCGTCTGCATGCTGGCTGGAGGCATCGCTTCCATTCTGATGCCCCGCGTTTACGAGGCGCGCGCCAGCATCTTTGTGCGGCAGGAGGCTCCTTCTCTGCGGCTGCCGGGAGATCTCGGGGCGCTGGCGCTGCCGGGCCAGAACGCAAGTCCCCAGGCTTACGCCCTGGCCGTCCTAGAGAGCGATGATTTCGCCCGGCATCTTCTCCGCACGCTTCGCCTGACATCCCGACCGGATTTCACCGGCGGTGAGCAGATGACGTTCCAGCAGGCACTCAAGAAGTTGCAGAAGAGTGTCCGCATCGAGGAGGATCGGAAGGGCCTCATCGCAGTGACCGCGTCCGGCGCATCGGCAGACCTGGCGGCCGAACTGGCCAACGCCTACGTGGACCGCTTCCTCATACGCGTCAACGAGGAGACTCGCCGCAAGAGCGGGTTCATTGCCGGGAAGATCCGCTCCCTTGAGCAGGACCTGGCATCACTGGAAGACCGGTTGAAGGAGCTGAGCAGCCGGGCAGAAGTCATAAACCTGAGCGAGCAGACACGCGCGGCGGTGCAGCAGGCGCTCTCGCTGCAGCAGCAGATCCAGGAGGCTACAAGCGAGCTCTCCGCGGTGGAGACCGACCTGAAGAACACCGGCGATCTTGCGGAGCTTGCGCGCTTGAAAGCGCGCAAGGAAGCCCTGGAAGCCACCCGTCAGGAGATGCAGAGTGCGCTGGATCGGCTGAGAAGCGAGATGAAGGATGTCCCGGCCGTCGCGCTGAGGCAGGCGCGCCTGCAGCGGGAGATAGACAACAAGGCAAAGCTTTACCAGGTTCTTTCGCAGCAGCACGAGCTGGCGCAGATTGACGAGCAGTCCGAAAGCCGCTCCTACCAGGTGATGGACCGGGCGCTTCCTCCCGAAGAGCCGGCGCGTCCGAAGCTGCTCGTGAACCTCGCCGTCTCCTTTATGCTGGGGGTGGCTCTAGGGGTGGCGGTGAACCTGATCATCTCCGAGCTGCGTCCGGCGTGAGCGTGCCGTCCCCTGCCCGGCCCATCCGGATCGAGCGTGTCATCGCCCGTCTGAACATCGGCGGGCCGGCCCGTCACACCATCCTGCTCACCCGGCATCACCGCGAAATGGGCTTTGTCTCGGAGCTGGTGGCCGGACGGGAGTCGCCGGGTGAGGGCAATATGCTCTGGCTGGCTGCGGAGAACGGTGTGGAACCGGTCATCATCCCCGCGCTCGGACGTGAGCTGTCGCCTCTGCGCGATCCGGCCGTGCTCTTTGCGCTCTATCGCCGCTTCCGCAGACTGCGGCCGGACGTGGTGCACACGCACACCGCAAAAGCGGGGGCCGTGGGGCGCGTGGCCGCCTGGCTCGCGCGCGTTCCGGTGCGCATACATACGTTCCACGGCCACGTGTTTTCCGGCTACTTTTCTCCGGCCAAAACTCGCTGCTTCGTTGAGCTGGAGAAGCGTCTTGCAGGGATATCCACCCGAATCATCGTCCTGGGAGCCCGTCAACAGGAGGAGATTCTGGGACTGGGGATCGGCCGGCCGGAGCAGTATGTGCAAGTGCCGCTGGGACTGGACCTCTCCGCCTTCCTCAATGCCGAAGAGCACGCAGGAGAGCTGAGGAGCGAACTCGGCATCCCGGCTGATTGCCCGGTTGTCGCCATCGTGGCCCGTCTGGTGCCCATCAAGAACCACGAGGTGTTCCTGCGCGCGGCGGCGCTGGTATCGGAACAGCTTCCCGATGCGAGGTTCCTGATCGTGGGCGACGGGCCGGAGCGGGCTCGCCTGGAGGCGCTCACGGAACAGCTCCATCTCCGGGGCCGAGTCTTGTTCCTGGGGTTCCGGGACGACCTCCCGCGCATCTATGCAGACTGCGACGCGACGGCTCTTTCATCCAACAATGAGGGAATGCCGGTGGCGCTGATCGAGTCGCTCGCCGCCGCCACGCCGGCGGTGGCCACGGATGTCGGCGAGACGCGGGAGGTTATCTCGGATGGCCAGAGCGGATTCGTTGTGCCGCCTTCGGACCCTGATGCTCTCGCGGCCGCCCTGCTGCAACTTCTGGCGTCGCGCCAACGTGCGAAGGAGATGGGCGCGGCTGGCCGGAGGCACGTCTACCCTCGCTTCTCTATCGAACGCCTGGCTTCGGACCTGGCCGGGCTGTATATGTCGATGTTGCAGGAAAAGGGACGCCCATAATGGTAGATATACGCGAGGTTTCGGGAACAATACGATCCGCGGAAAGGCAGGCATCCTGAATGCGCGTTCTGGTTACGGGGGGAGCAGGATTCATCGGCTCGCATCTGGTGGAAGGATTGCTCAGGAAGGGCTACCAGGTCACTGTTGCGGATGACCTGAGCACCGGAGATCTGGGCAATCTGGAGGCGGTCCGGGACCAGATCGAGTTCCTGCAGTTGGACCTGGCGGATCTGGAGCAAGCGCGCATTGCAGTGCGGGGAGTGGACGCCGTCCTCCACGAAGCCGCCATCCCGTCCGTCCCGCGCTCGGTGGCGGATCCCATCGGCAGCAATAGGGCGAACATCGATGGCACGTTGAACACGCTGGTGGCGGCGCGGGACGAGGGAGTGAAGAGGTTCGTCTATGCCGCCTCCTCCTCCGCTTACGGTCAGGGGCCGGAGCTGCCCAAGGTCGAGAGTCTTCCCCCTGATCCCATCAGCCCGTACGCCATCGGTAAGCTCACAGGCGAGTTCTACTGCCAGGCGTTCTACCGTCTTTACGGACTTCCCACCATCTGCCTGCGATATTTCAACGTCTTTGGTCCGCGTCAAGATCCGAATTCCGAATACGCGGCGGTGATCCCGAAGTTCATCACGCGGCTGCTGAATGGCGAGCGGCCGGTCATTTACGGGGACGGAGAACAGTCCCGCGATTTCACCTACGTGGACAACGTGGTGCACGCCAATCTCCTTGCCTTGGAAACCGAGAGGGGCTTCGGCGAGATGATGAACGCGGCGTGCGGCGAAAGATTCACCCTAAACGAGCTCTTCCGGAAGCTGTGTGAGATCATCGGCGCCGAATGCGAACCGGTCTACGAGGACGAGCGACCCGGGGACGTGAAGCACTCGCACGCGGATATCAGCAAAGCCAGAAGCCTACTGGGCTATGAGCCAATGGTCAGTTTCGAAGAGGGACTGCGCCGGACGGTGGACTATTTTCGCTCCACGATGGAGGCGGCCCGCCGTTGAGCGTTGAGTCCATCAGGAATTCCCTAATGCTGACGGGGGGAACGTCCTTCCTCCTGGGGATTGTGCTTACTCCGCTTGTCATTGGCCTGGCGCGGAGCGCCGGGCTGGTGGCGCGTCCCCGCGCAGACCGCTGGAGCGTCAGGCCGACGGCGCTGATGGGCGGAACGGCTATCTTCAGCGCGTTCGCGGGGAGCCTGGCGCTGACCGGCCGCCCTTTTCCCGAGCTGTTGGTCCCTCTGGCAGCAGGTGCCCTGATCTTCCTTGTGGGTCTCGTAGACGACCTGCGGAGCCTGCGCCCCCAGCATAAGTTGCTGGCTCAAGTGGCGGCCGCCTGTATCCTGGTGGCTGGAGGAGTACACTTCGGGGTGAACGGCGGCGGCGCGCTGGCGTGGCTGGTCACCATCCTCTTTGTGGTGGGCATTACGAACGCGCTGAACCTGCTGGACAATATGGACGGTCTGGCCGCGGGGGTCGCGACGGTAGCCGCTCTCGTGATCGCGGCCGGGGCGGTCCTGGCGGGTAGCGGACCGACTGCGGTTGCCGCAATTGCTCTGGCAGGAGCCACTCTTTCGTTTCTGGTTTTCAACTTCCACCCGGCGCGGGTTTTCATGGGGGACTGCGGCAGCATGTTCCTTGGACTGATGCTGGCGGCCCTGTCCATCCAGGCATCCGCCGCGGCTGGGGCGGCAGCTGCCTGGGCTGTGCTGTTCCCCTGCGTTGCGCTGGCCGTGCCCATCTTCGATACCACCTTCGTGACCGTGATGCGCAAGATGCATGGCCGGGCAATCTCTCAGGGGGGATGTGACCACACCTCGCACCGCCTTGTCCGGCTGGGACTGTCTGAGCCTCAGGCCGTCCTCTTGCTGTGCGGCGTGGCGCTGCTGACGGGCTCCATGGGTGTGGCGGCGATGCGTTTCCGTGAACCTTTGCTTCTGGTGGTGGGGGCGCTTGCCGCGGCCTGGCTTCTGATGCTCGGCAGGCTACTTGCCCGGGTGGAGGTATACTCGGCTGAGGAGTCCGCCGGCAGACCTGCAGGAGCAGTTGTTTTCGCGCAGAGACTTCACAAGAAGCAGACCGCGACGGCTCTCGCCGATACGTTGCTGGCGTTCGCGGCTGCAGTTCTTGCTGTGGAAGCATCGGGGCCGGGCGACTTGCCCGCGGCGCGATGGCAGGTGGCCATTCTGGTGGGCGGCAGTGCGGCAGGGCTCGCCCTGGCCGGAGTGTACCGCGGCGTCTGGCGGCATCTGAGCCTCGCGGCGTTCCTCCGGCTGATGGCGGGATGCGCCTTGGGAGCAATTGTTTCCCTGGCTGCAGGGCTGGCAGCGGGAATGGCTCCGGGAGCCGCGCTCACAGCTCTTAATGCGGGAATCCTGCTTCTCTTGCTTAGCGGATCACGAGGTTTTTACCTCATGTTATCCCGGCTGCTGCCGGGCCCGGAACGGTGGGTGCTGGTGGCTTCTCCAGGCCTTGACGGAGAAGGAGCCGATGCGCTCGCGCGGGCGGCGCGTGGCCTTGCCGGAACACCTACCGGCGTCTTGACCCTGGATGTCGAAGCAATCCCACGCTCGCTGAATGAACTGGAGCGCCTGCTCAGCGAGACCCGACCTGGAGCAGTACTGGTGGCCTCGCCTCTTCTCAGGGAGAGTGTGGAGGAGGTCTGCCGCCGCAAGGGGGTTCAATGCTTCAGCCCGGAGGAGATACACGGGTGAAGGTTCTTGTGACAGGCGGGGCGGGCTTCATCGGCTCACATCTGGTGGACAGACTTCTGGAGCGGGGAGACACGGTCACCGTCCTGGACGATTTCTCCACAGGAAGCCGCAACAACCTGACGCACATCCCTTCCACCGCCCGCCTGAGTGTGGTGGAAGGTTCCGTGCTTGATGCGGAGCTGGTGGCCTCCCTTGTCAGAGAATGCGACGAAGTCTACCATCTGGCCGCAGCCGTGGGCGTGCGCCGCATTCTGGACCAGCCACTCCAAAGCATCCGCGTCAATCTGCGGGGAACCGAGAACGTGCTGGACGCGGCGTTACCCGGACAGAGGATTCTGGTCGCCTCGACATCGGAGGTCTACGGGAAGAACTGCTCGGACGCCCTCCGAGAGACCGACGACAGCATCGTCGGGGCTACCAGCGTCACCCGCTGGCTATATGCCACCAGCAAGGCGATGGATGAGTTCTGCGCCCTTGCGCATCACAGGGAGCGCGGCATCCAGGCGGTCATCGTCCGATTCTTCAACACGGTGGGGCCGCGACAGACGGGCACCTACGGAATGGTCCTGCCCAACTTCGTCCAGAAAGCGCTCCGAAACGAGCCCATTCCCATCTACGGGGACGGACGGCAACGCCGGAACTTCACCTACGTGGATGACGCGGTGGAGGGAATCCTCCGTCTGATGGCAACCCCGGCCGCCGTGGGACAGGTGTTCAATATGGGCGGGAGTGAGGAAACATCCATTGAGGAGCTGGCGCGGCGCGTGCGTGCAGTGTGCGGGTCGCGTTCTCCGCTCCAGTATGTGCCTTATTCCTGCGCTTACTCGGCGGGGTTCGAGGATATGCAGCGGAGGCGGCCGGACACAGGCAAACTGAGAGAGACCATCGGGTTCGCACCCGCCACGCCGCTCGACGAGATCATCCGCCGCGTGGCGGATTACTTCCGCTCCCGGAATGGAGGGTTGTAGCAAACTGTGAAAGCACTGATTCTGAGCGGCGGCAAGGGCACTCGCTTGCGCCCCATAACTCACACCAGCGCCAAACAGCTGGTGCCTGTGGCCAACAAGCCCATCCTCTTTTACACCATCGAGGCTGTCCGAGACGCCGGGATCACGGACGTAGGAATCATTGTGGGAGATACCCATCAGGAGATCCGGGCAGCCTGCGGGGACGGGTCGCGCTGGGGGGTGAAGATCACCTACATCCAGCAGGAAGCGCCGCTGGGTCTGGCCCACGCCGTGAAGATCGCTCAGGATTTCATCGGCGACGACACGTTCGTGATGTATCTGGGCGACAACCTCATACGGGACGGCATCACGGAGCTGGTGGACCGTTTCCGCGCCGAGAAGCCCAATTCGCAGATTCTGCTGGCGCATGTGCCTAACCCGGGAGCCTTCGGCGTTGCGGAGCTGGACGGCGAACGGATCGTCCGTCTGGTGGAGAAACCGAAGGAGCCGAAGTCCGATCTGGCGCTGGTGGGGGTCTACATGTTCGACTCCACCATCTTCGAGGCGGTGAACGCCATCAAACCGAGCTGGCGCGGCGAGCTGGAGATCACGGACGCCATCCAGTACCTTGTGGATACCGGCCGGAACGTGCGGGCGCACATCATCAAGGGATGGTGGAAGGACACCGGCAAGCGCGAGGACATGCTGGAGGCCAACCGCATCGTCTTGGAGGATCTGGAGACCAGCATCGAGGGCGAGGTTGATGCCGAGTCCGTCCTGCATGGGCGGGTCGGCATCGGAAAGGGAACGAGCGTCGAGCGCAGCACCATCCGTGGCCCGGTGATCATCGGGGAGAACTGCGTCATCACCGACGCCTACATCGGGCCTTTCACATCCATCAGCGACGGGTGTGTGATCACCCGATGCGAAATTGAGCATTCCATCATTCTGGAGGAGTGCCGCATCGAGGATCTGGGCGTGCGGATGGAAGACAGCCTTATCGGACGCAACTCATGCGTGCGCCGGTGCGACACCAAGCCACGAGCCTATCGCTTCATGCTGGGCGAGTCGAGCGACGTCAGCGTGCTCTAGCCCGCCCTGTCGGCCGAAGCCGGTTCTTCTGCTAGCAGAACTCCCCTGCGATCAGCTCATCCAGCGGCCGCTTGGGGACATGATGCACGCCGAAGGCATCCCGCCAGTACCGGATGTCTCCTCCCGGTTCTACATCGTCCAGGACGACCTTCTCGACCGGCTCACCAAGCGCCAGAACAAGCAGGATCTCGAAATGGGCCGGAATATCCAGCTCCTGCCGCAGGCGTTCCCGATCCACCGAGCCGATCATACAGCCGCCCAGCCCCCGTTCCACGGCTCCCAGCATGATGGACTGGGCGGCGATGCCGTGGTCACAGTCAATATGCGCCCGGATGCGGGTGTCGCCCAGGATCACGATATAGGCCGACGGCCGCTCCCCCTCCGCCGGCCCGTCCCAATCCTGTAGATAGCCTGCCCAGGCGAGCGTCGGGAAGACCCGCGCGCAGGCCTCCGGAGAACACACCAGCAGAAACTTCAGAGGTTGGAGGTTGGCGGCCGAGGGAGAGAAGCGCGCCAGTTCCACCAGCTCACGCAACGTTTGCACAGGCACGCTGCGCTCCTGCTGGAAGCGCCGGTAGCTGCGGTTCTTGAGGATGAGATCTTTCAGCAATTCCTTGATGGCCTCCGCTGGTGCTACCTCTCCAGCGTGCCGCCTGCCGGATTACGGCCCCGCGACCGGCGCAGCAGCGCCCCGGAACATGGTCAGAAGCATGACGGTGTCCTCATCGGCCTGGATGGCGTGATTCAGTCCGGGCGGCATGAAATACCAACTGCCCGGAACGGCGTCATGCCACTGCTGTCCCAACAAGACCTTTCCCTTTCCGGAAAGGATATGGATGATGGCCGGCATGCTGCTGGTGTGCTCAGAAAGCGATTGTCCCGCTGCGAAGCCGAACAGAATGACCTTTGCGAACTTCTCGTCCACGATCGTCTTGCTGACGATCCCGTCCGATGCGAACTCCGCTTTCTCGTTCAGATTGTACGCAAGTGTTTGCACGTCCTTCTCCTTGCAGGGCTCCAGGACGCCCGGTCGCCTGCGCGTCCCTTCGAAATGCGACTACAGGGTCGCCGGCACTGCGCCGGTCCCTCTGGAAGAATGCGCCAGTACAGTCTGAAGCTCCTTGACCCGCATCAATTCGAGGGATGTGGACGCCTCTCAGGTGCAGGTCGTTGTGGAGCCGGACAGTCTGCTGGAGTTTGCGGGAGGACTGATCGGTGTGGCCGGGTTGTTGCTTTGTCGGCGGGCGCTCTTCACAACGCGAAAAGCCTGCGGCATCCTTCCGCGGCCCGGGCTCCTCGCAGCCCGGGCTTTTTCACGTCCGGGGAACCCGAAGCAGGCAGTGGCAGGAATCCCCCCTGCAGGAGTCCAACTGAATTGGCGCTATGGACGCGAAGGCTTTCCTTGTGGCTTTTATCCTGACTGTCACGGCTCTGCCCGCGCATCCCGAGCAGGGCGAGACGCCTGCGGGGTTGCCGTTCTACCCGGACGTTCCGCTGATGCAGACGGTCTCCGAAGAGCGTAGAGAGATCTGCCCGGGCCTGACCCACATCCACCGTGTCACGGCCGACCCCATGAACATCAATGTCCTGTTGGTGGATCTCACCGTGCCCGGAGTGTCGCTGCGCACGGGGTTGTCTAACGATGTGGTGGCCGGGGTGGAGACGGTGCGCTCCATTGCGGACCGCCACGGCGCCACGGCGGCCATCAATGGTGACTACTGGGGCCCCAATGGCATCGAACAGGGATTGACCGTCGTTGACGGAGAGATCGTCATGGCGCCGAAGGCCCGTAGCGCGTTTGCCGTCCTGAAAGACGGACGGGCCGTCATAGACCGCTTCACGGATCAGTGGACCTGGCAGGCGCGCGTGATCGCCCCGGACGGCAGCGAGCATCCCATAACGTTGATGAACAGCGAGATCCGCGACGACTGGCTGTGCCTCTGCACCTCGCGATTCGGACTTTCCACCCCGGGTAATACCGCATCCCCCGTCACGGAAGTGTTCCTGACATCCTCAGGCCTTGTGACGGACATCGTGACGGACGGGCCGCCGCGGCGCATTCCCCGGGACGGGCGAGTGCTGGCCGGGCGCGGGAAGGCGGGAGAATGGTTGCGCCGGAAGGCCAGGCTCTGGCAGGTGATGGGACTCGACCTGCGTTCCACCCGGCCGCTGGACGATGTCTGGCAGGCCCTCGGCGCCGGCCCGCTCATCCTGAAGGACGGCAAGTTTCATCAGGACTCGCTGAAACCGTTCCCGGACGGGGAAGAGTTCACTCCGGACTGGAAGAAGGAGCACTATCTGCTCCGGCAGCCGCGCTCCGCCGTAGGGGTCTCTGAGGACGGCAGGAAGGTGGTGCTGATCACCGTGGATGGCAGACAGCCGGACTTCAGCCTGGGCATCTATCAGAAGCAGATGGCCGACCTGATGCTGGAGTTCGGAGCCAGCGACGCGATGGACCTGGACAGCGGCGGATCCGCGACGATGGTCATCGAAGGGAAAGTGGTGAACCATCCCTCAGACGGAGCCAACCCCGACGGCACGGGCGGCCGTGAGCGGCCCGTGGCAAACGCGCTGCTTGTCTTCTGCGGCAGGGCGGCTAACGGCGGTCCGTAATATAGACCAGCGTCCCTTCCGGTACCAGGTCGAACAGTTCGATCACATCCACGTTGCGGAGACGGACGCAGCCGATGGAGGCGGGCCGGCCGATCAACTCTTCGGCCGAGGTGCCGTGGATCCAGATGCCGCGGGAGCGGCTGGTGCGGTTGTGCTCCTCCAGCCCTTCCAGTTTCAGGGCGCGTGAGGTGATGTAAACCCTCCGGAGGCCTCCTTCCTCGGAGACGGGCGCATCCGTCGGCTCGCCTCCCTTGAGAGGTTGTCCCGGCCGGGCGCCGGCGCCGGATTTCTGCCATATGCGATGCAGCCCGGTGGGTGTTTTGTAAGACCGAGGCTCGGATCCGACTCCGTATTTGGATGTGGAAACCCGCCAGCTCCGCTCTACCCGCTCTTCATTGGCGAACAGCAGCAGCCTCTGGTTGGGGATGTCCACCACAATCGCCCGGCTCTTGCCATCCCAGCCCCCCTTCTTCAGGGATTGAAGCGCCTCCCGGACGCCGGCCGTCACCCGCGACGAGGCCGGGGCGCTCCCCCAGAGCCCTTCCGCAGCGTTTGGCGCAAGGGCGGCGCTCAGAACCAGCGTGGCCGTCAGGATGGCCATCCCTGCAGACCTTGTCACATCCCGGGCGGCAGGCACAGTTCGTCGTGCAGTTCCACGGGGATCGAGCGGCTCTCGGCGCGCAGCGGGGCCAGTTCGCCCGCGCGGACAAACGGTTCGATCATCCGGGACAGAATGCCGTGCATATAAGCCAAGGCCACCCCGTAGTTGGTGATCGGCGTTCCGGACTCGCGCACCGCTTTCAGGCTCTCGGCGGATGTCTCAGGATCCAGCGTGCAGGCGGCGCAGCGGACGACCAGATCGTAGCCTTCCACTCCCTCCAGTGTCGCGCCGCCGCCGGAGGTCGAGAACTCCAGATCGCCACCCACCCACTTGCGCAACAGGTTCGGCACCTCCACGCGCGCGATGTCATCCGGCTGGACGTGCAGACCGCAAGCCTCCGCGATCAGCACCCGGTCCCCGGGCTTGAGGTCGCTGATGGCCTCCGCTCCACGCACATACAGGTCCAGCTCGCCCCTTTGGCGCGAGAGCAGGATCCGGGGAGTGGTCAGAGCAACGTCATCGGGCAGCAAGTCCATAACCTGCCCGAAGACGCTCGAGTCGGCGGCTACCAGGTCAGGACGCTCCGTGATCTCCTCCCAGCGGCGGCGCAGTTCTGAAGCGCGGATGACGGAGACCGTCGCGCCGGCCTCCACAGCGTCCGCTGTCAGGCGCATCTCCAGCGGACCCACCGGATCCAGGTAGCTGGGACGGCTGTCCGGCACCACCAGCCACACCGTGTCGCCCTTCTTGACCAGCCCACTGACCAGACTGGGCTGCTCGCGCACTCGCTTGACTTCAGTTGCCAGCAGATCCACCACCGGAGAGGCGTCGCCCGGCCGGGAAAGGTCCAGCGCGACCGCCGGGACGTTGAAACGCTTCAGCAGCCCCAGCAGCTCGGAGGGATCCTCACCGGGCTCGACGTTCACAACCGCCACCACAGGGTCGCCCGAGAACCGGATCTTGGAGAGCAAGAACTTCTCGTAGTCCGACCAACCTAGCGAGGCATCAATCACCACCACCGCCAGATCGATGCGCTCCAGCAGCGCCTTCGCCTCCGCAGCCTCCACACCGAGCGCCCGCTCATCGTCCAGACCCGGTGGGACCAGGAGATTGACGCTCCCGAGCCCTTTCAGTTTCACCGGGGCGTTCGCCACCGCAGCGGCGTTCCGGGGAGGCCGGACTTTCCCGCCCAGCGAAGCGGCCAGGTTGGTCTTGCCCACCTTCCTGCGTCCGAAGATACCGATCATCAGATCCTTCTTATTCTTCTTTGTCTCAGCCATAGGAACAGCGTCTCTCCATCGTGGTCCGGCACGCCTGTCAGCCGACGCTTGCCGGCGTCTGCTTCTTGGGGGAGTCCCCCCGCCCGGTGGCGACCCGCCGGCCTATTGCCAGGATGCGTGCCTGCAGGCATCCGTGGCAGAGTGCCGGGTCTTCGCCCACACATCGCTTGTTGGGATAGATCTCGTACTTTTCCCTCCTCCCGGGAGGAGTATAATTGGGCATGACCACATTCGCCCCCGCCTGCAGGGCCTTCTCCCGCCCGTACTCGTCAATGGAGCCGATGGCGGTGGTGGCGGGTATCAGAGCGTTGCGCGTCAGAATCCGGCCCAGGGCGACACATTTCAGAGACATCTCCAGCGTCCCGCCCGGATGATTGCCCAGGGGGGTGTCCGGATGGGGGATGAACGGCCCGATTCCCAGCATATCCGGCTGGAACTCGCGGGCGAACATCAGGTCGTCAGCAAGGTCGTCCGTGGTCTGCCCCGGGAGCCCCACCATAAAGCCGATTCCCACCTGATACCCCAGCGAGCGCAGATCGCGGATACAGCGCAGGCGGTTTTCCAGCGTGGATCCAGTCTGCATCTCGTCGAACAGCCGGGCGTTGACCGTCTCATGACGCAACAGGAAGCGGTCCGCCCCGGCCTCGCGCCACAGGGCATAGTCCTCGAAGGGTCGCTCGCCTACGGAAAGCGTTACTGCCATATCCGTCCGGGATTTGATGGCGCGCACCACCTCCGCAAGCATCGGACCGGTATACCAGGCGTCCTCCCCGGATTGCAGTACGGCCGTCCGGATGCCCCGAGAGTCCAGGTAGACCGCCAGGTCCACGATCTCAGCCGGGGTCATCCGATAGCGCTCCAGCTTTGTATTACCGCGCCGGACGCCGCAGTAGGCGCAGTTCTTCCGGCAGTGGTTGGAGAACTCGATCAGGCCCCGGATGTGGACCTCGTCACCCACCTCCCGCGCGCGCACCCGGTCCGCCGTCTCCAGCAGAGACTGTACCTGATGCGGGTCCTGCAGCTCCAGTAGGCTGCGGACCTCCTCTCGGGTAAGGTCTCCGGTGGCATCGGCCCGCTGCAGCAGTTCTTCCAGCCGGGAGGCTTCCACGGAATGCCTTCTCCTTACAGGTACACATCCCGCTCGCCCGCTTCCAGACGGGCCAGCATCTTCTCGGTGGTGCGGCGCAGGTTCTCGGGAAGAGCCTTCAGGCTGGCGGCGATCAGCTCCTCGCCGGCCCTGCGCGTCTCCTCGTCGGCGTAGTCCAGCAGATACTCCTTCAGGCTGGCCAGAGCGTTGGGCTGGCAGATGTCGTGGATCTTGCCGCTCTTCGCCAGCGCCATAAAGCGATCCCCGGTGCGCCCGGAGCGGTAGCAGGCGGTGCAGAAGCTGGGGATGTACTCCCCTTTCACAAAGGACCGGACCATCTCCGCCAGCGAACGGTGGTCCTGCACGGTGAACTGCGCCAGGCGCGTGGGAGCGAGTTCCTCGTTGTCTGCTGATGCGTAGCCCCCCGGAGTGGTACGGCTGCCGGCGGAGGTCTGCGAGATGCCCAGGGCAAACAGTTCGTCGCGCAGCTCCGGCGCCTCGCGCGTGCTCAGGATCATCCCCGTATAGGGCACGGCCACGCGCAGAAGCGAGACCACCTTCTTCAGCTCATCATCCGTCAGGCGGTAGGGCGAATCGGTGGACAGAGGCGCCCCCTCGGCCGGCTCCAGGCGGGGCACAGAGATGGTATGCGGCCCCACGCCGAATTTCGTCTCCAGATAGCGCGCGTGGGCGAGCAGAGCCACGATCTCGAAACGCCAGTCATACAGGCCGAAGAGCACCCCCACGCCGATGTCGTCAATGCCCGCCTCCATCGCGCGGTCCGGAGCCGTGATTCGCCACTCGTAATGGGCCTTCATACCGCTGGGATGCACCCGTTTGTAGGTGGGCCGGTGGTAGGTTTCCTGGAAGACCTGATACGTCCCGATCTGTGTGGCCTTCAGACGCCGGAAGTCTTCAACGGAGAGAGGAGCGCAGTTGACGTTCACGCGCCGGATGCTCGCGCCGTTCTCCCGCACGCCGTAGACGGCCGCCACCGCCCTTTCCAGATAGTCTATTCCACTGGTGCGCGGATCCTCTCCGGCCACCAGTAGCAGGCGCTTGTGACCCTGACGCAGAAGCGCGCGCACCTCCTCGGCGATCTCCTCCGGCGTCAGAGCCTTGCGGGGCAGACCCTTGTTGGCGTGACGGAACCCGCAATACAGGCAGTTGTTGGAGCAGAAGTTCGAGATGTAAAGCGGAGCAAAGAACACCATCCGCTCCCCGTAGATCTGCTTTTTGATGGTGTGCGCGGCATCGCGGAGCCCCGCCAGCACCTCCGGGTCGTCGGAGTAGGCGAGGGCGGCCAACTCTTCCAGGGTCAGTCCCTGGGCGGCCTTGCCGTCCTCCAGCGCACGAAGCGCGAAGTCCCTCGAGCGGCGCCGTCCCTCCTCCAGGATGTTCTCGACTTCCGCGTCGCTCAGAATGTGGTCAATCTTCTCTTTGATGATGGTCTGGGTCTGCATGGCAGATTCCGGCTGGGCCGCTCTCCGGAGCCCCTCCGGCTCGCTCCGGCGAATGTCAGAAAACAGCTCGCAGTCGTTTCCTTCCTTTCCTCAACATACATTATAACGGTCGCCGGACCGTCCCCGCGCGGCCGGGCGCTTCAGCAAATGCGCCCTATTAGCAAGTGTTAGCGCCGGGAGAAGGGGGCGGGCCTCCCTGGCCCCGCCCCCATTCCGGATGGCGGGAAGCGGGAGAACGAGGCCTAGACCAGGCTCTTCTCCTGCTCCTCCTCGATCTCAAGATAAGGGCTGCGCGGCGTGTAGTGCGTGTGCAGCAACTCGTGCGATTTGTGTCCCAGAGGCTCGCCCAGGAACTCCCGGTACAGCTCCTGGATCGCCGGGTTCTCGTGCGACTTGCGCAGCGGCATGTCCTTGTCGATGGCGTAGATCGCCTGCGCCCGCTTCATACGGATCTCAGGCGTCGTGGGCTGCGGTTGTCCGCCGCCTCCCAGACACCCGCCGGGACACGCCATCACCTCGATGAAGGTGTAGTCCGCCTCGCCGGACTGCACCATATCCATCAGCTTGCGCGCGTTGGCCAGCCCGTGGGCCACGGCGGCTTTCACCTGCACGCCGTCCACGTCCACCACGGCCTCCTTCACTCCGTCCATCCCGCGGACCGCGGTGATGTCCAGGCTCGGGAGCTCCTTGCCGGTGATCAGCTCGTAGGCCGTGCGCAAAGCGGCCTCCATGACCCCTCCCGTGGCTCCGAAGATGACGCCCGCCCCGGTGCTGATGCCCAGAGGCTTGTCGAACTCTTCGTCCTCCATCCGGGCCAGGTCAATGCTGGCCTCCTTCATCATCTGCGCGGCCTCGCGAGTAGTCAGGACGTAGTCCACGTCCTTGTATCCGCTGGAGCGCATTTCGGGCCGCTCCGCCTCGAATTTCTTGGCCACGCACGGCATCACGGAGACCACCACCATCTTGGCGGGATCCACGCCGATCTTCTGAGCGTAGTAGGTCTTCGCAAGCGCTCCGAACATCTGCTGCGGACTCTTACAGGTGGACAGGTGCGGCAGCAGATCGGGATAGAACACCTCGATGAAGTTAATCCATCCCGGGCTGCAGGAGGTGATCATCGGCAGCGTGCCGCCCTCCTTCAGTCGCTTGATCAGCTCGGAGCCTTCCTCCACGATGGTCAGGTCCGCCGAGAAGTCCGTGTCGAAGACCCTGTCGAAGCCCATCTGGCGCAGGGCCGCCACCATCTTGCCGGTGACCGGCGTTCCCGGCGGCATTCCGAACTCCTCGCCGAACGCCGCGCGCACTGCGGGAGCCGTCTGCACGATGACGAACTTATCCGGATCCCGGATGGCCTCCCAGATCTGCTCCGACGGATTCACCGTCTCCAGCGCGCCGGTCGGGCAGTGCGCCACGCACTGTCCGCAATAGACGCAGGCTGTCTTCGCCAGCTCCATCCCGAACGGCGGGCCGATCTCCGTCTCCCAGCCGCGGTTGGAGGTGAAGATGCACCCCACGCTCTGGATCTCGTGGCACACCCTCACGCATCGCTGACACAGCACGCACTTGTCCGGGTTGCGGATGATGGAAGGTGATGAGGTGTCCGGATCCAGGTGCCGCTTCTCCCCCTCGAAGGCGATATGGCGGATGCCGAACTCCTTGGCCAGCTTCTGCAGCTCGCAAGTCTGGTTGCGGGAGCAGGTCAGACAGTCCGTCGGATGGTTCGCCAAAAGCAGCTCGGTCACGATCCTGCGCGCCTCGCGCACGTTCGGGGTATGGGTCTCCACAACCATCCCCTCCGCCACGGGCAGAGTGCAGGCCGTCGGCAGCACGCGCTGGCCCTTCACCTCCACGACGCAGATGCGGCACACACCCTCCGGACGGAGGTCCGGGTGCGCGCAGAGCGTCGGTATGTAGATTCCCGCCGCAGTGGCGGCCTGGAGAACGGTCTGGCCCTCCTCCGCCTCCACCGGGCGGCCGTTGATGGTCAGTGTTACCTTTGCCAACTCAGTTGCTCCTCTTTCACGGAAACCACGCTGTCCATCGGGCAGACCCCCGCAGGACATCTCTTTTCCACTACGTGCGCTCTGAACTCCTCGGGGAACAGCTCCATCGCGGAGAGCAGTGCCACCGGGGCGAACTGTCCCAGCCCGCACCGCGACGCCAGGCGCATGTTGATTCCCACCCGGCGGACCATGTCCAACTCCAGCTCGTCACCCTCACCGCGCGTCCAGCCGTAGACGATATCCCGGACGCGTTTGCAGCCTTCGCGGCAGGGCACGCACTGGCCGCAGGACTCGTGCGCGAAGAACTTCAGGCAGTTCGCCACCACATCCACCACGCACCGGGTCTCGTCCATCACGATCAGCGCTCCGGCGCCCGGTGAAAGATCCTCGAAGGCGAACTTCCTGTCGAAGCTCTCCGGTCCGATCATCACGCCGCTCGGACCGCCCACCAGCACCGCCTTGATGTCCGCCCCAGAGCGCGATCCGCCGGCGATGTCGAACAGCACCTCCCGCACTGTGATGCCGAAGGGCGCTTCGATGACGCCCGGAAGCAGGATGTCGCCGCAGGGGGAGAAGATCTTTGTCCCCTTGCTGAACTCTGTTCCAATGCCCGAGAACCAGTAGGCGCCGTTGGAGATGATGGGCGGGACGCAGGCCAGGGTCTCGACGTTGTTCACCAGCGTCGGCATCCCCCACAGGCCGTGCGTCACGGGGAACGGAGGCTTCAGGCGCGGCTCACCGCGGTGCCCCTCCAGCGACTCGATCAGCGCCGTCTCCTCGCCGCAGACATACGCCCCGGCGCCTTTGTAGACCGTGATGTCGAAATCGAAACCGGAGTCGAAGATATTGGACCCCAGAAGTCCCATCTCCCGGGCCACGGCGATGGCGCGCTCGAAGTTCTCGACCGACTGGCGGTATTCTCCACGGATATATACGTATCCGTGCCGCGCCCCCACCGCATAACCGGCGATGGCCATGGCCTCGATCACCGAGTGCGGGTCACCCTCCATGATCAGGCGGTCCTTGAAGTTTCCGGGCTCGCCTTCGTCCGCATTGCAGACGACCACTTTCTCCCGCCCGGGAGCATCAGCCACCGCCTCCCACTTGAGAGCGGCAGGGAAGGCGGCTCCTCCGCGCCCACGCAGTCCGGATTTCTTGACCTCCTCCACCACCTGCATCGGGGTCATTTCGGTCAGCGCTTTGCCCAGCGCCTGATATCCCCCGACGGCGATGTACTCCTCGATGGAGCGCGGGTCAATGATGCCGCAGTTACGCAGCACGATCTTCTGCTGCTTGCCGAAGTAGGTGACCTTCGTCTCCGGCTCCATCTTCGGCGCCTGCGGTCCCTTGTACAGCAACCGCTGCACCGGCCGGCCCTTCAGCAGATGCTCCTCCACGATCTCGGGCAGGTCCGCTGCCTTCACCCGCGCATAGATGATGCCTTCGGGATAGACCACCATCGCGGGACCGTGCTCAGAGATTCCCAGGCAGCCGGTCTCAACCACCCGGACCTCATCCTTCAGGCCCTGCTCCTCCACCAGCCGGGCAAGCTGCTGAAGCAGGGCGGGACCTCCCCGCATGGAGCAGGTATTTCCACAGCAGACCAGGACGTGCGCTCGATAGAATGCCATCTCCTCAGCCCTCCTCCCGGAACTTGGCGATTATGCCGGGCACCATCTCGGGCGTCAGATTGCCGAAGACCTCCCGGTCAATGAGCATCACGGGCGCAACACCGCACAGTCCCAGGCAGGCCACCTCCTCCAGCCCGAACATCCCGTCCGGCGTCACCTCTCCGGGCTTTATGCCCAGCTCCTCCTCCACGGCCTTCAGGACCGCAGCGGATCCGGTGATATGGCAGGGCGGACTGTCGCAGACACGGACGATGTGCTTCGCCGCGCCTTCGATGTCGAACATCGTGTAGAACGTTGCCGTGCCCCACACCTCGGCAAGCGGCATCTTCAGAGCGTCGGCCACCTGCTCCATGGCCCATCCGGTGATCCGTCCCGTCCTGTCCTGAATCTCATGCAGGATAGGGATCAGATTCGTCCGGGTGTGCTCGAAGCTTTCGAGCGCGGCCCTGACGGCGGCCTCGTCCTGCGCCGAACACGCGCAGGTGTCATTGATCGCCATACCGGTCTTCTCCCTCCATCGTCATGGCGTGGTGGGCATCACCCACGGATTCATCCGCGCCGGGATTTACCGGCGCAGCTCGACCAATCGCGCCAGCAGACGCCGCGCCTCCGCCCGCGGAGACGCCTGCGTCCGCAGCGCGGACCAGACCGGAGGAAGCCACCGGCCGCCTCCGGCCTAAACCTTGACTACCGCTCCCACATTGCAGCGCGCCAGACACTCGCCGCACTTGATGCACAGCTCCGGATCAATGGTGTGCACCTCGCGCCGCTCTCCGCGGATGGCGTGGGTGGGGCAGAATTTCGCGCACAGCGTGCAGCCTTTGCAGTGCTCTGGGATGATCTCGTAGCGGATCAGCGCCCGGCAGACCTTCGCGGGACACCGCTTCTCGACCACATGCGCGATATACTCGTCGCGGAAATACCGCAGAGTGCTCAGCACGGGGTTGGGCGCCGTGATCCCCAGCTGGCACAGCGATGTCCGGCTGATGGAGGCCGCCAGAGTCTCCAGCTTTTCGATATCCTGCAGCGTCCCCTCGCCGTGCGTGATGCGCGTCAGGATCTCCAGCATCCGCTTGGTGCCCTCGCGGCACGGCGTGCACTGTCCGCAGGACTCGTCCACGGTGAACTCCAGGAAGAACCGGGCCACGTCCACCATGCACGTGTCCTCGTCCATGATGATGAGACCGCCCGATCCCACTATGGAGCCCGCCTGCGCCAGCGACTCGTAGTCCAGCGGAATGTCCAGCAGCTCCTTCGGGATGCATCCGCCCGATGGGCCGCCGGTCTGCGCCGCTTTGAACTCCTTGCCGCCGGGGATCCCGCCGCCAATCTCATAGACCACCTCGCGCAGAGTGGTCCCGAACGGCACTTCGATGAGCCCCGTGTTGTTGATGTTGCCCGCCAGGGCGAACACCTTGGTGCCCTTACTGGTCTCCGTGCCGAAGCTGGAATACCAGAACGGCCCCTTCTCTATGATCGGTGGGATGTTCGCCAGTGTCTCGACGTTGTTGATGATAGTGGGCTTGCCCCACAGGCCCGAGACGGCCGGGAACGGCGGCTTGGGGCGCGGCTCGCCACGCTTGCCCTCGATGGAGTGCATCAGAGCCGTCTCCTCGCCGCAGACGAACGCGCCGGCGCCCTTCCGGATCTCCAGATCGAAATCCAGCTTCCCGAAGATGCCCTTACCCAGCAGCCCGAACTCGCGAGCCTGGTCTATGGCGGTCTGCAGGCGGCTGATGGCCAGCGGGTACTCCGCCCTCACATAGGCGTAGCCCTGAGTGGCTCCGATAGCATACGCCGCGATGGCGAGTCCTTCGATGACGCTATGGGGATCGCCCTCCAGAATGGAGCGGTCCATAAATGCGCCGGGATCGCCTTCGTCGGCATTGATGATGACGTATTTCTGATCGGCCTGGACGTTGCGGGCAAACTGCCACTTGCGCCCGGTCGGGAATCCCGCTCCGCCGCGCCCCCGCAGCCCGGAGTCGCTCACCATTTTGATGACCTCCTCCGGGGTCATGTTCAAGGCCTTCTCCAGCGCGGCATACCCGCCGACGGCGATATACTCCTCGATGCTCTCCGGATTGATGACTCCCAGGTTGCGCAGGGCGATGCGCACCTGCTTGGCGAAGAACGGATGCTCGGAGATGGTGGGAATCTCGTGCTCGGAGGGATCCTTCGGCAGCAGGCGCTGCACCACCCGCCCCTTCAGCAGGTGCTCCTCCGCGATCTCATCCACATCCTGAGGCTTCAGCTTGACGTAGAACGTGCCCTCGGGGTAGACGATGAGCACCGGCCCCAGGTCGCACGTGCCCACGCACCCGGTACCGTAGACCGCCACCTCGGTGTTCAGCCCCAGCTCCTGGATCTTCGCCTCCAGACGGCGCTGGATCTCCTCCGCGCCGGAAGCCACACATGCCGCTCCCGCGCACACCAGCACGTGGGACCTCTCGATCCGCGGCAGCTTCTGCTCGTTCGTCACCTCTGTCAGTTCCATGGGACCCGTCGTTCTACCTCGCTTCGCCTGATATTCTCAAGTCCGGACGCTTCCCGGAGCCTTTCCCTCTGCGGCCTCGCGGGGCCGCCGTCTCAACGCGTGATGACGTAGTCTCCCACCACGTGGCCGTTCACGATATGCTCCGCCACGATCCTGCGGGCCTTCTCCGCGTCAATCTTTCCGTAGCTCACCGTCTCCGATCCCGCGATGGTCACCTCCACAAGAGGTTCCTGCTCGCACAGCCCTTTGCAGCCGGTCTGCGTGACCGTCACATCCGTGATCCCGCGCTTGTTCAGTTCGTCCAGGAGGGCGCTCATCGTCTCCCGCGCGCCCGCAGCGATCCCGCAGGTGCCCATCGCCACGGTCACCTTGACGCGCTGCTCACCCTCTCGCACTTTCATCGCCTTGATGGCTTCCTCGCGCACACGCTTCAGGTCTTCAAGCGTCTTCATCCCTGTTGCCCTTTCCTTACGTGCCCTCGTCCGGCCGGGACGTCTTACGCCCCCTCCGGACAAACCTTAATCCAGTTCCAACGCTCCGGCGATCCCCTCCCGCAGATGCTCCTTCAGCCACTCCGCCACCGGAGGGCTGGACAGAGGCACTCCGTCCAGAGCCGCCTTCACGGTGTCCGAGTCGAACTCGAAGTCGCCCTTGTCGGAGCGGACCCGCAGGGTGATCCGCCGGTCCTCGTTGCCCGCCGCCAGGGCCCGGATCGTCTCGTGCAGGGCCCCCATGGGAGGGCGGTCAATATGGCTCAGGCCGAACACCGCCTTCACGGTGGTTCCGCCGCCCGGTTTGCTCTGCACATCCAGGCTCCCGCCGGTGGCCTCGCAGTTCGCCGCCAGCAGCGGCAGTCCCAGCCCCACTCTGCGCTCCGTCCTTGTCGTGACGAACGGATCCTTCACGCCCGCCAGGATCTCCGGCGGCATCCCGCACCCGTCATCCCGGACGGTGACCGTCAGCGTATCCGCCTGCCGGTCGGCCTCCACCTCGATGCCGATGCGGCTCGCTCCCGCGCGGATGGCGTTTTCCGCGATATCCAGGATGTGCAGGGAGATCTCCCGCATCGGCCGGCGCCGGGCAGTCTAGCCCTGCTTGTCGCAGGACTCCAGAATCTTGTCCAGTTTCGTCGTCGTGACCGAACCGTGGGTCACATCCCCGGTCACGATGACCGGTGCAAGGCTGCAGGCCCCCACGCACCGCACGGCCTCCAGCGTGAAGCGCCGGTCCGGGGTCGTCTCGCCGGCGCGCACGCCCAGCTTGCGCTCCAGCGACTCCAGGATCTGCTTGGCTCCCCGCACATAACAGGCGGTTCCCATGCAGACCTGGATCTTGGTCTTCCCCGGCGGCACCAGCCGGAAGAAGTGATAGAAGCTGGCCACGCCATACACGTCCGCCACGGGTATCCCCAGACCCTTCGCCACCGCCACGATGGCCCATCTCGGCAGCCAGCCGATCAGGTTCTGGACTTCGTCAAGGATCGGGATCAGTGGCCCGGGACGCCCCTGGTTCCGCCGGACGATCTCCAGAACCTGCTCTTCGGTCACCTCTTCCACTGTGCTGCACTGACACGGCATCGTCGAATCTCATTCCTCCAGTCGGCGGCCCATCCGGCCGCAGAGTGCCAACCTGATCTCCTCCACCGTCCTCTTCTCCAGCCAGGCCGCTGTCCACACCTGCCCGATCTCGCTCAGGCGGTGGGCATCCGAAGACCTCACCAGGCCCAGTCCGGCCAGCTGCGGATACCGCGCGCGCGCCTCACCGGGCGTCAACGCCGCCGATATCTCCACCCCTTCCAGGTCCAGCCCCTCCGGGATGAGACCCAGAACCCCGATCAATCCCGCGAACGTCTTGTCCACGTGGGACGGCAGCGCCAGTCCCCCCAGATCGCGGATCCGGGCGCACATCTCCTCCAGCCCCGCGTCCGCCGAAGTCACCAGCAGGCGCGGATTGTAGCGGACAAAGTCCCCGTCCGCCGTCACCACCAGCTGCTGCCCGAAGAACTCCGGCCGGTTGGGCTCGTCCGGCAGGCGGCTCCAGACGAACTCCTGCAACTGTGCGGCCTGCTCCGGCCGGTCGAAGATGCCCAGCACGTGGACCCCTTCGCGCGTCTCGCACTCGATCCCGGGCAGCACCCGCACTGGCGAGTCCCGCGACGCTTCCACACACGCGGCGGCGTTCTCCGCGCTGTTGTGATCGCACACGGCGATCACGTCCAGCCCCTCCATCTCCGCCTTCATCACGATGAGCTCCGGCAGCATCTCCACTTCCGCGCACGGCGACAGCGCCGAATGGATGTGCAGGTCCATCCTGCATCGCCGGAGCATCGTGGATCTGCCCCGCCTACTGCGCTCTCCGGACGCCCATCTCCCAGAGCCTTCCGCCCGTCTCGTAGCTGGACTCGGCGCTGGAGAGGATCACCACGCCCTCCTCGCGCGCCTTGGCGAGCACCGGTTCCTCCACTCCTCTTCCCCCGCAGACCACCACGGCGGCCAGCTCCTTCAGGGCGGCCACTGCTACCAGGTTCAGATGGCTCTGCACGGTCAGCCACACCTCGCCGGCCCGCGCGAAGCCCATCACATCGCTCAACAGGTCCGATGTATACGCGCCGGTCACCTTCCGGCCGTCCGGCGGAGCCGCGCCCAGATCCTTAAGCCCCAGCGTCTCGACCACCGTTTTCAGATCCAGATGCCCGTTGTCCATAACAAGTGACTCAGCGCTCCTCGGGGAGCGACAGCAGCCGCTCAACCCGCTTCTCCTGCTCGCTGTGTTCGCTCTCCCCGCGATGCATGGCCGGAGGCAGCTTCGCGCTCAACTCTCCCAGCTCCGCGGCCAGCCGCTGGACGCGCGCCCTCAGGACGAACACGCAGTCGGTCTCCACCGCCTCGCCCCGGACGATGTCCTCTGCCAGAGCCTGACATGTCGGCGCGCCGCAGGAGCCGCAATCCAGACCGGGCAGCTCCGCCAGGATCGCCTCCAGGCGCTCCATCCGGCGGATGGCCTCCCGCATATCTCCCGCCAGCGCGAAGGACGCCGACGGCTCGATCGGCACCTCGTGGCGGAAGATCGAGTCTTCCATCGCCCGGACGGCCTCCTCAGGAGTCGGGATGCCCTCTTCAGGCCGCACCTTTTCCGTCAGGATGCGGATACGGCGTCTGGCGATGAAAGAGTTCTCCACCGTCAGCACTCCGCCCACGCACCCGCCGGTGCAGGCCAGCGCCTCTACATAGTCCAGCCCGGACAAGCGCCCGCGCTCGATATCCTCGAAAATGTCAATCACGTTGTGGACGCCGTCCACGCTGATCTGGCGTCCCAGGGCCACGGCCTGGTTCTCACCGCCCGCCCGGGCCCAGCCCACACCCAGCCCGGTGGCGGTCATCTTCACCACACCGCCTTCCTGATGCCTCCGCGCCCTGACCGCCTTCGCCAGCGGCCCGAAGATATCGGCGATCGGGATCGCGCCGTCCAGCGCCGGGCCCAGATACCCCACCGGCTCCCGGATGGCAGTCACCTTGGCCGGGCATGGGCTCAGGAAGAAGATCCCGACCTCATCCGGCCGCACGCCGTACTTCTCGGCCGCCTCCTTGCGGGCGATCCTGGCCGCCACCCGCACCGGCGCCGAAACCGGCACGATGTGGTCTATCAGGTTCGGGAACCGCACCTGAATCAGACGTACCACGGCCGGGCACGATGAGGAGATCAGGGGGCGGACAATGCCGCCTTTTTCGATCTCCTGGCGGATCTTGACGGTCACCAGATCCGCCGCTCGCGCCACCTCGAAAACGTCATCGAAACCCAGGTCCAGCAGGCCGTCCAACACCTGCTGCGGGTGCACACTGTCGTCAAACTGCCCGTAAAGCGCCGGAGCGGGCAGGGCAACCTTCACCCGGAAGCTGCCGATCGCATCCAGCGCATCCGCCACCGCCGTCTTGGCGTGGTTGGGACACACGCGGATGCACTCGCCGCAGTCAATGCAGCGGACATCCAGGATCTCCGCCTTGCCCGCGCGCACGCGAATGGCTTCCGTAGGGCAGTGCTTGATGCAGTTCACGCATCCTTTGCACTTGTCCTGGATCAGCCGGACAGCATGGAATTGGCTGGGTCGCTCCATCGCGAACAGCGTCCCGTTCCAGCCGGCCTCTTTCACCGGAGGCTCTGCCCTGCAGGTACGCCTTCTCCGGGGAATCTGCCGGCACGCTTCGCGCCGCCGCCGGGCCGCAAATCGCAGCCGCCCTCAGGCTCCGGCGGACGGTCGCCCCTCCATTGTCAACTTCAGGTGGTGTTGTTGAACACCATCCTCACCGTCGTGCCCTGACCGACCACACTTTCGATCTCCAGCCTGTCCGCGCACCGGTCCATGTTCGCCAGCCCCATCCCCGCGCCGAAGCCCATCTCGCGGATCTCCTCCGGGGCCGTCGAGAAGCCGGGCTGCATGGCCTGTTCGATATCCGGGATGCCCGGCCCCTCGTCCTTGACCGTGATCGTGATCGTCCTGTCGTCCGTTTCCAGTGTCACGTCTGCGCGGTAGGCGTGGATGACAACATTCATCTCCGCCTCGTAGGCCGCCACGCTGGTCCTCCGGATGGTATCCGGATGAACTCCCAGCTGCTGGAGGATGCGCCTGATTTTGCTGCTGACCTCTCCGGCCGTCGCAAAGTCCTGCCCCTCCACGTGGAACGTGTAAGTCAGTCTGGGAGGGGCGTCCTCCAGCACGGTCCTACTCCAGCGCGCCTTCTGCGGTCTTGACCGCCCTGTTGTTCATCAAATCGTTCCAGCCGTGCGCCTCCGCTGTGCCCAGAGATCCCGGCAGGCCGGCCTGATACAGGATGCCACACGCCTCGTACAGCGGATAGTTGGACACGAAGAGCGGCAGGCGCATCTCTTCCGCCAGCGCGATAGTGTTGGCGTCGGGCCGCTTGCCCCGGACGAAGACAATGGCCTTCAGGTCCAGCATCTCCGCCGTGCGCACCACCTGAATGGACTGCAGACCAGTGAGCAGCACGCTGCCCGGGCGTGTGAAAGCCAGCACGTCGCTCATCAGGTCGCTGGCCCCCGCGTACTCCACATCCCGGTCGAGTTCGACATTGCGGGTCAGCACCTCGGCGTCAAGAAGCTCGATTATCTCGCGGAGTTTCATTCGACGGTTGGACAAAAGCCTTTCCAGCCGGGGCGTGCGCCTGCCCTCTCCGGCCTTGCGCACCGGCCACCCTCTTCCATTCTACAGTCCGGCCGCCCCACTGTAAACCATTCTAACTCATATCTCGTGACTTTTTTCACAGTGAATCGCGTCAGCAGAGGCTCGCTCGGGCCTTTCCGCCTTTCGTACTCAATAGTGCCACACGCTGCCCGGCTTTGCAGTAGGCCATTGGTCCTAATTTCGATACCGGAAAAGCCCGCAGGCAGCACGGCAGGAACCCTCTTGTTCCTCTGAGCAGTAGCCGATTCTGGAGAAACGGCCATGAGAACTCTGCTGACAATCTGCCTTGCGCTGCTGGCTGCCGCGGCGTCAGCCGCCGGGCCGTCCCGCGTATTGCTGGTCATCAATGAGAACAGTCCGGACTCGCGCTCCATCGGAGCGCACTACGCGGCCAAACGCGCCCTGCCGCGGACCAACATCCTGCGGATCCGTGTGCCGGACAGCGAGAGGATCTCGCGCACCGACTACCACGAAAACATACGCAAGCCCCTGGTGGAGCACATCCGCAGGCATAGGCTGGAAGGCGTGGACTTCATTGTCACCACAAAGGGAGTGCCGCTGGTGGATGAACGCGGGTTCTCCGTGGACAGCATGCTGACCCGCGCCATGACCGGCGAGGACACCCAGATGATCAACCCCTACTTCGGCCAAGCCGTGCCATTCAGCCGCAGGCGGTTCGGCATGTTCCTGGTGACCCGACTGGACGGCTACACGGCAGCCGATGCCAAGGCCCTGGTGGATCGCGCGCTGAAGGCTCCAGGGAAGCGTGGGACGATCTTGCTGGATTTAGATCCGTTCCAGGACACTCGCGAGGGTTATCGCGACGTCAACCGGGACATCCGGGACGCCGCGCTGCGTCTGTTCGAACGGCGCGCGGACTATCGCCTGGACTCCACCGACACTTTTGTCGGTGGAATGAAGAACCTGGGGGGATACTACTCCTGGGGTTCAAACGACTCGCACTTTAGCAGGGAGGCCTACCTTTCCAACCGTTTCGTGTATGGCGCCATCGGGGAAACGGTAGTTTCAACCAGCGCCCGGACCTTCCGTCCAGAGAAAGGCGGCCAGTCGCTCATCGCGGATCTCATCCGCAACGGCATCACCGGCGTCAAGGGGTACGTCACCGAGCCGTATGCCGTGGCCATGGCCCGGGCGGCCATCCTGTTCCCGCGATATGTGGACGGCTTTAACCTGGCGGAGAGCTTCTACGCCGCCAGTCCGTTCATCTGCTGGAAGGACGTGGTGATCGGCGACCCGCTCTGCGCTCCCTACCGGAAGGCGTCCAACGGGTGAGAACACACATCCCGGTCTGTGCAGAGAGCACACAGGGTGGCGCTTCCCGCACAAACAGAAGGCCCCGCTTCCGCGGCGGGGCCTTCTTGCTTCTTCTGGAAGAGAGGAATAATAACGGGCGGCTTTACCGCCTGCGGAGCCTGAGTCCTCCCGCGAGGCCCATCGCCACCAGGGCACCCATCTGCAGGAAGGCTGGCTCCGGAATCGCAACGAGACGCACGTCGTCGAGGTAGGTTCCAACGGAATCGGACGGGCCCAGGTCAGCGAAGCTGATCTTGGTGCTCGTCTGGGTGGCCGTGAAGACGTAGCTGAACCGTGTCCAGCTGTTCTGATACCCTCCGAGACCCGCCTGCGGACCCGACGTGGCAACCAGTACGTCATCCACATAGACGCCCAAATAGTTGTCCCTTTCCAGCGTTCCCGGCCTCGGGGAAAACCACCACGACAGTTCATAGCCCTGCCCGACGTCTGTAGTGACGATCTGGAAGATGCGGCTGGACTGGTTGCTGTCCAGCTCGACATACTGCTCTCCATCGGCGGCAGGTGTTCCCGCCGCGTTGACACGCTGGACTTCAATGAGAGCCGATGATCCTGCCGGTTCAATGGACCAACCTGGGATCGAAGACAGGAGCATCACCTGGTTCGGATTGAGCTGCGGATTCTCAAAGCTTCCGTTCACGATCAGGTTGGCTCCTGTTACCGTTCCGGAGGCCACAATGCCCGCGACCAGCGCCGCAGCGACTGCCATCAACCTATGGGTCATTGTAAGCATTGAGTGATCACTCCTTTCTCGATTTCAGCAGTTTAGCCTTCCCGTTCCGGTGCGCCAGCGATCGGGCTCACCGGGGGGAGCAGAACGGCCGTTCACCTGGCTCCGCCTGGGGCCACTCAGACCGAGCCTTGAACAGCCCTTTACCTTAAATTGTAGCATATCTCCCGCCCCGACACGTTGCTGAAACGTAAGCACGCGCGACCAGCCGATCTCCTCGCCGGAACTGCCAGATCCAGGCTAGCCCGACAATCTTGATGCCCTTATAAGGATACTGCAATCCTCTCGCAATAACCTGCGGGCAACATGAACTGGGTTTAGTCTGTCAGTCGCACAGAGGAGCAATCCGGATGATGAAACTGAAAATCTCCCTGGTCGCAGCCGCTCTGATGGCCTTCCTGACTTCTGGCCCTTCCCGGGCTCAGGTCAGCCTTATTCTCAACGAATGGAACTGCGTGGCGCCCGAGAACTACCTTGACACGGTGGATTTCGAGGGCAGCACGAAATCCGACACCTTCTTCGGCCGCGTGCGGGGCAACGGAGGGGACTGGATTGAGCTGGTGGTCACGACCGACCGCCCGGACCTGCGTGGATGGAAGTTGGTCTGGGAGTATGGGACGAACTCCGGTTCCGGTCAAGGAGTCATCGAACTCGGCGATCATGCCCTGCTGGCTTCGCTGCGCAGCGGCACCATCATAACCATTACGGAATCTCCAACGGCTGAGGGCGGCCTGGATACGGATCTGAGCTACGACCCTGTATCCGGCGACTGGTGGATCAACATCTGCACCCGCGACGGCGGACCGGTGACGACCTCTGGGAGTATCACCACTGGAGGAGAGACCACCCTCCTCCCGGCGGGTGAGTTCGAGGTCAATCACAATAACTGGCAGCTCACCATTCAGGATGCCGCCGGCAACCACGTTTTCGGGCCGGTGGGTGAGGCAGCCCTGGGGTGGCAGGGCACGGGGATAAACGCTCGCGAAGTGGGCAAGCTGGAGGAGAATCCCTCTCCCTTCATCACTCCCGCGTCCAACTACAACGACGGCACCAGCAGCAGCTTCGGCAGTTACAACATTTGGTCCAGCGGGCTGTTCAGTCAAGATTTCAGCGCCCTTCGATCGGTTGTCAACCAGCCGGTCAACACCACCGTTGCCGGTGCTAAGCTCCTGGGGACAGGGTTGGTGCGCATCGAGAACGTGATCATTTCGCGCTCCCACGACGATCAATACTACGTCCAGCAGCCGGACCGGGCCGCCGGCATTGCGGTGCTGGGCTTCGCGGGACTACCTCATGGCTATCCCGTGAATGTCACGGGTTCTCTGACCCTGACATCTGACGGGGAGCTGGCCATCCAGCCGGCGTCAGTGAGTGTCGCGGGGGCTCCGGTCACGGTGGTTCCGCTGGCGATGGGCGCGCGCTCGGTGGGCGGAGGCCAGGTTTTCGGCCTGCAGGAAGGCGTGGCCGGCAGCATCGGTCCCAACAACGTGGGGCTGCATGCGCTAATCTACGGCAAGGTCACCGCGACGGGTTTCGGGTGGATGGTGGTGGACGATGGCTCGGGTCGCGACAGCGGGCACGGGGCCCCTGGCATCCGCGCGGCCGGACAGATCGACCCGACTGTCCAGATAGGGGACTTCATCGCGGTTGAGGGCTCTGTCTCTGTGCAGAAGATCGGCGGACAGCTATACCCGCTGCTTCGTGTTGCTTCGCCGGAGGACGTCAGGAGAATCGATCAGTGAAAACGCGCGCCCGCAGAGACGGCTTCACGCTCATTGAGCTGCTGGTTGTGATCGCGGTCATCGCCATTCTGGCGAGCATCCTTTTCCCGGTATTCGCTCAGGCCCGCGAGAGCGCCATGCGGTCCTCTTGCGCCAGCAACCTGCGCCAGTGGGGGACGGCGGCGCAGATGTACGCCGACGACTGGAGGGATGCTCTCCCCGCGGAAGGTCCGGCGGACGTCATGCGGTGGGGGCAGCTCGGGCAGGGAGCCTCGCTTCACGCCTGGTACAACTCGCTTCCGCCTTATGTCTCCGCCCCGCCCATGTACACGCTCAATGCGGAGGCGCGGACGGCTTACTTTAACAAGGGGAAGACCATCCACACCTGCCCGTCGGCCTTCTACAGCTCCCCGGTCGGCAACAGAGACACGGACCAGGTGTTCTTCAACTACGCGATCAACTCTTACCTGGATCGCACCCTGCCCGTGCCAGTCAAGCGCTCTCACATTCCGGACCACGTTAAGACCCCAATCTTCCTGGATGTCCAGACGTCCCTCAGTGAGCTTTCCCCCAGCACGGAGCTTGGCACCAACCGGGCCCAGGTCAGCCGCATCAGCAGCCGCCATCGTGGAGGGGCCAACATCTGCTTCGTTGACGGCCACACCGGCTGGTTCCGGTTCCAGGACGTTGTTTCCAATACCCCCGGCATCATCTGGGATCCCGGGCGCTAAGTTGGAACGGACGATGATGGTCAGGTGGTTGAGGGCAGCCGCCGCGGGTAGCCTTGGATTCGCTGCCGCACTGACGGCGGCAGGGTGCCTGGGCGGAAGGCCCTCCTCGTCTGCAGCCCCCGGTGAGGGGCTCCCGGTCCGGACCTTCTCCTTTGACGCCGGACTCGGACCAGGCAACGCAGAGATCCCCGCAGCCGTGCCGGGACGTCCTTTGCTTCTCGTTACGAACAGCTCTGCGAAGAGCCTGTCTTTCCTGGATATCAGCGACTTCGCCAGAGTGCGCCGGCTGCGCGAGGATCTGGACCTTTCCGGCTATGGCGAGCCCACGTCCGTTTCCGTCCGGCCGGATGGCCGCGTAGCGGTGGTGGCCATCAAGAAAGGAAACGGAGTCCGTGGCCTTGTGCTGGCTCTGGACCTGAAGGAAGGCCGCGAAGGAACGGTGATCGGCCTGCCGCTTGAGGTGGGCTACGGCCCGGATAAGATCTGCTTCACGCCGGACGGCAAAATGGCTCTGGTGGCCGATGAAGGCGAACCCGCCGAGAACTCGAATCCACCGGGATCCATCAGCTTCGTGCGGGTGGCGGAAGACGGCGGGCTGGCCCTGGAGAAGCGCCTGCTGCTGGATGGTGCCGCGCATCCTGCTCTGGCGAAGTTCGATGCGGCAGGCATCGAGCCGGAGTATATCGCAGTTTCCCGGGACAACTCCCGTGCCTACGTCACGCTACAGGAGAACAACGCAGTCGCCGTGTTGGATCTTCGCGCCCGGAAGGTGATCGATGTCTGGGATCTGGGAGAAGGCGAACACGACTTCTGCGTGGACCCGCAGGCTGATCCGCCCGTCTTCAAGGCCACGCGCGGGCACCGTGAGCCAGACGGCATTGCGGTCACTCCTGACGGGCTGGCCGTGGTGACGGCAAACGAAGGGGACACCGAGGCGAAGGACGGTGTCCTGAGTGGCACCCGGGACACCGCCGTCTGGAGCTCTCTGGATGGGCGTCTCCTCGGTTGCACGGCGGATGGTTTCGAGCGGGCGGCGCACAAGGCAGGCCTGCTGGAGCCCGACCGTGCTCTGAAGCGCGGAGTGGAGCCGGAGGACGTGTGTCTGATGGAGCTGAACGGCAAGCTGCTTGCCTTCGTGGGACTCGAGCGCGCCGAATCCGTCGCCGTGGTGGACCTTTCTGATCCCTCAAGCCCGAAGGTTGCTCAGATCATCCCCACGGGCAAGGCACCGGAAGGGCTGTGCGCCCTGCCGGACAGGAAAGCTGTCGCCGCCGCCTGCGAAGGAGAGGGAAGCGTCTCCTTCCTGGTCTTCCAGCACTGAGAGGAGTCCTCCTCCCGGAGGGAGAAGCAGGAGGGGAGGAATCCTGCGGCGGAGAAGACCGCCGTTTTCCGGGAGGGCTGCCCAGTGTCACTATGTCGTGCTTGCCAGATCGCTGTTACAGTCGGCCTGTTCGCCTCCATCCTGACGCCGGCAGGCGCAGCCGAGAAGTGCCCGCCGAACATTGGCAAATTCCGGGTGGGCATCCAGACTTACACTTTCCGCGGCCACACCTTTGAGCAGGCCGTTCAGAAGGCCGCGCAACTCGGGGTGAAATACATCGAAGCTTATCCCGGCCAGCGCCTCAGTGAGGCGACCGGCGATGCTGTCTTCACTCCCGACGCCCCGCCTGAGATCCGGGCCAAAGCGCGCCAGATCCTGGATCGAAGCGGCGTGAAGCTGCACAACTTCGGGGTGGTCTATCTGCCGAACGACGAGGCCGCCTGCCGGAGGGTCTTCGAATTCGCGAAAGAGATGGGCGTGGAGATCCTTTCCGCGGAGCCCCCGACGGATGCCATCCCACTAGTGGAGCGTCTGGTGAAGGAGTACGGCATCCGGGTGGCCATCCACAATCATCCTGCTCCCAGCCAGTATGCCGATCCGCGCACCGTGCGGCAGGCCATCGCCGGTCGGGATGCCCGGATCGGGGCGGGACCGGACATCGGCCACTGGATGCGCAGCGGCTTTGAACCGATCGCGTCGCTGCGGATGCTGCGAGGACGCATCATCAGCCTGCATCTGAAGGACCTGAAAGAGATGGGTGTGCGGGAGTCGCGCGACTGGCCGCTGGGCCAGGGCATTCTGGACCTTCCGGCCCTTTTCCGCGAGCTGGAAGCCCAGAAGTTCGACGGGACGATTATGATAGAATACGAGGCTTCACAGCCCGACCCCACTGCGGATGTGGCCGCCAGCCTGGAGTACCTCCGCAGGATCCTGAAGCCCGCTGCGACCGCCGCGAAGTGAGCGTCTGGGTCCGGCTACGCTTCAGGTGAAGGAAAGCTGCCGGGACCGAGGTTGATCGACAAGAGGAGATGGCTATGAAGGGTACGCGTTGGAGCGTGGCTCTCCTGTTGATCTGGTCGGCGGCCGCCCTGCAGGCGGCTGCTCAGTCCGGCATCTGGGTGCCCGGAACATATAGAAACGTGCAGCAGGTGCCGTGTGGAACGCGTACATCCGATCTGCTGCTCAACTCCAACGGGTCCTGCACGCTCTCCGTTCGCTGCGGCACCTCTTCAGAGGTCCGCTACACCGGCACCTGGGGGCAGCGTCCGGCCGATCGCGTGGAGGTGCGCGTCTCCCGCGGAGGGATCCATTACGAGTTCTCGTTCCGTGCCGACGGCCGAACTCTGAGGACGCTGGCGTGGGACCGCAACGCCTGGGGAGCAGCGCCGCTGGAGTTCCGGCGCTTTGGCGCCCAGCCTGCGCCGCCGGATCCTGTGTTGGGGACGTATTCCGGCGACGTCCGCGCAGGTGAGACAGTTTTCCGTTTCACTCTGGCCGTGGCGGCGGGCGGGAACGCGGAGCTGGAGATACGCGACTTGCGCAGAGGTGGACTCCCGCTGAGCTACATCGGGCAATGGCGCAGAGATGTGACGGGCCGCTACCGTCTGGAGCTTCGCCGGATGCTGGAGCGCCAGATTTTCGCGTTCCGCTTGACGGGCAATGAACTGACCGCCGTGGAATGGGACCGCGAGCGCTGGGGGAACACCGCTCCCCGCCTGCGGCGCTCTCTCTGAGACCGGGAAAGGGGTAAGCAAGGATGATCATAACGACGACGCCCTCCGTTGAGGGAAGAAAAGTCCGCCAGTATCTTGGCATCGTGGTAGGCGAAGCCATCGTGGGTGCCAATATCTTCAAGGATCTGTTCGCCGGCATCCGCGACATCGTGGGCGGACGCTCGGCAGCCTACGAGCGCGAGCTTCAGAATGCGCGGGAGATCGCCATCGGCGAGATGCGGGAGAAGGCCGCTCAGATGGGCGCTGACGCCATCGTGGGCGTGGATCTGGATTACGAAGTGGTGGGACAGGGCGGGTCCATGCTGATGGTCAGCGTCAGCGGGACGGCGGTCAGTCTGGAATAGGCTTCGGAGGGGGACACTGCTGCCTTGGATGTGCTTGTCGTTTCCGGATCGCGCAACCCGGAGGGCCAGACCGCCCGCGCAGCAAAAGCCTATCTGGAAGGGGCAGCGGCCGGTGGAGCGAAGGGCGACATCATCTATCTTCCGGTGCTGGACATACAGCGATGCCGGCAGTGCGATGATGACGGCTGGGGAAAATGCAACAAAGAGGGCGCTTGCGTCATCGAGGACGACTTCGCCTCCGTCGTGGACCAGATGAGCGCTGCGGACGCCGTCGTATTTGCGAACCCGGTGTACTTTTCGGACCTAAGCGAGAGCCTGAAATCGTTCCTAGACCGGCTCCGGCGCATCTGTATGCACGCTGACGGAGCAAAACTGATGCAGGGCAAACCTGTCGCCATCATCGCCGTAGCCGGCGGAGGAGGCGGCGGCGCACCACTCTGCTGTTACCTTCTCGAGCGCACGCTCCAGCGCTGCGGGATGGACGTGGTGGATGTCATCCCGGCACGCCGGCAGAACCTGCCGATGAAGCTGGAGACGCTGAAGATCGCGGGAGAATGGCTCGCGCGCGGAGGATTCCGGGAAGGCTGACACCGGGTGCTTCAGCCTTGCCTCACCGTTACCACGCCATCGAGGCGAGCCGTCAGGGCCAGGCGCCGCCCGACGTGCGCACCGCCTTGAGGGCGTGCAAATCCGCCCACAGCCTTCGCCGCCTCCATGTCGCCAGTTTTACCGGACTCCCGAGGTCAGCCGGCCGTTAGTAGCTGAAAACGACCGTGTTGTCCCCCAGCTTGCTGAAGAGCGATTGCTTTGTGGCGAACGCGGCTCCGGGGATCAGGTCTTTTTCAGTGATTCCCAGCTCCTTCGCGCAGAGGGGGCATACCAGCACTCGCGCTCCGCGGCCGGCCAGCCCCGTCAGCGTCGCCGAAAGCCGCGGGTGCTGCTTGTAGGCCAGACGCGCGCCCTTGCTGCGGCTTGCGAAGACGGGTCCGCGGACATTCAGGAACACCACCACATCCCGCTTCTCTTCCAGGCTCATCCTCGCGAGGCTGAGTCCCATCCACGCGGAATGCAGATCCTCCGCTCCGCTGGTCAGGTTGATGACCACCACGGGGCTGGACTGGCTCTTAACCAGCGACGGCGCAACCGCCAGAAGCACGCATGCTGCGATAACCGCAGCAATGACTGCAAGTCTCCGGGTATTCATTAGGTCTCCACTCCTTGCGTAGCGGGAAAATGAGGAAGATTTGTCTCCCTACGGCCGAGTTCTCCGGATATTGTCCTGCTTCCTTCTGCCGGAACAGAGAGCGGCACCTGTGCGAATTACCGGGTTTCGGGCAAAAGACTTGACCGCGAAGGTTCCGGTGCCGTATGCTGGACATGGGCCTGAGACATTAGTGGCCGCAGGTTCAGGGTGGCAGAAGAGCAGGTTCCTGCGCCGGGAGGAGGGCGCAGGGGCCGGAGCGTGAGAAGCCCCGGCAATCCGCCCGGACGGATACACGGGGCATCTGCCTCCGGTGGTGGCCCACCGGACAGCAGAGAAGGAGAAAAGGAGAAACTGGCCGTGCTTGCCGCAGTTGCGGCGCAAGCGGCGGCCTTTTTTTTGCCCGGGACGCCGTCTGGCCGGCTTCGGGTATAATGCGGAGGCGAAAGCCGCTCCCAGGAGGAGCGGCTTTTTCCCGTGATTTCCAGCGACTTCCAGGGGGATTCTTTCGGAAACGTGACAGACATGGATACCATCGTGTCGCTGTGCAAGCGGCGCGGCTTCATTTTTCAGTCCAGCGAGATCTACGGCGGCATTCAGGGTGTATTCGATTACGGCCCGCTGGGAGTGGAGCTGAAGAACAACCTCAAACAGCTCTGGTGGTCCCGCAACGTCTACCGTAGGGACGATATGGAGGGCCTGGACGCGGCCATCCTGATGAACAGGTGGGTATGGAAGTACTCCGGGCACGAGGACACCTTCGTGGATCCCATGGTGGACTGCAAGAAGTGCAAGGGGCGCTTCCGGGCGGACAAGCTGTCCGAAAGCCAGTGCCTGCTCAACCCCAAGCTGCATCCAGGCGAGTGCGGGGGTGAGCTGACCGAGCCCCGGAACTTCAACATGATGTTCAAGACCCAGGTGGGACCGGTGGCCGATGAGGAATCGTTCGCCTACTTGCGGCCGGAGACCGCTCAGGGCATCTTCGTCAACTTCAAGAACGTGTTGGACTCCACCAACCGCAAGCTGCCTTTTGGGGTGGCGCAGATCGGAAAGAGCTTCCGCAACGAGATTACTCCGCGCAACTTCATCTTCCGCGTGCGGGAGTTCGAGCAGATGGAGATCGAATATTTCTGCCGCCCGGAGGAGGCGGAGGCTGTCTTCGAATCCTGGGTGCAGGAACGGCTGGACTTCTGGGTCAACGAGGTGGGCCTGAAGCGCGAGAACCTGAAGCTGTACGAGGTGCCCGACAACGAGCGCGCCCACTACTCGCGGCGCACGGTGGATATCTTCTACCATTACCCCATCGGTTGGGAAGAACTGGAAGGCATCGCCAACCGGACGGACTTCGACCTGGGTTCCCACTCCCGCCAGCAGGATCAGCTGGGGCTGACCGCGCAGGTCATCAAGAACGAGCACTCCACAGAGAAGCTGACCTATTTCGACCACACCACGAACAGGCATATCGTACCTTGGGTCATCGAGCCTTCGGCCGGTGTGGATCGCGGCGTGCTGGCCGTTCTCTGCGACGCATATGATGAGGAGGAGCTGGAGAACGGGGAGAAGCGGGTGGTGCTCAGAATGAAACCGCAGCTTGCGCCCATCAAGGTGGCCGTCCTGCCGCTGAAAAAGAACGCTCCTGAGATCGTGGCGCTGGCCAAAGCCATCAAGGACGACCTCCAGCGGGGCGGGCGGATGCGAGCCGTTTACGACGACACGGCCGCCATCGGAAAGCTGTATCGCCGGCAGGACGAAGTGGGCACTCCGTTCTGCGTGACGGTGGACTTCAAGAGTCTGGAAGACCGCACCGTTACAGTCCGCGACCGCGACACCATGCTCCAGGATCGGGTGGCTGTGGATGATCTGAAAGCTTACTTGCTGGAGAAGTTAGGACTCTAGGAGGTGGCCCGCCGGGAGGGACGGGTCGTTGGCCGTCACGGCGGAACAGATAGCGGAACTGATCCGGCATCCGCCTGAGGATGAGATCCCACGCTGGGAGGATCTACCGGCGGACCCTCTGAAGCGCGTGCTGATCCTGCGGAAACGCTTCCCTTCGGAGCTTGTTCCGGTGGTGCTGGAGCTTGCGGAGCTTCGCAGCAGGGGGCGCTCCAAATTCTTGCTTGCGGAGCGCATGTTCTTCGACCGCGAAGGGCTGGAGCAGTCCACCGGCGAGACTCCGGCGCGCTGGCGGGCCAGGCTGTTCGCCGGGCGCGGGACGGTGGCCGACCTGACGTGCGCCATCGGCGGTGATACCATCGCCCTGGCCGGCGTGAGCCAGGTGCTGGCATCGGATGTTTCCCCCGCCCGCTGCGAGATGACCCACGCCAATGTGCAGGTTTACGGGGTGGCGGAGCGGGTGACGGTCCGCGCCGCTCCGGCCGAAGAGTTTCCCCCGGCCGATGCCTACTTCCTGGACCCATCACGCCGGGCATCCGGCAGGCGCAGCCGGCACTTGGAAGATCTTTCGCCATCATTGAAGATCCTGCCGGAGCTCTTCCGGGTGACACGGGATGTGGCCGTCAAGCTCTCACCGGCGACGCCGGACGCCGAGCTGGCATCGCTTTCTTGCGCGCTGGAGTTCGTTTCTGAAGGCGGAGTGTGCAAGGAAGCGGTGGCCTGGTTCGGGTCTCTTGCCCCTTATAACCGCTGGGCATCGCTGTTACCGGAAGGAAACGTGCTCGCCGCGTCGCCGGGGCCGGCTGAGCCTGCTGTCTCGAACCCTCTGGAATACCTTCTGGAGCCCGATCCGGCCATCGTGCGTGCCGGGCTTATTGCGGAGGTCTGTCAGGTGACGGGTGCGGCTATAATGGACCCCCGCGTGGCCTATCTGACCGCCGCTCATCCGGTGACTTCCCCGTTCGCCCGGAGCTATCGCATTCTGGCCAGCATGCCGTTTTCGGAGAAGGCGCTTCGCGCCGAGCTCCGCAACCTGGGGATCGGTAGCGTGGAGGTGAAGAAACGCGCTTCCGCCGTCGACGCGGACCGGCTTCGCCCGCGCCTGGAGAGCGATCTTGCCGGCAGTGGAACGGTGATCGTGACAAGAATCCACAACCGGCCGTGGGCGTTCATCTGCTCCAGAGACTGACGCCGCCGGGCGGATTGCCGGGGAAACTGACCCGCTTCCGTGGTCGCGCGCTCAAAGTGCGGCGCGCATGATGCGCTGCGAGACTGAGTGCGCTCTGAGCGCGGCAAACGGAGGTCGACTATGAACAAAGCCTGCATCGCCAGTGTTGCAGTCATCCTCGCAGGCACAGGGGCTTTCCCGCCCGTGCTTGCCGCAGCCAGTGGGAAAACTGCGCCCCTGGCGCTGGACGGCGGGGCGGACGGCATCGAGATAGACATCCGTTGCAGCAAAGATGGAGTGCTTCTCATCCATCACGATGACGTGCTGGGGCGCATTTTCGCCGGAGCAGGACCAGAGGGTTCAATGCTTCATGTGGCACGTCCGTATCCGGTCCTGAAGACTTTCTCCTGCTTCATTACCGGTGGCAGGCAGCCGGAGGATTTAGGCGTCACCCTCTTGGCTGCGGATGAATCCTTCACGTGAGTGGTATCATCAAAAGGGACGGGAAAACCCGGATGATGCTCCGGATTCAGAGAGGTTTCAGAGAACGATGCCGATCTATGAGTTCGCCTGCCGCTCCTGCGGCGAGAAGTTCGAGAAGCTGTGCTCGATGGACGTGGATGACAGCACGGTCGAGTGCCCCAAGTGCAGCAAGACCGGGGCGGAAAGGCTGCTGTCAAACTTCTACTCGATGAGTTCCGGCCCCGAGCCGGCCGCTTGCGGCGCGCCCGGCGGCAGCTGCGCGACTGGCCGCTGCCCCTTCGCCAGCTAGCGCCCGCCTTTCAGTTCCAACCTGTCTTGCGGTTTACGGAGGCCTTCCCTCTGCAGGGGCAGGCCCTTTTTGCTGATGCTTTCCTACTCTCCGAGCACTCAGAAACAATAGAACCCTCTCACAGCGATCGGGTTCTAGGGACCAACGGAATGGGAGGGCCTTTTGGCTTGGCGTTGGGGTTCCGGGAGCAGTTTTCGAATCTAACCTGCGCCGGTTGAGCCGTTCGGCCCAGCCGGACGAGTCGAAACCACATTCCACAACTCTTGGTCTCGATGCGCGCGCCTCCGGCGCGCTACTCGACCAGCATAAAGTCGCCATACCCCGAAAGAGCGCAATGTTGACCGCAGCGGTCCCTTGCACCTCTTGGGAGCAAGAGAAAGAAGGAAATCGTGGCAGGGAGGAGTAGTTCCAAAACGGCATCTCCTTAGTAGTGGGGCAGCTTACGATCTCGCACGATACATCCTCCGCCAACTGGTCGCGGCGCTGGCGTCCGGTCCTAGCCGGGCTCGCGCTCGTTCCCATCAATGTCTATTTCCTGCTTTATATGGAGCAAGGGCGGAAAGGCGTGGGTCCCTTCCCCTCCACCCTCTCACTGTTCGCAAACTGCGTGCTGTTTTTGCTGATCCTCACGGTAGCGAATCGCGCGCTTGCGCGCCGGTGGCCGGCAAGGGCGTTCTCGCAGGACGAGCTACTGGTTGTTTACGTGATGCTGGTCATCTCCACGGCCATCATGAGCTTCGACTTTGTGGCTGTCCTGCCCCCGATGATGACCTACCCGTTCCGGATGGCCTCCCCGGAGAATCAGTGGCGGGAGATCATCTGGCCTTACGTTCCGGAGTGGATCACCGTCCGTGATCCCGTGGCCCTGGAAGCTTGGTACAGGGGCCACAGCACCTTGTATGAGTGGCGGAACCTGAAGCCCTGGCTGCTGCCGCTCGGGGTCTGGAGTGTCGTGATCCTGGTGATGCTGTTCGTGATGTTCTGCATCAACACCCTTGTGCGGGTGCAGTGGATGCGCAATGACCGGCTGACCTTCCCCATCGTGACCCTCCCGCTCCAGCTGACCGACCCCTCCGACCGCCTGCTCAACAGCCGGCTGATGTGGCTGGGCTTCGCTATTGCCGGCGGCATCACGTTTCTGAACGGGATGCACCAGCTGTATCCGACGCTGCCTTTCATTCCGGTCAAGATGACGGATGTCAGCTCCTACTTCGTCTCAAGCCCTTGGAACTCGATGGGCACGACGTACGTCTCGTTCTACCCGTTTGCCATTGGTCTGGGTTTCCTGCTGCCGCTGAACACACTTTTCTCCTGCTGGTTCTTTTACGCCTTGTGGCGGGTGCTCCGGATTGTTCTTGCCGGTTTCGGCTACTCCGGCGACCCTGCTTTCCCCTATGCGGACCATCAGGCGCTGGGGGCGTACTATATGGTCGCGCTGTTCGCGTTGTGGTCGGGCCGCCGACACCTGGCCAGCGTGCTGAGGTCGGCCTTCAAAGGAACACCGGGCCCGGAGGAGGATAGCAGTCCGATGCGCTATCGCACGGCGGTACTCGGGGTGATCCTAGGCACGGTCGCCCTGATGCTGTTTTTCCATCTGATCGGCATCCGGGTGTGGGTGGCGGTGGTGGGAGTGCTGCTGTATCTCCTGATGATTCTGGCCATTGCAAGGATCCACGCCGAGTTCGGACCTCCCTCGCATGAGCTGTACGGGATGGGACCGCAGGTGGCGCTGGTGGACGTTCTAGGAAGCACGGCGTTCCCCCGCTCGGACCTGAATGGCCTCTCCTGGTTCTGGTGGTTCAACCGGGCTTACGACAGCCAGCCGATAGCCTATCAACTGGACGGCATTCGCATCGCCGATCGCAGCGGCGTTACCCAGCGTTATATGGGCGCTGCCATTGCGCTTGCTTCCGTGGCTGCGCTCATCAGCGGGTTCTGGATCTACCTGCATTTCGCGTATGAGCGGGGTGCCGAGGTGGGGATGGCGGGCTTTGTGCATATGTATGGAAGGGAGGCCTTCGCCAATCAGGTGGCCCAGTGGGTGGAATCTCCCACGGGGCCGGATGCGGCCCGCGGGCTGGCCATCGGGTGGGGAATGTTGTTCGCCTGGTTTCTGTATTTCGCGACCCTGCGCTTTGCCTGGTGGCCGTTCCACCCGCTGGGATTTGCCGTCAGCACCAGTTGGACGATGGGAACTCTCTGGTTCCCGATGTTCATCGCATGGTGTGCCAAGGTGCTTGCGTTCCGTTTGGGTGGACTGAAGGCCTACCGCGTGGCCCTTCAGTTCTTCCTCGGTTTGCTTCTGGGTGACTTCGCGGTTGGCATTATGTGGCCGCTGGTTGGCTGGGTGCTGAACGTGGACACCTACTGCTTCACGCAGTAGCCGCTCCTTTCGCCCGGTCTCTCCTCCAAAAGAGTGTGCATGGCTCACAGCCTGCTGGTCTCAACCCTCAAGCCTGCTATTCCGGTAAAGCGTTTACCGCAATCTCTCATACGGTGGTTGAGCCGTCCGGCGAAGCCGGACGAGTGCAAACCAAGGACACCTGGCTGCATTGGGCTGGATACGGGCGCTCCACGGAGGTTGGCCGAAAACAGGGCTCCCCGAAGCGGTCAGCCTTTGCCCGTCCGCCGGATCTTGGACCAGGAGCGCGGGAGATAGTGTGGGGTGGGGGCATGTTTGCGCATCACCAGCAGACGGTGGCGCACATCATCCGGCAGGCAGACCTCCACCGTGCGCTCCACCCGCGCACCCATCTGGCCGATCACAGGGCGCGCTGGAGGCAGCTCCTCGTCTAGGCGTGGGCCTTTCATCGCCACCCCCATCCCGCTCACTTTCACCATCCCCAGGCATAGTTCAGCACTGACGCGCAGGTCGCCCAGACCGCGCCAGACCGCGACATCGAAGCTTTCCCGGAAGGCAGGCTCGTGCGCCAATGTCTCCGCCCGGCCCGTCACTGCCTTGCAGTTGTCGAGCGCAAGCTCCCGGCAGGCATCATTCAGGAAGCGGGTCTTCTTCTGAGTGGCGTCCAGTAGGATGACCTCCAGATCCGGACGGACGATCGCAAGCGGCACCCCGGGAAATCCTCCGCCGGTGCCGACGTCCACCACGCTTGCCCGTTCCGGCAAAGCCAGTCTCAGCAAGCTCAGTGAATCGGCGAAATGCTTGATGGCCATACCCCGCGGATCAGTGACGGACGTCAGGTTCATCCGGGCGTTCGCATCCAGCACCAACAGGGCGAACCGTTCGAGAAGGTCCCAGGTTTCCGGGGCGAGCTCCAGCCCCAGGGCGTCCAGCGCCCCTCTGAGCTCCGGCCCGAATGCTTCGGCAAAGTCTTGAGGTGTCCCTGTTGTCCCGCTCGGCAGGCTGCTCATCGGTCTCAGTGTAGCTCGAAATCCTGCCGCAAGGTTCCTGACGGCGTCTCTAAACTCTTCCGCGGAAATACTCGATGGTTCGTGAGATGCCTTCCTCCAGACTCACCTTTGGCTCCCAGTCCAGGAGCCGGCGGGCGCGGGAGATATCGGGACGGCGGACCTTCGGATCGTCTACGGGCAGGTCCCGGAATACGATCTTGCTCGTCGAGCCGGTCACACGCCGGATCACCTCCGCAAACTGCAGGATGGTCATCTCCGCCGGGTTGCCGATGTTCACCGGCTCGTGCTCCCCCGAAAGCGCCAAGCGGTAGATCCCTTCGATAAGGTCGCTTACATAGCAGAAGCTGCGGGTCTGGCTGCCGTCGCCGAACACAGTCAAGGGCTCGCCGCGAAGCGCCTGACTGACAAACGCCGGAACCACACGCCCATCGTTCAGGCGCATGCGCGGGCCGTAGGTGTTGAAAATTCGCACGATGCGCGTATCCAGTCCGTGATAACGGTGATAAGCCATGGTCATGGCTTCTGCGAAGCGCTTGGCTTCGTCGTAGACCCCGCGGGGTCCCACGGGGTTCACGTTTCCCCAGTAATCCTCCTTCTGCGGGTGCTCCAGAGGGTCGCCGTAGACCTCGGAGGTGGATGCCAGCAGGAACGATGCGCCGTGCGCGCGTGCCAGCCCAAGGGCCTTATGCGTCCCCAGCGAACCCACCTTCAGCGTCTGGATGGGCAGTTGCAGGTAGTCCACCGGGCTGGCCGGTGAGGCGAAGTGGAACACGAAGTCCACCTTCTCCGGCAGGAACAGGTAGTTGGTGACGTCATAATGGACAAAACGGAAGTTCGGATTGCCGGCATGATGCGCGATGTTCGCCGTATCGCCGGTGATCAGGTTGTCCATCGCAGTGACGCGCCAGCCTTCCTCCAGCAGTCGGTCGCACAGATGCGATCCCAGGAACCCGGCCCCTCCCGTGACAAGAGCGTGTCTTTTCATTCCAGCCTTTCCCGCGTTTTCGCTCGCCCGATGTGGCGTTGTGCATGGTATCGGAAAAGCCGGGCTCAGGCATCAGGGGACGGCAAACGAAGCGGGGGAGCAGCCGATATGGCTGCTCCCCCGCGACGAGCTTGACAACGTGTCCCGAGCGCTCAGCCCTTCCGGCGCAGACGGAGCAGCCCCAGACCGCTCAGGCCCATCAGCGCGCCCATCTGGAAGAAGACAGGCTCGGGAATGGCCGTCACGTATGGGTTGGCTACCCTGTAGCCGGGGTCGCCGGAGACATAGTTAGAAAGCGTATCTCCGAGACTGTGGGATTCCCTGCAGCGCGGCAGGTAAGCCGTGGCGCAGCGTCGAAATTCTCAACTGCGCCAGAGGCTGCAGCGGCAGCGCGGCGCACCCTCCCACGGAAGCTCTCAGGGGACACCGCATGATGAATGTCAGGAAAGCCGTCATCACAGCAGCCGGGCGGGGAGCCCGTCTCTATCCCGCTGCCAGCACTGTCCAGAAGGCCATGCTGCCCGTCGCCGATCTGGACGGGGTGGTCAAGCCGGTCATTCAACTCATCGCCGGCGAGGCCATCGCGGCGGGAGCGGAGGAGATCTGCATCGTCTGCGCACCGGGCGACCCAGAGGAATACCCCGCGCAGCTCAGGCGCCTTCGCGAGAACCTTCTGGCCGCACATGGCGGCAGCGAGTGGGCGGAAGAGCAGGCGGAGCAGATCGAGGATCTCATCCGGCGGCTCCACTTCACCGTGCAGGAGGAGCCCCGCGGATACGGCCACGCAGTCTACTGCGCGCGCGAGTTTACGGCAGGCGAGCCCTTCCTGCTGCTTCTGGAAGACCATGTCTACATCTCCAGCCGGCCGGATGCCCGCTGCGCACGGCAGATCACCTCGCTTGCCCAGGCTGAGGAGTGTTCGGTCTCAGGGGTGCAGGTGACCCGCGAAAGCCTCATCCGCAATTTTGGGACGCTGGCCGGAAGGCGGGTGGAGGATATGCCAGGGGTCTACCAGGTTGAGCACATCCTTGAGAAGCCCTCCATCACCACGGCGGAACTGGAGCTGGTGACGCCGGGGCTGCGCACCGGCCATTACCTCTGCTTCTTCGGCATCCACGTGCTGACACCCGGAGTGTTCGAGATCTTGGAGGAGCGTCTGGGGGACGGCTCCGAGTGTCTGTTGACGCCCGCGCTGGACGAGCTGGCGCGCAGGGAGAAATACCTGGCGCTGGAGGTCCGGGGGTCACGTTACGACATCGGGCAGAAGCTGGGACTCATGCGCGCGCAGCTGGCGCTTGCCCTGGCCGGCCGCGACGCTGATGAGGCCCTGGCGAGCGTGGTGGAGTTGCTGATTGAATCGCGCCGCCGCGACGGGACAGGCTCGGAGACGGCCGTATGAACCCCCTCCTCCAGACGATAACCGCCCAGGACAGGGCGGAGCGCGACCGACCCCTGAACGACCTTGTCGCCGGGATGGATGCCCGGCGGATGCTGGAGGTGTGTGGCGAGCTGGACGCCTTTCGCAAGACCGCCGGAAACCTTTACGAACGGGTTCGCGCGTGCTGCTACCTATACTATATTTACCGGTTCTATCTGATGGAATCGCCGGAGCTCCCTGACGCCGGGAAGGTCCCGTTCGCCGGCTTCGAGCATCTGCTGTCGCGGAGATTCGAGGAAGCCATCGCCGTTTTTCAGGGAGCCGTGCGCGAGCACGGGCCGAACGGAGCTCTGTGCAGTGCGCTGGCGGCGGCGTATCATCAGCTAACCTTCCAGACTCTGGCGGACCAGGTGCGCCGCAGTGTGCGCGCTACTCGGGGGAATCAATGGATGTTCCGGGTGGCGCATTCCGAGGACCACCCGGTGCGCATCCGGCCGGAGCTTCTGCGGCGCGAGCGGGCTTGCCGCCTCTATCCTGTGCTGCGCGAGACCACGCCGGTGCGGCTGGATCTGAGCCACAGCGGATGGTCGGACATCTTCTTTCTGGGGATGGACTATCCGGAGGGCGCGCGGGTCCTCAACATCTCGGTGGACCTAGGGGTTCACGGGCGTGATCCGGACGTCAGCTCCCCCATTGAAGTCTACTTCCGCGTGATCCCGGAGCCGGTGGTCCGGCTGACCAGCGTGGACCTGAACACCACGAAGGACGTCACGGATTTTGCCGACCTCTTCAACTTCGGCAACGACTATCTCAGCCTGCTTAAGGCGGGGATCATCGCTTCCGGGATTCTGCCGCCGTCCTTCGAGGGCTGCCGCCAGCCGTTGCCGGAGGTTCTGGGGCGGATTATCGGCCCCGGGATGGGGTTCGAGCTGGTCACCAGCGTGAACGACATTCCGAAGGGCTCCCGGCTGGCCGTTTCCACCAATCTGCTGGCGGGGATCATCGCGGCCTTGATGCGCGCCACGGGGCAGGCATCTTCACTGGAAGGACCGCTGACGGCCAGCGAGCGGCGGGTGGTGGCCTCCCGCGCCATCCTGGGCGAGTGGCTGGGCGGATCGGGCGGAGGCTGGCAGGACTCCGGGGGCATCTGGCCAGGTCTGAAACTGATCGAGGGCGCCTTCGCGGAGCCGGGTGACCCGGAGCACGGCGTCAGCGCGGGCCGGTTGCTTCCGCGTCACACGCTACTGGGACCAGACCGCGTGCACCCTGACCTGGAGCGGCTTATATGCGAGTCGCTGGTGGTGGTGCACGGAGGACTGGCGCAGAACGTCGGCCCCATTCTGGAGATGGTCACGGAGCGGTATCTGCTGCGCAAGGAACCGGAATGGAGCGCGCGGCAGGAGCTTCGGCGCATCTTCGACGAGATCCTTGAACGGTTGCAGGAAGGTGACGTGCGGGGTCTGGCCGCATGCACCACGCGCAACTGGGACGGCCCTCTGAAGACCATCATTCCCTGGGTGACCAATGCTTTCACTGAGGGTCTGATCGCGCGGGTGCGCGAGCGGTTGGGTCCGGACTTTTGGGGATTCCTGATGCTGGGCGGAATGTCCGGCGGGGGTATGGCCATGTTCGTGGATCCTTCGCGGTCCGATACCTTCCGCGATGAGGTCCTGGAGATCATGCGCTCTCTGAAGAGCGAGCTACAAGACGCGCTGCCATTTGCCATCGAGCCGCTGGTCTACCGCTTCCGCATCAACAGCCAGGGAAGCGTGGGATGGGTTTCGCGCGCCGAGGAAGCGCTGATGCCGGACCGCTACTACGGAATCCATCTCCCGGCGCTGGCGCGCGGGGAAAGGGACGGATTGACTCCGGAGCGGCGGGAGGAGTTCGACCTGTTTACCCGTCGCTGCCCGGAGCGCGGGGAGAGCTTTCGGCTTCTGCAGACAGTGGTCAGCGCTCTGTTCCGCGCCGCTGACGCTGCTCCTCAGGGCGATCGCGCCCGATGGGACGAGGAGGCCGAACGGATCAAGCGTGAGAACGGCTTCGATCCGATTCATCACGAGCAGGTGCGCGCCGACCTGCGTGCGGGCCGCATCGGCCTGGCGCGCAACCGCCTTCCTCTGGAGACGGATGTGGCCGACGTTCGGGATGAGGACGTAACGTTCCTGCGGGACTGCGGTGGGTATCGCTCCGCCGGGGAGAAAGCCTTACGCGAGGGTCGGGTGGCGGTGCTGTCGCTGGCTGGCGGCGTGGGCAGCCGATGGACGGGTGGTGCGGGCGTTATCAAGGCCATCAACCCCTTTGCGGTGGTGGGAGGCCGGCACCGGACGTTCCTGGAGATCCATCTGGCCAAGAGCCGCCGGGCGGCGCGTCTGTACGGCGCCACTCCGCCTCACGCCGTGTCCACGAGCTACCTGACGCATGGTCCCCTGGAGCGCTATCTGGACCGGACGGCGAACTGCGGATACACTGGGCCGGTCTATCTGTCGCGGGGGCGGTCCATTGGACAGAGACTGGTGCCGATGGTCCGAGACCTGGTCTTCATGTGGGAGGATCAGCCGCAGGAGATTCTGGACGAGCAGAAGCAGAAGGTGCGGGATGCGGCCCGGGCCGCCCTGATGGACTGGGCGCGTGCACGGGGCGAGGGCAGTGATTACACGGACAATCTGCCGCTGCAGCGGTTCAACCCGCCCGGGCACTGGTACGAAGTCCCCAACATGTTGCGCAACGGCATCCTGAGTCTCCTGCTGTCGGAGAACCCTCAGGTGGAGACCCTGATGCTGCACAACATTGATACTCTGGGGGCGGATCTGGATCCGGCGGCTCTGGGATGGCATCTGGAGTCTGGAAACGCCCTGACCTTTGAAGTGGTGCCGCGCAGAATAGGAGACCGGGGAGGAGGTCTGGCGCGTGTGAACGGCCGGGTCCGGCTTCTGGAAGGACTGGCTCAGCCCCGGGACGACGTGGAGCTGGATCTGCGGTTCTACAACACGCTGACAACGTGGGTGCAGATAGACGCCCTGTTGGACCTCTTCGGCCTGAGCCGCGAAGACCTGGCGGGGCCGCAGGAGATGATCGCAGCCGCGGTGCGGGGCGTCGCCCAGAGGCTGCCCACCTACGTGACCATCAAGGATGTGAAGTATCGCTGGGGTCACGGTCAGGAGGATGTGTATCCAGTGGCGCAGTTCGAGAAGCTGTGGGGTGACATGACCGCGCTTCCGGACCTGCGTTGCGGATATCTGGTGGTGCCCCGGATGCGGGGACAGCAGCTCAAGGATCCTGCTGAGCTAGACGCCTGGGCGGCGGATGGCAGCCGGGAGTATGTGGAGAGTCTCTGCGACTTTGCCTGATTCGGCGCGGCGACCGCACGGAGGACAGCGTTGAACCCATTTTTCTTCACAGCCGGAGCGTGCGCTGCCGCGGTGCTGCAGTGGCCCCTGATTGCGCTTCTGCAGAAGACGGAAAGCCTTCCCGGTGTGCTGGCGCTCACCGCCGCGGCGCTTTTGCCTCCGTGGTTTGCTGCCTTGGCTGTTACGCGACGGGCGCATCCTGCGGGTGAATCGGCGGTTATCTCTCCGGCGGCCCTCAAAATGCTGCGGCTTGCAGGTTGGGGGTGGCTGGCCTTGTCAGCGCTGCGCATCTTCCTGACAGACTCACTTGCCCTGTCAGGTCCCGAGCCGGCGTTCTGGCTCTGCCTGACCACAGCAATACCGCCTTACTGCGCGGCTCTCTGGCTGCGCATTTTCACACGGTCATGCCCGTACAATTGCTAGATTTGCGTCCGGTCGGGTTGACACTGCAGGGGTAGAGAGTTACTGTTAGGTTACGGCGCAGTTTTGCGTCTGGAGAATGGTCGGATGCGCGGCAGCCTGCGGCGGGCTCTCTGAGCGACGAGAGGGGACAAGATCGTCCGCCTCTGCGGATTCTGGTTGACTCTCAGCGCAGCCGCGCGACGGCGACCCGGACGCCGGACAGGCCGGGAAGCCAAAAAAGGAGACAGAGGAAAGGAAGAGGTAAAGATGAGAAGGGTTCTGCTTCTAGCAGCCGCGATGGTCGTTGTGGGAAGCTCCGCCTTCGCGTCTCTCGTGAACGGCGACTTCTCCGCGGGGGAGGCCAACTGGACCCGCTGGGCTGCTCCGTGGAGCAGCGGCACGAACTGGGCCATTACCAGCAACGGTCCCACCGCTCCGGAGGCTACGGCCTCCCTGATTCCTGGCGGCCAGGGCAGCTTCGGTTGGTATCAGGTGTATGAGTGCCCCGTGGGCTGGGTGTCCACGGTGAACGGGTTCTGGTCCGGCGACATCGCCGGCGCGGGGTGGGCGGAGATCATGCTGTTCAGCGTGGCTCCCGGTACTCCGGATGCGGTCATCGTCAATAAGATTGACTCCGGTGCGGCGGCCGACATCGCCTTCAAGAAGGATTCCTGGGGGATGAATCCGCCCACCCAGTGGAGCTGGCAGGCGGTAGGCCTGAGCCCGATGCCTGGCGGCAATGGCGGCATCGTCACCAGCCAGGGTTGGGTGGTCGTGGCCATCAAGCTGGGTTCCGTCAGCGGCCAGCCCGTATCCCTTTCCGTCGACAACCTGACTTCCTGCTGCGTTCCCGAACCCGCAAGCATTCTGGCCCTGTCCCTGGGCCTGGGAACGGTGCTCATTCGCCGCAGGAAATAGAGAATGTGACTCGCGCCGCCCGGACGGCTGATTGCTGAAGATCTGCTATCCGGGCGGTGTGGAAATGACAGTGTCTTCCGTTTGAGAGAAAGACAGAGGTGAAGGGAATGAAGAAGGTTCTTCTTCTTGCTGCATTGATGATTTTGATCGGAAGCTCCGCCTTCGCGGGTGCTCTGATCAACGGTGACTTCTCAGCAGGCGAGACAGGATGGACCCGCTGGTCTGCTCCGTGGAGCAACGGCATCAGCTGGGGAGTGACCACCGGCGGACCGACCCCGCCCGAGGGGACGCTGTCCATTGCCCAGGGCGGCCAGGGCAGCTTCGGCTGGTACCAGACCTTCAACTGCCCGGTGGGTTACTACGCGACGGTCAATGCGCTCTGGAATGGCGACATCGCCAGCGCCGGCTGGGCGGAAATCATGCTGTTCAGCGTGGCTCCCGGCACTCCGGACGCGGCCATCGTCAACAAGATTGACACCGGCGCGGCGTCTGACATCTCCTTCAAGAAGGACTCCTGGGGCCTGAATCCGCCGACCGCCTGGAGTTGGCAGCCTGCGGGCCTGAGCCCGCTGCCGACCGGCAACGGCGGAATGGTAGTGAGCCAGGGCGTGATGGTTGTGGCCATCAAGCTGGGTTCCGTCAGCGGCCAGCCGGTGTCCCTCTCGGTTGACAACGTGGTGGCTTGCTGCGTTCCCGAACCCGCAAGCATTCTGGCCCTGTCCCTGGGCCTGGGAACGGTGCTCATTCGCCGCAGGAAGTAACAAACAGGACTGTTCCGCGTTCGACTGACTGACCGGACCGCCGCCGTGCTTTCACCAGCATCGGCGGCGGTCGCTTTTTTGCCTTCTCGCCTGCTGCCCCTAAAGGTTCCCGCCAGAGAGTCCGTTTGCTTTCATTGAGCGAGCTTCCGCCTGCGGCGGCGGGAGCGCACGGATTTCACGGAAGGACGCAGCGGGAACCGGCGCGACCGGTTCCTTTCGGAGGTCGCATTATGCTTCAAGCGATGTTCAACGGAGTCTCCGGGGTCCAGGCGCATAAGACGGCGCTGGACATCATCGGAAACAACGTGGCCAACGTCAACACCATCGCCTTCAAGGCCAACAGGGTCGTCTTCAAGGATGCCATCTCTCAGACCCTTCGCCCGGCAACGCAACCCACCCAGACCGGTATCGGAGGGACCAACCCGTTCCAGGTGGGGCTGGGCGTCTCAGTGGGCTCCGCCGATCCGGACCTGAGGCAGGGCTCCATGCAGCCCACCAACAAAAGCACGGACGTAGCCATCGAGGGCAACGGATTCCTGATTACTAGCGACGGCTCGCAGAAGTATTACACCCGGGATGGTTCATTCTACATCGACTCCGCGGGCAACCTGGTCTCGACAGGAACCGGGCTCTATGTGCTGGGGTGGACCGCCGATCCGCAGACGGGGGCCATTGACACCACCCGACTGATCGAGCCTAGCTCCAGGATACAGATTTTCATCGGCCAAACCGCTCTTGCCCGCGCCACATCTCTGGTGGAGGTGGGCGGGAACCTGAACGCGGAAAGTTCTCCCGGCACGATGCAGCAGATGTCGGTGACGGTCTTCGACAGCCAGGGCGTCAAGCATCCACTGGTCATCAGTTTCGTGAAGACCAATCAGGATAGCAACTGGCTCTGGTTCGCGGATTCCCCGGAGCGCGCGCCCGCGACGCCGGCAACGCTGATTCCCGGTCCCACCTCGGCGGCGCAGGTGACCGGCACGCAGGACATCTCTGGCGGTATCTCCCTGGCCGCGCCTTCCAACCTGATCTTCCTGGATGGCAGCGGCAACACCATCGCCACCGCCACTCTCACGAACGGGATGACTCCCAGTCAGGTGGTTGCGGCCATCGATACGGCGTTCGCCAGCGTTGCCCCTCCCTTGAAAGTGTCGGCATCAGTCAATGGGTCCGGGCGACTCGTGCTGACCAATACAACAGAGGGCTCCCAGAGCCTCATTCGGATCTCTCCGTCTTCGGACGCGGCCGCCCTGAGCGCCCTGGGCCTCAGCGCTGGCTCCACCTCCGGTTCCGGTAACTTCTTCCGGCCGCCCACGTCTCCGAACACGCTGACCATCAACGGTGTGACAATCAATATCCTGCCAACCGACACGGCGGCAACCGTGGCCCAGAAGATCAATGGGGCAGGTGCCGGCGTTACAGCCACCGCGACGAGCGGTAAGATCAGTCTGCAGTCGCTGGTGAAGGGCAGCGGGGGCAACATCTCCCTTTCCACGGGTCTGGGATACACTCTGCAGGACGTCTTCGGCGTGGGATACACCACCGTGGACGGCACCGGTGTGCCCATGGGCAGCGGCACCATCGGATTCGACGCCAACGGCAAGCCTCTGACCACCGACATCGGGGTGAGCCTGACGCTGGCCGCACCCCACGGGGCCATTAACCCGCTTGTGTTCCGGGTGAATCTGTCCAACATGAGCCAGCTGGCGGGCGCTCCCGACGTGCAGGCCCTCCGGCAGGACGGTCTGGCGCTGGGGACCCTGGAAAGCATCGCCATCGGCAAGGATGGCGTCATCTCCGGCCGGTTCACCAACGGAATCACCCAGTCGCTGGCGCAGCTTGCGATGGCGGACTTCCGCAATCCTGCTGGTCTGACACGCGCCGGCAACAACCTGTGGCTGGAGAGCTCCAACTCCGGGCTGGCGCAGGTGGGAATCCCCTCCCTGGGAAGCCGCGGCCGCATCACCGCGGGATTTGTTGAGCTTTCCAACGTGGACCTGCCAACGGAGTTCACGAACATGATCGTGGCGCAGCGTGGTTTCCAGGCGAACGCCCGGCTGATCACGACGTCGGATGAGGTGCTGCAGGAGCTGGTCCAGCTCAAGCGGTGACACCCTGAGCCGGGCCCGACCTGATAGCCGATAAACCATGGTGAGAATCTCCTGACCGGGAGCCGGGCCGCCGGCCCGGCTCCCTTCCAGCGCCGGTGAGCGGATGATAGAGCTGACACGCATCAACGATTCCCCCCTGATGGTGAACCCCGACCTCATCGAGTTCATCGAGCAGACGCCGGACACGGTCATAAGCCTGACCACAGGGCGCAAGCTGATGGTCCGGGAGTCCGTGGAGGAGGTCGTGGAGCGGATCATCGCCTTCCGCAGAAGCATTAGCGGCGGTCCCTTGACGGCCACAAGGGAGAGCGGCCATGCGGCGTAACACGCGGCGGGAGGTTATCGGCCCCCAGCGTCCGGGCAGGACGCGAGACGGGATTGTGGATCTGGCTACCATCGCTGGGCTGGCACTGGCGTGGGGAGCACTGCTCACGGCGCTCATTCTGGAGGGAGGACACCCCGCAGATCTGGTGCTGGTCTCTCCTCTGGTGCTCGTTCTGGGCGGAACGTTGGGAGCTACCTGCGTGACGGTGTCCCTGGAAGAGATCCGCAGGCTCCCCGCCTACCTGCGCCTGGGTTTGCGCGCTCCGTTGATGGATCCGCTGGCTGTCGTCAACACGATGGTTGACTTTGCGCGCCGCGCCCGGCAGGAGGGGATCCTGGGACTGGAAGCCAGCGCGCGCAGGCTGGAGAACCGCTTCATGCGCCGGGGTATCGAGCTGGTGGTGGACGGCACGCCGTCCGAGCTCATCCGCGAAATTCTCGAGACAGACATCGCCTCCATGCTCCAGCGCCACCGCCGCGGAGCGGACCTGATGGCCACCGCCGGAGGATTCGCCCCCACCATGGGAATCATCGGGACGGTGATGGGGCTCATCCACATGTTAAAGAGCCTGAGCGAGCCCGGCAAGATGGGCCCGGCCATCGCGGCCGCGTTTCTGGCCACTCTCTACGGTGTAATGCTGGCCAACCTCTTCTTCCTGCCCATCAGCAACAAGCTGCGCTACCGCTCCGAACAGGAGGCGGCCATCTACGAGATGATCATCGAGGGCGTGCTGGCCATCCAGTCCGGAGACAATCCCAGGATGGTGCAGATGAAGATGCTGGCGTTCTTGTCCCCGGATCTTCAGAACCGGGCCGCGCGCCTTCGCGAAGAGAATCCCCGCGAGACGGAGAGACGGGCGGCCTGAGAGATGCGCGCCAGGCTGTCAGCGGGGAAACCGGCGGGTGAAGGAGGCCACGACAGCGGAGGGCCGATGCGCTGGCTGCTGACCTACGCTGACATGATCACCCTTCTGATGGCCTTCTTCATTATGCTCTACTCCATGTCCATCCTGAATCTGGCGCGCTTTCAGGAGGTTGCTCTCTCCATCCGCAGCGGTTTTGGCGAAGAGCACAAGGGCAGGGGGCTGACCGCCCAAGGAGCATCGAGAGGAGCAGGCATCAGACCGCTGGAGGCAGGGGGAAGTGTGGCGGGAGTTCCTTATTCCCTCATACGCGGCCTGAAAAGTGAGATCCAGCGTAAGGGGCTGGAGGGCAAAATCCTCCTGGGATCCGATGAGCGGGGGTTAGTCATCACTCTGCTCTCCGACCGCGTGCTTTTCCCGGTTGGGGAGGCGAGGATCCGGCCGGAGGCGCAGGAGATCCTCAAAGGGATCGCCTCTCTGATTCGCGAAACGCCCAACGATGTGCGCGTGGAAGGGCACACCTGCAGCCTGCCGGTGCGTTCCGGTCCGTTCGCCACAAACTGGGAGCTATCCACCGCCCGCGCTACAGAAGTGGTGCGGTTTCTCATTGAGTATGGCGTCCCTGCGAGGCGACTTTCCGCTGCGGGATATGCCGACCAGCATCCGGCCGCTTCCAATGCCAGCGAGGCCAGCCGTGTCCGCAACCGCCGGGTGGAGATCGTCCTGCTGCGCCCGGTTGTGGGCGGAGATCCCTCGCCTTCCGTCCCGCGCTGATTTTTCACCTCCCGGCATCGTTCCCCTGCAGGAGCAGCGCCTTCTTGCCGATAGATACGGCGAAGACCCGGCTGCGGGAATACGCTTCTCGCCCGCAAACCGGAAACCACCCGCGCAGGAAACCAAGAGGTATCGGCACATGAGACGAATGCTGAGCGGCAACAACGGCAAGATCCCCATCTTCATACTCGCCGGAGTCCTGGTGCTGGCGCTTGCCGGCACAGGGTTTTTCGTCCTGAAAGGCAAGGGCGGAGACGATAAACACAAGGAGGCTCCCCCTGAGCCGGAGCATCTGATGACGCTTGAGCCATTCATCCTGAACCTGGCTGACGCAGACTCGGCGCGCTATCTGAAGATGGAGGTCAGCCTGGGTGTCAAGGGTGAGGTTGCCGCTGCGGGAGGTGGCCACGGCGGTCACGGCGGGGGCGGCGAGGACCCGAAGGTAACGGTTATCCGGGACACCATCATCCGCGTCACCAGCAGCCACACCTACCGCGAACTGCTGAGTGCTGAGGGCAAGGAGAAGCTCAAGAAAGAGATCAAGGAGGCCATCGAGCACGCCGTCAAGGACCTGGAAGTCTCGAACGTTTACTTCACCAGCTTTGCGATGCAATGACCGGGGCGGCAGGCCCCCGTGCGGCCTGCGCCGCTTGATTACGGAGAGGATAGAGTGTCTGGAATACTGTCTCAGGAGGAGATAGACGCCCTCCTTTCCGTCTATTCATCGGGTGGGGCGTCGCCGGGGAAGGCTGGCGAGGGCACCCGCTCGCGCGAGGTGCGGCTGTATGACTTCGCGCACCCCGAGAAGTTCTCCAAGGAGCAGCTGCGGCAGCTGGAGGCGGTGCATAACAGCTTCGCATCGTCGCTGACCCATCGCCTTTCCGCAACCCTTCGCAGCACGCTGGAGGTCCGGCACACCACGCTGGACCAGTGCAGTTTCGAGGAGTATCTCAAGAGCATCCCCAACCCCACCCTTACGTCCACATTCAAGCTGGAACCGGCTGGGGTGAAGGCGGTCATTGAGGTCAACCCCAACATCGTCTTCGTGCTGGTGGACCTGATGACTGGGGGCTTCGGCGAGCCGAAGATCACCAATCGGCCGGTGACACCCATCGAGCTGAAGCTGATGGAGAGTGTCCTGAAGACGGCGCTCTCGGAGTATCAGAGCGCCTGGGCGCAGTTCACAGAGGTCAAATGCTCGCTGGAGCGGGCGGGAAGCGATCAGATGGTGAACCCCATCGCCCGCCCGAAAGACCGGATGGTGAGCGTCTGCTTCGAGCTGCAGACCGCCTCGCAGGTGGGTCTAATCTCCCTGTGCATTCCCATCTCCGGCGTGGAGGCGCTGCTTTCATCGCTGGGTCAGAGAGGGGAGGCGGTTCAGAGCCGCGCGGATGAGCGGACGAAGATTGAGCAGCACCTGAAGGGCAGCCAGGTGGTGGCCACAGTGGTGCTGGGAACTGCCGGAGTCACGCTCCGGGACATCCTGGATCTTGCTCCCGGCGATACGGTGCGTCTGGACCAGCCGGTGGACCGAGAGATACGACTGGCGGTGCAGGGGGTGCCCAAGTTTCACGCGGTCCCGGGCGTGCTGGGCCGCAAGCTGGCCGTGCAGCTGACGCGCACTGTGGGCCAGGACACGCAGGTTCTGGATAAAGAAGCCGCCTGAACCAGCCGAAGATTCCGCTGGACCGTGCGGCAAATCCGCCGGTGCTCCCCGCAGAGGAGCAAGGGGAGCCCGGCAACCGGACAACAACCAGATATCACGGGTCAGGTGGGCGATCGAGCTCAAGATGACGCCGCCTGCCCGCCTCCTTCAAAGGGGGCGGGTCAGTGATACAACGGACATGACGTCCGCCCCACTTCAAGACCCGGCGCAGCATCCGAGCGCGCCCCGCCTTCCGGCCGGCGGCGCCTGACCTTCGCGCCGGGAAGACCCCGAGAAGTAGCAAAAACACGGCAACCGTAGAGACCGGGCTTCAAAGGTTCGGGAGCAGCCTGCCCAGCCGGCGGCCGCAGCCGCCGGAATCGCCAAGCTGTTCCCGCCCCGCCCGGCCGGTGCTGAGAGGGACAGACGTCGAATGGGCGATCCGCTTTCGCAGGAAGAGATAGATCGTTTGCTGGCGCAAGCCGCCGGTGGAGGCGGTCAGCAGGAGCAACCGCAGGAGCCTCCGGCAGCTGGGGATCAAGAGTCCGCAGCGCCCCAAGGCGAGGCGGAGGCCACGCCGGAGCTGGAGGTCGTCAGCGAGCAGGGCGAGGCTGAGGAAGAGACTCCGGCCGCAACTCCGGCTCCGGAGCCCGAACCGCAGCCTGTGGCGCAGGCCGCCGCGTCCCGTCAGCCGAAGAAAGAGCCCTCCGTCCTCGGCGCCCGGACGTCCGCTCCCGCCGCGGCGGCCCAGAGCGTCCAGTTCGGTCCGCTTCCCGGCTCCGCGGCAGCTGTGGAGGGCGCGCCCCGGTCGCTGGATCTGTTGCTGGACATTCGCTTGCAGCTGACAGCGGAGCTTGGGCGCAAGGAGATGACCATCCGGGAGGCGCTTTCGCTGGGGCCGGGATCGGTGCTGGAGCTGGACAAGATCGCCGGCGAGCCCGTGGATCTTCTGGTTAACAACAAGCTTATCGCGCGTGGAGAGGTGGTGGTCATTGATGAGAACTTCGGCGTCCGCGTCACCGAGGTTGTCAGCCCCGAGGAAAGGATGGATCGCGTTGCGTAGTCTGCGGATTCTGATTGTTGCTAGTTTCTTCGTGGCGGCTGCGCGCGTCTGCCTCGCCCAGGCGCACCGGCCTGCGGAGCCTCCCGTCGTTCATCCTGTCGCAACCGCGCCAGCGGCTCCGGCGCAGTCGGCGGCGACAACCCCCGTGGTGCGTCCGGAGGCGCGGCAGGGGGCGTCCTCCGCGACGGTTGCCGCGCCGGCTGCGGCTCCACAGCCCGCCTCCCAGCCCGCGCGCGTGAGCGGCCCAAGTGGCTGGAGACGGAGTACGGGCAGATCACATCTGCAGGGCGGGCGTGTCAGTCGGGTAGTTTCTTCCTCTGCCGAGCATCAGACGGCACCGCAGGCCGCTGGGTCCGCGCCCGCAGCACCCCAACCGGCCATTGCCGCCCCGGCTGGCGGAGCTACGGCTGCCGCCCCGAAAGCCCCTGTCGAGCGACCCTCCTCATCCGCTTCCCAGAAAGGCAAGATTCAGGCGGATTCGCGGGGCGAAAATGGTCTGCGCCGCGCGCTGGGAATCGCGGGCAGCGTGGCAGGGCTGCTGGCGCGCCTGGCGCTTGTGCTGGCGCTGGCGTACCTCTCCATCGTGGCGCTCAAGTTTCTTTACTCGCGCACGGGCCGGCCGCTGAAATTCGGCGAGCGTCTCCTTCAGGTGGAGGAGAGCGCTCCTCTTGGCGGAGGCGCGGCGGTGCATCTGGTGCGCATCGGCGAGCAGCGCTGGTTGGTCGGAACGGCGCAGGGGCAGGTGAACATCCTCTCCGAAGTGGGCGGCAAGGGCGAGGCCGTCGGCGCACCTCCTTCGCGTGAAGATGCGCCCTCGCTCTCCGGCTTGCTGAATCCGGGTCTGCTGCGCGAACTCACCGGCAAGGCGTCGCGGAAGACAGATGTCCGGTTGGAAGCGGCATCTCCAGCCCGTGCCGTCTCAGGCGAGCTGCGCCAGACCAGCTCCTTCATTGATGAGATGCGCGCCCGCCTTCAGGCGGGACGGTCCAGCTAGGAGGTCTGCGGAACGCGGGTCGGCCTATGAAGCGCACTGTCCGGACATCGCGCAGATTGCGCCGGATCGCAGCCTGCCTTTCGTGGCTGGCGGCGCTTCTCGCCTGCGCCGCTCCCGCGCTAGCGCAGGCCGGCGGACCGCCCATCCCGCGGCTCTCCGTGTCTGTGGAGCCTGCCGGAAGCCCGGAAGAGGTCTCCTCCGCCGTCCAGCTGCTCCTGCTGCTGACGGTCCTGTCCGTCGCGCCGGCCATCCTGCTGATGTGCACCAGCTTTACTCGCATCGTCATCGTGCTTTCGCTGACGAGGAGCGCGCTGGGAACGCAGCAGGTGCCTCCCAACGCCGTGCTGCTGGGGCTGGCTCTTTTCCTGACCTTTTTCACGATGGGTCCCACCCTGGAGCGCGTCAACTCCGAGGCGGTACGCCCGTATCTGGAGCGGAAGATCACCTTCGACCAGGCGGTGGAGGCAGGGTCCAAACCGGTCCGCGAGTTCATGCTGCGCCAGGCGCGGGAGCAGGACATAGCGCTTTTTGTCAAGCTGGCCCGGCTGCCGCAGCCGAAGACCCCGGATGACATCCCGATGAACGTGCTTGCGCCCGCTTTCCTGATCAGCGAGCTCAAGACAGCTTTCACCATCGGGTTCGTGGTCTTCATTCCATTTCTTGTAATCGACATGGTGGTGAGCATCACTTTAATGTCCATGGGCATGATGATGCTCCCCCCCGTAATCGTGAGCCTCCCGTTCAAGATCCTGCTTTTCGTGCTGGTGGACGGATGGCAGCTCATCGTCCAATCACTCTCGCTATCGTTCCGCTGACGGTCCAGTCAGGCGAGTTTGACGACGGGGCACAGGTCCCGGGAAAGGTTTTGAGGCCCGAGAACAATGGATGCCGCGGTTCTGAGTATGGGGCAGAAAGCCGTCTCGATGGCTCTCGTGCTATCCGCCCCCTTCCTGGTGACGGGGCTCGTGGTGGGACTTGTCATCAGCGTATTCCAGGCAGCCACGCAGATCCAGGAGATGACCATATCGTTTGTCCCGAAGATCGTTGCCGTGGTGCTTGCGGGGGTGGTGTTCGGTCCGTGGCTGCTGAAGGTGCTGGTTAGCTTCACCCGGGAGCTTCTGACGGGCATCCCGGATCTGGTGCGCTAGGGAAGAAACAGGTCCGCCGTATGCTGGAAGCCTGGACGGACAATCTGGCGGGGAGCCTGCTGGTGCTGGCAAGGGTGGCAGGCATCTTCTCCGTAGCTCCCATCCTCGGCCACGCCCGCGTTCCGGCGCAGGTGCGCATCATCCTGTCGGTGGGTCTGACCATGGCCGTTGCTCCGCTTGCGGGAGCTAGTCAGGAACTTCAGATGAGCAGGATCGAATACGTGGCGCTGCTCGCCCGTGAGGCGGCCATCGGACTGGCCATAGGCTATCTCTCCGTCCTGCTTATCAGCGCCGCGCAGACCGCGGGAGAGTTGGTGGACCACGAGATTGGGTTCGGCCTGTCGGGCATTGTGGACCCGGTGACCAACAATCAGATGCCCGTGATGGCCCGCTTCCTGCAGATGTTCGCCACAATGGTCTTCCTGGTCAGCGGGGCGCACCACTGGCTGATCCGCGCCCTTGCGGACAGCTACCGGGTCATCGGGCCGGGAGCCGATGCCGAACTGGCCCGCGCGGCGGAGCCGGTGACCGCGGTCTTCGTCACAGTCTTTCTGACGGCGCTGAAGATCGCCGGACCGATTCTGGGCGTTCTTCTGCTTTGCGACATCTGTCTGGGGCTGGTGGCGCGCACCACTCCGCAACTCAACCTGCTGATGGTGGGCTTTCCGGTCAAGATCGGCATCGGGGTCGCTGCTGTGCTGGTGGCGCTTCCGGTCATCGGAGTGGTGCTTGCCCGCCTGATGACAGGCATCTACGGCGACGCAATGGCGCTCGCCAGGGCGATGGGGGGTTAGGATCGTGCCTCTGGAAGACAAGACCGAACCACCCACGGAGCACCGCCGGCGCGAGGCCCGCCAGAAAGGCCAGGTCTCCCGGAGCGTGGAGCTCTCTTCCAGCCTGGCGATGATCGCCGGGCTCGTGGCGCTGCGCTTCACAGGACCGCACATCCTGGAGAACCTGCGGGAGGCATTCCGCATCGGTCTCACCGCCTGGCCCGCCCGGGATCTGACGCCGGAGCTGGCCCTGCAGCTGGGACTTGATGCCGTGAAAGTGTCTATGGCCATCCTGCTGCCCATTCTGCTGACGGGCATGACGGTCGCCCTGGTGGGGACGGCGGCTCAGGTGGGGTTGGTCGTCTCGAGCGAGCCCATGGCCCTTCAGCTCTCGCGGCTGGATCCGGTGAAGGGCATCCAGCGGCTTTTCTCCAGACGCTCGCTCATCGAACTGGGCCGTTCGTTCATCAAGATCCTGCTGGTGGGATACGTCATCTGGATCACCCTGCGGCAGGAATCCGCCCTGCTTGCAAGCCTGCCCGGCGCATCCTGGGACGCCATTGTCAAAGCTGTCGGGGCGGTGATGTGGAAGGTGGTGATCCGAGCAAGCGCGGTCATTCTGGTGATTGCGGCCTTCGACTACCTCATCCAGCGCCGCCAGCACGAACAGGAGCTCCGGATGACAAAGCAGGAGCTGAAGGAAGAGCTCCGCCGTACGGAGGGAGACCCCACCACACGCTCCCGCATCCGCCAGATCATGCGCGAGATGTCCATGAAGCGCATGATGAGCGACGTGCCGAAGGCCGATGTCGTGGTGGTGAACCCCACGCATATCGCCGTCGCCCTGCAGTACGATGCCCGCACCATGGCCGCTCCGAAGGTGCTGGCCAAGGGTCAGAGGCTGATCGCCGAGAGGATCCGCGAGATCGCGGAGAAGCACGGTATACCCGTCATCCGCAACGTCACTCTGGCCCGCAGCCTCTTCCGCAGTGTGGAAGTGGGTCAGGAAGTCCCTCTGGAGCTGTACCAGGCCGTCGCCGAGGTTCTGGCCGCCGTCTACCGCATGAAGGGACGAAGTCTCTGATGCCTGTGAGGGATGACTGCCATGCGTGAGTCCGGCGCTAAACAGCAGGGGATGATCTCCACGGACCTGGTGGCCGCTGTAGGGGCGGTGCTCATCGTCGGGATGATGGTCATCCCGCTGCCGGGATGGATGCTGGATGTGCTGCTCAGCCTGAACATCACGATGGCGCTCACCATCCTGCTGATGACGATGTACACCGTCCGCCCGCTGGACTTCTCCAGCTTCCCGTCGCTGCTGTTGATCGTCACGTTGTTCCGGCTGGCCCTGAACATCGCGGCCACACGCCTCATTCTGCTGCACGCGGAGGCCGGGGCGGTCATTCACGCTTTCGGCTCCGTGGTGGTGGGCGGAAACTATGTGGTGGGTCTGGTGGTGTTCATCATCCTGGTCATCATCCAGTTCGTGGTCATCACCAACGGCGCCGGCCGCGTCGCGGAGGTGGCCGCCCGGTTCACGCTGGATGCCATGCCCGGAAAGCAGATGGCCATTGACGCCGACCTGAATGCCGGGCTCATAGACGAGGCTCAGGCCCGCGCCCGGCGCGAGAAGGTGGCTCAGGAGGCAGATTTCTACGGCGCGATGGACGGTGCCAGCAAGTTCGTCCGCGGAGACGCCATCGCCGCGGTGGTGATGATCATCATCAATATCCTGGGCGGGTTCACGGTGGGCATCCTGCAGCACAAGATGGACCTGGCCACCGCCCTGCAGACCTACACCCTGCTGACCATCGGTGAAGGGCTGGTGACGCAGATCCCCGCGCTGCTCATCTCCACGGCCACCGGTCTTATCATCACCCGCGCTTCTTCGGATGTGAACCTGGGCCGGAGCATGGTGGGCCAGATCCTGGCGCAGCCGAAAGCCATCGCCACGGCGGCCGGCGTGTTCCTGGCGCTGGGACTGGTGCCCGGGATCCCCAAAGCACCCTTCCTGCTGGTGGGGACCCTGACCGGGTTGTTCGCGATGGTCATCAGCAAACCGCCCGAGGCTCCGCCCGCCGAGGAGAAGAAGACCGAGGCTCCCAAAGCCCCGGAGAACCTGGCGTCGCTGGTGGGGGTGGACCCGCTGGTGGTGGAGATCGGGTACGGTCTGATCTCTCTTGCGGACCGCACACAGGGCGGAGACCTGCTGGACCGCATCACCGCGCTGCGGCGTCAGCTGGCTTCCGAGTCCGGTTTCGTGGTGCCTCCCATAAGGGTGCGGGACAATCTGCAGCTGCGCCCCACCGAGTATGTCTTCCGGCTAAAGGGCGTGGAGGTTGCGCGTGGCGAGGCCTATCCGGGGCAGCTTCTGGCCATGAACCCCGCCGGAGGATCGCTGGATCTGCCGGGGCTGCGCACGAAGGAACCCGCGTTCGGACTGCCGGCTGTCTGGATCGCCGAGCAGGACCGCAGCGTGGCCGAGTCGCTGGGCTGCACGCTGGTGGATTGTACCACAGTGATCATAACCCACCTTTCCGAGGTCATCCGCTCGAACGCGGGCGAGATACTCTCGCGGCAAGATGTGCAGGCTGTGCTGGATTCCGTCAAGGAGCGGGCCCCGGTGGTGGTGGAGGAGCTGGTGCCCGGTCTGCTGACGGTGGGCGAGGTGCAGAAGGTCATCGCCCGGCTGCTGGACGAGCGCGTGGACGTGCGCGACATGGTGACCATCATGGAGTGTCTGGCGGACTGGGCGCGTCTGACCAAGGATACCGATATCCTGGTGGAGCGCGTCCGCGAGCGCCTGGCAAGGCAGATCACCCGGCAGCACCTGGAGGCGGATGGACGGCTGTATGTCTTCACCGTGGATCCGAAGCTGGAGAAGCTGCTCTCCGAGTCCGTCCGCCAGACCGAGAACGGCCCGCGCTGCATCATAGACCCCTCCCTGCTGCAGCGGCTGCTGCTGGCCACCCGCGACTGCATGGAGAAGATGGCCCGCGAGGGGCGTCAGCCGATCGCGCTGGTGTCCCCTCCGGTGCGGCTGCATTTCAGAAGGCTTGTGGAACGCAACTTCCCGCAGCTTGTGGTGCTGTCCTACAACGAGATCGCTGCGGGGGTGAACATCGAATCGCTGGGAATGGTGAGCGTCGAATATGAAGATCAGGAAGTTTGAAGCGGACACACTGCGCGAGGCTATGGAGCAGGCCCGCCGGGAGCTGGGTGACAACGCCGTCATCCTGAACACGCGCGAGGTGCGTCCTCTGCCCGGCGCGCGGACCGGAGGGCGGCCGCGGGTGGAGTTGGTGGCCGCGGTGGACACGGGACCGGCGGTGCTTACCGGCCCGGAGCCGCCTGCGCCGCGTGAGGCAGAGACGGGACGGGATCAGGAAGCATCGCCGGCTCTGGCCGCCGAAGTGGCCGCCCTACGGGAAGCCCTGGTCTCTCTGGTGGGAGAGGGCGTGCTGGTGGCTCACACGAAAGCGGCTCCCGGTCCCGAGCGCAGAATGCGGGACGCAGGCGTGGATGCAGCTCTGGCCGGGCAGATCGCCCGGTCGCTTCAGGAATGCTCTTCGCCCGAAGAGGCCGCTGCGCAGTGGGAATGCCTGTTCTCCTGCGCTCCGCCGTCGCTGCCCGAAAGCGGGCCGGCTGTCTGGGCGCTGGTGGGTCCGACAGGAGCGGGCAAGACCAGCTGCGCCGCCCGTCTGGCCGCAGCCTACCGGTTCCGGGAGAAGCGCTCCGTGGCGCTCATCTCCTGCGACGGGGTGCGCATCGGGGCGCCGGAGCAGCTCCAGCGCATCGCCTCCACCATGGGAACTCCCTTTGAGCTGTGCCTGGATGCATCCTCGCTCTCGGAGGCCCTGGACCGCTGCTCCTCGCACGATATCGTTCTGGTGGACACCCCCGGGGGCCCGCCGCGCGACGATGGCTTTCTGAAGGGTCTGCGGTCGCTCCTTAGAGACGGCCGCATCAGTGCGCACCTGGTGCTGCCCGCCAACATCTCCTGCGAGGCTCGCAGAATCGCCGTGGAGGCGTTCTCGGCGCTGGATCCGCAGCGGGTCATCTTGACCAAGCTGGACGAAGCAGGCAGCAGCATCCCTCTGCTGGCCATCTCTCAGGAGATTCCGGCCGCCGTGTCCTTCGTCTCTGAGGGACAGGAGCTTGCCGGAGGACTGATGCCCGCAGACGCCCGGTCTCTTGCGCTGCGGGTGATGGAGGAGCTCATGGGATGAGCAAAGCGGGAGTACAGACGGGCGGAGGAAGGCAAAGGTGAACGAAATGCGCTCGCTTTACGCGTGGATCGGTACCATGCTCGCCACCTGCTGCTTTGCCGTGACGCTATTCGTCTGCGTGTCAGGGGGCCAGGATCTGCTGATCTCCGTCCTGAAGTCCATCGCCGTTTTCTTCGCAGTCCGCTACGTGGCGGGGGTATTCGGCGGGCTGGTGCTGTCTCTGGAGCAGGGGAGCAGGAGCGAGACTCCCGCCCCGGGTGAGGATGCCGGCTGATGGCTGTCACCACACGGACCGTTGACGCGCGCGATCTCTGGACGCGCTACAAAAGACAGGGCGACGAAAACGCCCGCCTGGAGCTGATCGAGCGTTACGCTTATCTGGCGCGAGCGGGGGCCGAGCGGCTGCGCCTGCCGCCGCATGCCGCGTTTTCGCAGGACGATCTTTACGGGTACGCCGTCCTGGGACTGATAGACGCCATCGAGAAATTCGACCCGGACAAGGGAAAGCCGTTCGAGGCGTATGCGCCGGTGCGCATCAGGGGGGCCATCTCCGACGCTTTGAGAGGCCTGGACTGGTTGCCCCGCTCGGTCCGTCAGAACGAGACCCGTCTTCGGGAGGCTATGGCGCGGATCGAGATGCGCGAAGGACGCTCGGCCACCGACGCGGAGCTTTGCGCCGAACTCGGCATGAGCGAAGACGAGCTGGGGGATCTGTTGCAGGCGGCTAACGCATCGGCACAGCAGAGTCTGGAAGAGATCATTTCCGAACTGGGAGACCTCAATTTTGCGGGGGTGGGCGCCGATAATTCCGGTACGGACCCCGAGCGGGCGGCGGAGAACTCGCAGGTCCGGCGGCTTCTGGTGGAGGCGATCGAAGAGCTGCCGGAAAACGAGAAGACCGTCATCAGTCTGTATTACTTCGAGGACCTGACGCTCAAGGAGATCGGCCGCGTGCTGGGGGTGACGGAGTCCCGGGCCTGTCAGTTGCACACCCGGGCGGTGCTGAAGCTGCAGACCCGGCTGGCCTGCTGGCTTGATGTGATGTTCATGGCGGCGTAGCGCCCCGCCAAGGCGAAGCGGGACCGCGCCGCAGGTGCGATTGCCGACAGGACCGGCAGCCATGTTGATCAGGCCGACAGATGTTTCGCCTCCGCTGCCGCCCCTTACAGGGGTCAGCGGATCCAGCCGGTCAATGGACCGGGACGCCCGCGAGCGTTCGCCGCTGGGCGGGCGGGGCCACACCGGCGACGAAGCCGAAGGGGACGAGAAGGGCGCGAAGGACAGCGCTCCCCCTGAGCATATCATTGACGAGACCGCCTGAAAGGGACAGCAGCGCGGGCTTCGGCTCAAGGAGAACGAGGTCAACAATGGATACCTATCAGCTCACGGTCTACGCTCTGATCGCGGGATTCGTGCTGATCTTCTGGAAAGCGGCCCAGTGGGCCATGACCAGCGCCAGAGCCGCGCGGGATTCGGAATCGCTCACCCCGGCGGACCTGATGGCGCTGCAGGAGGCGTGCGAGGGGCTGATCTCCGATCTCAGGGAGGTGGCCGACGACGCCACCGCGCGGGTGAACCTGGCTGTCGCGAAGGCTGAGATCGTGCTGGAAAAACTTGCGCAGACGGTCCCGGTGGACGCTGTGCTGGCGCGGGCGGAGGTGGGCCATCCCGCCGTTGACGCCCCAGAGGAGGAGCTTTCGCAGCCTGCGCCTGCGGAAGTGGACCTTGCGGGCATCCAGGATCCCGTGGAGCGCGTCTACCGTCTGGCGGATCTTGGACACTCCTGTGAGGAGATCGCCCGGATGGAGAACCGGTCTCCAGGGGAGGTCCGGCTCATCCTCGACCTGCGCAATCTTCAGATGGAAAGCCAGGCCGCCTGAACGCCGTGCCACCACGGCCTGCTGCGGCCTTTCCAAATATGAACGCCGATACCATCCCTGCTCCGGGCCGCCCTGCGGACAGATCCTGAACGCCGGGCGGCCCTTTTTCATCGGGCGGAGGGAGCCGCACCTGCATCCATGCTTCTCTGAATCCGCAGAGCCTGCTCCGCGTCCTCCATGCGTCCCATCTTTCGCAAGAGATAACCCTTCTGCCCGTAAAGAGATGCGTTTCCCGGGTCCAGGGTTATCACCCGGTCCAGCAGTTCAAGCGCTCGATGCAGATCTCCACCGGACTCCGCCAGGGCATACAGCAGGTGCAGGCTGCGCGCCGTCGCGGGGCGGCGTTGCAGGGAAGCGGTCACGAATCCGGAAGCGTCCCCGAAGGCCAGGATGCTCCGTGCAATGGCCTCCGTCCGGAGGGGATAGCCGGTGTCCACTGCTGCAAGCCATGCCTGCAGCGCCTGATCACGCTCTCCCAGCGACCAGCGGGCCTCCCCTTCGCGCATCCGCCAGAGCCACGCGCCAGAGGGATCCAGGGAAGCCAGCCGGTCCAGAACCGCAATCTGCCGCCGGCGGTCTCCGGCCTCCGCGTACGCCTCAGCCAGGAACCTCAGGGGACGGCAGTCGCCGGGCGAGGAACGCAACTGCCGCTCCCGGCGCTGGATCTCCGCCGCAAGGGTGCCCGCTTCCCGATAAGCGCGCGCAAGACAGGCATAGGCGTCCTGGTTTTCCGGCTCAAGGCTGGTCGCTTTTTCGAGATCCGCGATGGCTGACTCGTGCGCGCCGAGCGAGATCTGGACCGCGCCCGTGACGTTGTAGAGACGCGCGCGCGTTTGAGGCGCGGTCTCCCTGGCCAAAGACTTGCTCTGTTCAATGGCCTGAAGGGCCTCCTCGGGGCGGTTCAACAGCACATTGGACTGCGCTACTCCGGCAAGCGCCGCCACATTGCCCGGATCCTGCTCCGAAGCCTGCTGAAACTCTTCGAGCGCGCGGGGGTACCTGGTTGTTACGCACCAACAGCGCCCCAATGCGCACCTTCGCGTCCGAGCGTGTCTCCGGGATTGCTTCTGCCGCCCGGTAGCAACGCATTGCATCATCCATGCGTCCCAGCCTGGCGTATGCATCGCCCAGCCACAGTCTGGCCTGAGCGTTCATCGGCTCAGTTTCCAGTACCGCTTCCAGAAGGTTGGCGGCTCGGGGCGGATCTGAATCCAGCACGGCGATGGCCAGCCCCACCCGGGGCTTCGTCCAGCGGGGAGCCAGGGCGCTGGCCTTGATGTACCACTCTTCGGCGCATTTCAGATCCCCTGAGAGCTGGCAGGCATCCGCCAGGAGATTCGCCAGTACAGCGTTGCTGGGATGCTTGTGGACCGCGTCACGGAGAAGCTGCAAAGACGTATCGGGTCCTGCGCGCTCTGGCGTCTTCGGGGTCGACAGGACCAGCGGCCGGGGCGTCTTCAAGCCGCGCTGCACGGCCGAGTTCTCGGCCGAGTCGCGCAGTCTGCGCACCACACCTGCGCCGGGGAACATCCGCAAGACAGCGTCCAGGTGCGGGATGGCGCGCACTGGATCCTTCATCTGCAGAAGAGTCACCGCCAACGCCAGACGAAGCCCCGCGTCCCCCGGCGCGGATTCCACCTTTCGCTCCAGCAACCGGGCGGCCCGCGGATAATCGCCCCGGGCGAAGGTAGCGTCCGCGTCTGCCGGCGGATTCTCGCGCATCGGTGCTGCACCGCTCACCCCGCCCGCTGCAACTGCGGCCAGAATCAACAGTATCAGCGCCCTGCAAGGAAACTTCATAGTGTGTCAGTAATCCAGGATGGTCCTGGCGCGCCCGTCCGGCGAGGTATAGACCATCTCCAGCGCCCGCGCGCTCTCTTCCAGTTCATCCGGCGCGGGGGCAAGTCCGGCGCTCATCTCTACGCCGCCGGTCCACGCCGCGGCCGGACCTTCGGCCGGCGGCTCGGCCAAAAGCAGTCCTTCGCCCCGTTTTTCGTGATCTGATACCACTCTGGAGCGCAGATGGAAATCTCGCGCTATCCCTGCGGCCTCTGCGTCCGCATGCCCCCCGCGTCCCTCCTCGGTCACAGATGCATCTGGGAGGGACCACGCCACCCTTGCAGCAGGCGGGGCTTCAGGAACCGGACGCCTCGGGGCTGCGCGGTCGGATTTGAGTGATGGCTTGACGGAGGAGCTCCCCGCAACCGGCGGTGATGCGACAGGAACCTTCGCTTGCGCCCAGGGAGACTTCTCTTCTGCCGCAAAAGACCGCTTCTTTTCCGGTTGTGCGCTGCGTTGGGATCGGCGGGTCTGAGGCGGCGAATCCTCTTGAGGAGCAACGCTTCGGAGCGCGACCGGTGGCGAATCAAGTCCCTCCTGCGGCGTGAACGTCCCGAGTGTGAAATACCCCGCGATCGCCAGCGCCGCTGCTGCAGAGCTGGTTGCCACTCCCCGGATCAAAGGTCGCCGCGACGGGAGATGTCTCCGGGCGGAGGATGCCAGGATCCGCTCCCGCACGCCCTCCCACGCAGAAGGAGCAGGGTCAGCGAGAGGAACGCGGGCGCGGCCGAAGATGCGACCCGCTTCGCGCAGGTCTTCCAGCTCGGCCGCGCAGGCGGGGCATCGCTCCAGGTGGCCGCTGAGAGCGCGAGAGCGCTTTTCGTCCAGCGCCCCGGCGGCTTCCTGCATCAGTATGTGTCTGGCCCTGCGGCAGTTCATCTCTGACATCGTCCTAGGCGTCCGGTTGTCCTCCGCGCGCTTCCGGAGCTCCGTCGTCGCCCCGGAGATCCCGCAACTCCTGCTTCAACTTCTTGCAAGCGTAGTGGAGCCGAGACCAAACCGTTCCCACCGAGCAGCCCATCATCCGCGCGATCTCCTCACACGGATGCTCCTCGAAGTAATACAGTACCACTGTCATCCTGTGGTTGTCCGAGAGGTTCTGCAGGGCGCGCCGGACGGCTTCCCGCTCCTCCGCCGATGCCGCCTGCTCGAACGGCTGTCCCGTCGCGTCCGCCGCCAGCCGCTGGGCGGTCCCGCTCTCCGGGTCGTCCAGCGAGACCTGCCCGTGACGCCTCATGTGGCGGATGCGCTTGAGGGTAGCGTTCACGGCTATGCTATGAAGCCACGTGGAGAATCGGGCATCGCCCCGGAACCTCTGGAGCCCCTGCCACGCCGAAACGAACACCTCCTGCACCACGTCCTCGGCGTCGTCAGGCGAGGTGATCATACGCGTGACGATGCCCTGCACCGTCCGCTCGTGACGCCGCACCAGCTCGCCGAAGCTGTCCAGATCGCCGCTGCGCGCCTTTTGCACCAGAGCGGCGTCGGCTTCTTCGAGCTGCCGTGTCCCGGTGGACGGGCTCACCTGCTCCCTCGACCCTCTGTCCCGCGCGGGTGCGGTGGCGCTTTCAGCGGCCTGCAGCAGATCTGGCCCTCCTTGCTGTCCGGTCTCTGCAAGTTTAGACCCTTCAACAGAGGCGGCCCTTCAATGCGGCGCGCGCCAGAATGTGCATTGCGCGTGGCCGGCTCAGCCGGCGTCTGCCGCATCTCCAGCCGCCGGCGCATCGGGATGATGCCGCGGGTTGAGCAGGCGCAACACGGGCTGGCCGGTCCTTAGCGATTCCAGAATTTCCGGGAGATCCTCCGTCCCGACCGCCTCATACCAGTGGCCTTCCGGGTAGACCACCACATTCGGGCCGCGTCCGCACTGCCCCAGGCAACCGCAGTTATTGATGCGTACCGGCAGTCCGGCTTCCTTCGCCATGGCTTTCAGTATGTCCCGCACCTGCTGGCTGCCGCGGTTGGGGCAGTCTTTCCCCGTGGTGCAGACGAACACGTGACGTTCATACAGGGGCATCCCGTCAACTCCCTCCCGGCCCGGTCTGGGCCTTTTGCCCGCATTGTACTCCCCAGCGAGCGATATCCGCGAATCTGGCAGGCAAACGGGCGCTGCATCTACAATCCCTTCCAGACAATGGAGACCTTTGCACCCGTCCTGTCCGTGTTTCTTCTGCTGTTCACGGGAGTGCTGCTGCGGAAGCTGAATGTCCTCCAGCAGTCCGATGGCCGCGTCATCAACTCCCTGATCATCTACGCCACGGTTCCGGCCCTGGCGTTCGGCATCTTTTATGGACAGAAACTGTCCTGGACGCTGGCGTTGGTGGTGCTGGCGGGTAATGTGGCGAATATCGTCAGCCTTGTTGTCGCGCGGCAGGTTGCGCGGCCGTTGAGGTTGTCCCGTCCGCAGACCGGCGCATTCATGATGGCCGCCAGTTTTGGAAATACCACTTTCATGGGGATCCCTGTGGTGGATGCGGCGTTCCACGGGGATCCGCAGGCGCTGGTGGTGGCGATGATGTACAGCGAACTCGCCATGTCGCTGCCCGTCTACACTCTGGGGCTCTGGCTGGCGTCGAAGTACGGAGGCAGCCACGCTTCCATCCGCGATGTTGTCTCACCGCGCCGTCTGCCCGCCATCCCGGCGATGGCTCTGGGAGCCCTGCTCACTCCACTGGCCATCCCGGACGCCATCACCGGAGCGCTGGAGCGGCTGGGCGCCTGCACCCTGCCGCTTGCGATGATCAGCGTGGGGTTGATGCTTTCAGCCCGGTCGTTCGAGGGGAACCGGGGGCCCATCCTGGTGGCGGCGGCGATGAAGCTGTTTTGCATGCCGGTCATCATGTATGCCATACTGACGCTGTTCGGAGTGCACGGGCTGGCGCGGCAGGTGACTCTGCTGCAGGCCGGGATGCCCGTCTCCATCATCGCCGGAGTGATGGCCGCGCGCGGCGGCTCGGACGGGCCTTTCGTGGCGGCGGTCACGCTGGTCACCACACTGGGATCCGTGGTGAGCTTGCCGCTTCTTCTCACGATCATCCGATGACGGACATCCTTGCCGGGCTCAATCCGCCTCAGAGAGAAGCCGTGACCCATCCGGGAGGACCGCTTCTGGTCTTTGCCGGAGCGGGGAGCGGCAAGACGCGCGTCCTGACGCACCGGGTGGGCTGGCTGATCCAGCAGGGGCTGGCGCGACCGGATCAGATCCTGGCCGTCACGTTCACCAACCGCGCAGCCCGCGAGATGAAGGAGCGCATAGAGGCTCTGTTGGGGGAGCGATCTGCCAGCGAGGTGTGGGCGGGAACGTTCCACTCCACCTGCGCCAGGCTGTTGCGGATGTCCGGCGAGAAGATCGGACTGGACCGCAACTTCGTCATCTTCGACGATGAAGATCAGATCCGCCTGATCAAGGAGTGCCTGCACGAACTGAACATCCCCGAGCGCAGCTATCCGGCGCGCGGTGTGCTGTCCGCCATCAGCCACGCCAAGGAGAAACTGCTTGACCCGGATACTTACCTCCGGAAGCACTCCGGCGTGTATGAGGAGACGGTTGCCGGAGTGTGGCGGCTGTATGCGCGCAAACTCCGCGAGATGCGCGCGCTGGACTTCGACGACCTCATTGTGTTTGCGGTGCGCCTGCTGGAGGAGCGCCAGGATGCGCGCGATCAGTACCAGCGCAGGTTCCGCCACGTCCTGGTGGATGAGTATCAGGACATCAACTACTCCCAGTATCGCTTCGTGGAGCTGCTGGCGCAGGAGCACCGCAACATCACGGTGGTGGGTGATGACGATCAGTCCATCTACTCGTGGCGTGGAGCGGACATCAGCATCATCCTGAACTTCGAAAGGGATTTCCCTGACGCTCACGTGGTGAAGCTGGAGCAGAACTACCGCTCGACGCAGATTATCCTGGACGCCGCGCACGAGGTGGTGAGCGCGAACGAGGGGCGCGCGGAGAAGAGGCTGTGGACGGAGAATGGTCCGGGCAGCCCGCTCACCCTTTGGGAGGCCGCTGACGAGCAGCACGAAGCCGATCTGGTGGCCCAGGCCATCCAGGAGCAGATAGCAAAAGGCCGCCGGCCATCGGACTTCGCCGTGCTCTACCGCACCAACGCGCAGTCCCGCCCGTTTGAAGAGGTGTTCATGCACCGGCGCATCCCGTACCGCATCATCGGGGGCGTGCGGTTCTGGGAGCGCAAAGAGGTCAAGGACATCGTTGCCTACCTGCGCCTGGTGGCCAACAGCGCGGACAATATCAGCTTCAAGCGGATCGTGAACGTGCCGACGCGCGGAATCGGAGCCGCTTCCGTGGCGCATCTCGAGGAGACCGCGGCAGCGAAGGGGATCAGCGTCTATGAAGCGGCACGCGACCGGGATGCGGTGGCCAACCTTCAGCCCAAGGCGGCGCGCGCTCTGCGGGAGTTCGTGGATCTGATCGAGGGGCTGAGGGCCAGTGCGGCGGAGCTGCCGGTGAGCGACCTGATGATGGAGACCCTCGAGCGTACCGGCTACCTGCGTGAGCTGGAAAGCGAGCGCACCTTGGAAGCCCGCGGTCGCGTCGAGAACCTGCAGGAACTGGTCTCGGTGGCCGCCCTGTTCGATACTCAGGCGGAGGATACTTCTCTGGAGGCGTTCCTGGCTCAGGTGGCGCTGGTGAGCGACGTGGACAGCCTGGACGATCGCGCTGACAGCGTGGTGCTGATGACGTTGCACTCCGCCAAGGGCCTGGAGTTCCCGGTGGTATTTATGACCGGCCTGGAGGAAGGCATCTTTCCGCACTCCCGCTCACTGACGGAACCGCGTCAGCTGGAAGAGGAGCGCCGGCTGTGCTACGTGGGGATGACCCGGGCGAAGGAGGAGTTGCACTTCACCTACGCCTTCCGTAGGATGGCCTACGGGATGAGCGCGCGCTCCACCCTTTCCCGCTTCGTGAAGGAGATCCCGGCGGTATACTTCGCCGAAGGCCAGGCACCCTCCGCCGTGACGGACGGATGGGCGGCCGCCGCGTCCCGTATACGCACCGTGGTGACCAACAACAGTGATTCCCCGTTCCGGGAAGGGGACAGAGTCACTCATCCGAAGTTCGGGACCGGTGTGGTCATCAGCGCCAGCGGCCGGGGGGACGAAGCGCAGGTGACGGTCATGTTTGCGGGTGGCGTGGGGCTCAAGAAGCTGCTGCTCGCTTACGCGAAGCTGGAAAAGGCGGGCAACGGGGCGGCAGGTTGAACCCGTGATACAGCGCGCAGGAGGCAGGCCGCCCGGCGGATAACCACTACCCCGGCCGGACGGCCGGGGCGAGGCTCCGCCGCGCTCGCCGCAGCCGGCGGACCGGAAACTTCGAGGAAAGAGGACTGCAAGACAAGTGGCCAAGAAGATCAAGCTCGCGTTCATAGGCGCCGGGGGCATTGCGCGTGGCGCTCACATGCCTCCCCTCCAGAAGATGGACGACGTGGAAGTCGTCGCTATCGCCGACGTCAGCGAAGAGGCGGCCCGCCAGGCGGCCGACCTGTTCGAGGGCAAGCCGAAGGTCTATTCTGACTACCGCGACATGCTCAAGAACGAGAAGCTGGACGCGGTGGACATCTGCACCCCCAACCTGTATCACAAACAGCCGACCATTGACGCACTGAAAGCCGGGCTGCACGTCATCGTGGAGAAGCCGATCGCGATGAACGCGAAAGAGGCGAAGGCCATGGTGCAGGCGGCGCGGGAGAACAACCGCAAGCTGATGGTGGCGCAGTGTCAGCGCTTCCGGCCGGATGTTCAGCTGTTGAAGAAGATGATTGACGCGGGCGAACTGGGCGAAATCTATTATGCCCGCGTCTGGGCCCTGCGCCGGCGCGGCGTGCCCGCATGGGGGGTGTTCATTGAGAAGGACAAGCAGGGCGGAGGTCCGATGATTGACCTCGGGGTCCACATGCTGGACATGGCCCTGTATCTGATGGGCCATCCGAAGCCTGTGGCGGTGTCCGGGCAGTGCTACACCAAGTTTGGAAGGCGCAAGGGTATCTTCAACCCGTGGGGCGAGTGGGATCCCGAAAAATACACTGTTGAAGACTACGCGGCCGGCTTCGTGCGCTTCGACAACGGGGCCACCCTGTCCATCGAAGCGAGCTTCGTGGCCAACATCCGAAAGGATGAGTTCAACGTCACGCTCCTTGGTACGGAGGGTGGCTCGGATATTGATCCGTTCCGTATCTATACGGAGCGCCATCAGCGGGTCATCGTGGAAGAGCCTACCATGCTGCCGCAGGTCAATACCTACGAGGCGGAGTTGAAGGAGTTCTTCGCAGCCATCCGTGAAGACCGGGATCCGCTGGTGACCGGCGAGCAGGCTCTGATGACCCAGCTTATCCTGGACGGGGTCTATGAGTCCAGCGAGAAGGGTAAGGAGATCCTCATCAAAGCCTGACGGCTCTCATTGACGCACGGGGAAGCGGGCACGCTATGGCGTGTGCGCTTCCCCCGTGTTCCCCGGAGAGAACGGCCACGCAGACTCGCGCTTCCGCAACCGGCACCTTTGCAGAAGAGATGAAAGATTGTCCGGACGGATGGATCCGTCCTGTGCTGCCTCTGGCCGTCATTTGCTGCCTGGCGGAGCTGAGCTACGCCGTCGTCAACGTGCTGGCCATCCCGGCCTACATCTCCAAGGGGGTGGGGTTGGGCGCTCACGTTGGAACCATCATGGGCGCGTTCCTGCTGGCCGAGGCGCTGGGACGACCGGGCCTGGGAGCCCTGAGCGATATGTTCGGTCGCAAGCCGTTGATGGTGGCGGGGCCTCTGATGAGCGGCGCGGCGTCTCTGCTGCTTCTCAGTACCGTCAACCCCTTTCTGCTGGTGGCGGTGCGCATCCTGGACGGCCTGGGGGCGGCGGCTTTCTGGCCGGCCATCTTCGCAGCAGTGGGGGACGCAACAGCAGGCCGTCACCGCAGTACCGGCATGAGCGTCCTGAACGTCTCGTACATGATCGGACTGGCGTTCGGCCCCCTGGTGGGGGGATGGGTCAACAGCCTGGCCAGCTCCCCCGGCAACCCCAGCTACAGCGCTGCGTTTTATCTCTCGGCTGGTCTGTTCTCATTGACGGCAGTTGCGGCGCTGGCGTTCGTGCGCGGAGGGCGGCCGGGACAGGCTGCCTCACGCCCGGGAAGTTTGATCGAAGAGCGCTGGACGGGCCTGAGGCCGATGCTTCAGGCGGCCGTGATGGTGTGGCGGCTTCTCATTATCGCGTTCACCACGTTTCTGGGGATCGGGATGCTGATCCCGGTCGTCGAGTTGTATGCGCTGGACCGGTTCGGCATTGATCAGAAGACATTCGGATCGCTTTTTCTGGTTCCAGCGGCGCTGATCGGGCTGCTGGCGGTGCCGCTGGGAAGGCTGGGCGACCGGTGGGGACGGCTGAGATCTGTGCGCGTGGGAGTATTCCTGTGTGGAGTTTCGCTCTGGTGCGTCCCTGTTGTGCCCTCCTATCATATTCTGGCCGGAGGAGCGCTTATTGTGGGGGTGGGGTTTCTGCTGGCGTTCCCGGCGTGGATGGCGCTGTTGACCGAAGTGGTGGGAGAAGAACAGCGGGGCTCTGTGCTGGGAGCCGCCGGGATGGCGCAGGGCTTCGGGGCGATCCTGGGCGCTGTGCTCGGCGGGCGGCTTTATCACGCCGATGGACCGATCCTCGGCATCCACCAGCACGATTTTCCCATCTACACTGCCGCCGCCTGCTTGCTGCTCTCGTTTGTGCTGACGATGCTGTTTGTACGCGAGCCGGCGCAACGATCCTCGCCAGAAGCAGCCTGAAGGGAAGCGGCACACCGGGCTTTCCCGCCGGCTCTTGCGCGGAGACGGCGCTGCTGGTATTATCTACTGACCCGGCAGGGATGCCCGGGAGGGGTGCAGAAGGAGTGATGCGGGGGTTATGAGTTTGCTCAGGCAGGTCCATTCCATCATTCCCGGCGCGGCGCTCGCCGCTGCAGTGCTCCTGTCGCTTTGCAGTCCCTGCCCGTCCGCCCCTTCCGGATCGCCCGACGCGAAGCTGCAGTCCTACACGGTGTATTACCTCAAGCGGGGGGAAGGGCTTGCGGACGTCGCGAAAAAGTACGGCGTGCCTCTGGGGGAGATCATCCGGCTGAACCGTTCCCGTCTTCCCGACCCAAAGAACCCGGACCGCGTGTTTGTAGGGATGGCGGTGCGGGTGCCCGTACCGAAGGAAAAGATCGGCAAGCCTGCGGCTCCTGACAAGACCGTTCCTCCGCTTCCTTCCCCTGCGGCTCCCGCGGCTCCCAGAACCGCCGCGCCGCCGGCAAAGGAGGCTCCTTCTCCGGCCAAGGAAGCTCCATCTCCTCCTGCTGCTCGTGAAAAGGCCACGCCCTCCCCGTCTGTCCCAGAGAAACCGGCTGTTCCTGACGCGGCGGAAAAACCGGTGGCCGAGCCTGCCGCCCCGGAGCCCGTGCCAGACGAGCGCATCTTCCCAGAAGACAAGACGCTCGAGAACATCAGCCCGGAGGCCCGTCGGCTGGCTGAGGCGGCGGCAAAGACAGGGCCTTCGCTTCAGGGACCGTGGGTCTATGTTTTGCTGGGAGCCCTCGCGCTTCTGGTACTGGCCGGGCTCTGGATGCTGATCTCCTTCCGCAGGGCGTTGAGGGAGATCTCGGGAGGCGCGGCCGCTGTGCGCGGGGGAGCTCGGGACACGGGCGAGCTGATGCTGGTGGCCGCTCGCAACCTGGGCCGCAACAGCCGCCTGTTCTGGTTCAAGGCCGGGGATCGGGATGTGTTTGTCTCCACCGGGGCTGAGACCCGAATATTGCTGCCCGAAGAGGAGCGCAGGCAGGAGGAGTCCGGCCGTCAGGCGGAAGAGATTCGGCCTGCGGCAGCCCGGGTCTCCTCGGGTCGGCGGCCAAGAAAGTCCCCGCCGCAGGAACCCCCCGGTCCGGCGGAGGGTGATGCCTCCTCGCCTCGGCAGCCTGAAAATTGAGGCGCATCTCCCTCCAGGCCGCATTTGGAGGATTCTGCTGCCTTGACCCCTGACCAACTGCCGGAGCGCATCGAGGACGTCTTTCAACTGGAGGAGCTGCTCAGCCGTCCGGATGACGCTCTGGTGGAGTGCTTCCGCCGTCTGAAGGGCGATATCCTGGTGCTGGGCGCTGGGGGCAAGATGGGACCCACCCTGGCGCGCATGGCCCGGCGTGCAAGCGATGCGGCCGGATCGGCCCGGCGTGTGATGGCGGTGTCGCGCTTCTCGCAGCCGGAGGCGCGACGCTCACTGGAGGAGCATGACGTAGAGGCCATCCCCTGCGATCTGTTGGACCGCCGGCAGGTTCAGGAGCTCCCGGACGCTGAGAATGTGGTGTTCATGGCCGGGATGAAATTCGGCACCACCGGCAACGAGGCGCTTACCTGGGCGATGAACACCCTGCTTCCCGCCCTGGTGTGCGAGCGCTTCCCGGATGCGCGTTTCTGCGTGTTCTCCACCGGCAACGTTTACGGCCTGACTCCGGTGGCCGGTGGAGGTTCGCGCGAGGACGACCCTCTGCACCCGGAGGGCGAATACGCCATGAGCGCCCTGGGAAGGGAGCGCATTTTCGAGTATTTCAGCCGCACCACCGGCTGCCGGGCTTCCATCATCCGGCTGAACTACGCCGTGGAGATGCGCTACGGCGTGCTGCACGATATCGCCTGCAGGATCCGGGATGGCGCTGAGGTGGATGTCTCCATGGGCTATGTGAACGTCATCTGGCAGGCGGATGCCAGCAGCATGGCCCTGCGGTCCCTGGATCTCGCCTCTTCCCCGCCCCTTGTCCTGAACGTCACCGGGCCGGAGATCCTCTCCGTACGCAAGACAGCGGAACAGTTTGCCCGCCTGATGGACCGTGCCGTGCGGTTCCGAGGGCAGGAAAGTTCGGATGCCCTGCTCAGCAACGCCGGACTTGCCTTCCAACGGTTTGGCAGGCCACGGGTCTCTGCGGACTATGTGATCCGCTGGACGGCGGACTGGGTGGGACGGGGCGGAGCGTCTCTGGGAAAGCCGACTCACTTCGAAGAGCGCGATGGAAAGTTTTGACTTCAGGCGCACACTTCGGAGAGGAGTAGTCATCCCTGCGTCTCCCCTGGCGCTGGATTCCCGGAGAAAGCTGGACGAGCGCCGACAGCGGGCGCTGTGGCGTTACTATTCCGATGCGGGAGCCGGTGGGATCGCGGTGGGGGTGCACACCACCCAGTTCGCCATCCGCGACCCGCAGATCGGTCTGCTCCGGCCGCTTCTGGAGCTTGCGGCGGATGAGATGGACCGGCTGGATGGAGGGCGTAAGGAGCCCCTGGTGCGCATCGCCGGAATCTGCGGTCGGACGGATCAGGCGATCCGCGAGGCGGAGCGGGCGGCAGCTCTGAGATTCCACGCCGGGCTACTCAGCCTGGCAGCCCTGAAGGACGCTGGTGAGCCGGAGCTGATCCGCCATTGCCGCGCCGTAGGCGAGGTTATCCCCGTCGTGGGGTTCTATCTGCAGCCCGCCGTGGGTGGGCGGGTTCTGCCCTACACTTTCTGGAGGGCGTTCGCGGAGATCCACTCTGTCGTTGCCGTCAAAATTGCACCGTTCAACCGGTATCAGACGCTGGATGTCATCCGGGCGGTAGTCGAGGCGGGGCGTGAAGACATCGCTCTCTACACAGGCAATGATGATTCCATCGTGCACGATCTGATTACGCCCTTTGTCCTGACGCGCAACGGTCGGCGCGTGGAGCGCCGCATCGTCGGCGGCCTGCTGGGGCATTGGAGCGTCTGGACGCGCCGGGCGGTGGATCTACTTCTCGAATGCCACGCTGCCTGCCGGCCGGAAGGCCGCGGACGACTGCCGGACCTTCTGGCTCGCGCTCATCAGATCACGGACTGCAACGCAGCTTTTTTCGACGCTGCCAACGGGTTCCGGGGTTGCATCGCGGGCATTCACGAGGTGCTCCGTCGCCAGGGATTGCTGGAAGGCGTATGGTTGCTGGACCCTGGGGAGCGCCTGAGCCCCGGTCAGCAGCACGAGATCGAACGCGTCTGCCGCGCCTACCCGCACCTGTCCGACGACGAATTCGTCCAGCAGAACCTGGACCGCTGGCTGCAAGATTGAACCGGCCGACTACTGGACCTGCCGGACCACCGCCAGAAGCTCCTTCGCGGGCATCACCACCATGAAATAGCTGGGACCTCTTCCTGCGGCGCCGGCCACGCGCCGGTATAGATGCATTCCCACGATCTTCCCGTCGGGAGTCAGGGCCAGCGCACCCACATCCGTATCCTCACCGGAGGGCGAATAGGGAACGAAATACATTTTCCGCGGCTTTGTGAAGATGCCCTTTACCTTCTCCAAACCCGCCACCGCGATCCAGCTTCCTTCCTTTCCCAGACGCGATACCAGCAGCAAATCATCCAGCAGCCCCACGTCCGTCGACGCTGAGAGATCCACATACGGCAGCGATCCGGGGATCTGGGCGCGCGGTTTCAGAACGGCGATGTCCAGGTCGCGATCGCGGATGGCCACCTCCGCCGGGACCTCACTGCCGTCGGAAAGGCGGACTGTGATGCTCTTGAGTTCGGCGGTGAAGCTCATCTGTTCAGACTGTTCGCCCATCTGCTTCATATACTCCGCATACATATCCGAGGGGTCCACGGCCGACAGACTGACCAGCACCAGACCGGACGGGCTTACCACGATGCCCGTGCACTCGTTCTCCTGCTCCTCCTGACTCGCCTCCCTCCCTCCGAAGGATGTTTTCATGGAGGCCACGGACTTTACGGAGACCACCGCCGGCTCGTGTTTCGCCACCACTGCTACGGCACCGACCGTGTTTTCGGCCTCAGCCGAAGCCCCCGGCGGTGCTACGACTGATGCCGCCAGCAAGCACGCTGCAGCAAGACCCGGGACTGACCTGCTCATCTGGATGACACTCCTCTCCGTGGAAGCCCGCGGGGCGCTTCTCACGATACGTTCTTTACGCTCCAGCGCCGCGGTCTCCTGCGGAGCCCTGGTGGTGGGCGCCGCGGCGCAGACGGAAGTATTCCTCAACAAACTGCTTTTGCCTGGCCGTCTGCGGAAGTCCCACCCGCTCGAAGGCTTCCTCGAGGGAATCCTGCCGGAGGCTCAGCCAGGCCGCAGCCACCGTGCGGCTCCGGCCGATCCCCGCGTAACAGTGGACGTAGATGGGGAGCCTCTGATCCGCCCAGGCATCCATGTCCTCTCTCATGCTGTCCATCTGTTCGACGGAAGGTACGGAGAAGTCTTCCACCTCCTCCGTCCGATGCGCCATCCCCGCATCCCGGATGGCTTCAGCCGTCAGGAACGCCACCGGGTGCAAAGAGAGCACGGCTCTGATTCCCTCGCGTATCAGCCGCTCCACGTCCTCACGGGTGCGGGGCAAAGAGCCGACCGCAAGCAAGCCCGGCATTGCCCATTGCAGGTCCATGATCGCGCCTCCTCTCGCCAGACCTCGTAAACTTAACAGTTTCATGCTTGACACAAATGACGTATCTTGTGGCATGGAGTACAGGTCTTGCATTTCTTGCAGTGACCTGTCGAAGTGCTTTGGCGCGGGGTTCGACCGCTTCTCAGCCCCGAGCTGTAATACGGGAGGCTTCAGAAAATGTTTCCTTGCAGAGTTCGAACTCTCCTCTTGCTGACCCTCGCGTTGGCGCTCAGCGGGGCAACAGTCGCGCACAGCCAGATCCAGGTCATCCGTAATGGCTCATTTGACGCAGGCATGGATGGCTGGATGGTCTCCCCGGATCTCTTTCCGTGGAACCCTCTGCAGTCGGCGGATGACAACCGTTTCGTCACGCTCACACCGCCAAACTGGAGTTACACCGGGCTGGTGCTTTTCCAGAACATGAACGTTACAAATGCTGCCGGAAAGACGGCAGTTGTTTCCGTGGACATCCAGTCCGGCGGCTCCGGGCCCGGAGCGTCCATCGCCGTCTGGCTGGAGTATGTGGATCCGATGGGCAAAATCCGTCGGGCCCGCGTGTTCGGTGTGGAGAACCCCACCTCGCCGGGATGGGTCACGCGGCAGGTAAACTATGCCATCCCTTCAGACGCCGTCAAGATCATCCGCTTCGGCCTGGTGCGGGAGGACTACGGCGACTTCCAGATTGACAACGTCAGCATGCTCATTCCGGGCGTAACCCTCGGAACGGTGCCGGTGATCACGTCCGTAACGCCCGGCGCCGGTCCCTACGGTACCGAGGTCACCATCTCGGGATCCGGGTTCGGCGCCTCGCAGGGGACCGGCTCCGGTGTGGAGGTCGGAGGCTCTTCGCACGGGGTGGCCGTGCTGAGCTGGTCGGATACGCAAATCCGCGTGCGCATCTCCGACCCCGCCTCCAGCGGAGCCTTGGTGGTCACGAATGCCTATGTCGCTTCGGATGGTGTGTTTCCATTCTCGGTGACGTCGCCGCACTACACGGTGAAGATGCAGGACGTCCAGTTCCGCGTCATCAAGGGGGTCAAGAAAAGAATCCTGGTGCGGGTGGACTTCCAGAATGGCTTCAGCACCGCCGGAGGGGTGAACTTCAGCGTCCCGGAGGCGCCGGCAGGGGTTGTGCGGTTCACTCCCGTGCCGGTCAAGGCTCGCGGCGGAACGGTCCTCGTGCTGGACACATCGAGCCTTACGCCAGGCACCTACGAATGGACGTTGCAAGCGACGGATGGGACGCTTCTTCCCAGAGTCGTTCCGTTCGCGCTCCACGTGCTGACCATGAGCAGTCTCGAGCTCTATGAAAGCGAAGAGTCCAATACTCCGCTCACACAGATTGTGGCAACTTCGCAGGGGAAGGTTCAGATCTACGGACGCCTCACGGCCTCGGACGGAATGCCGGCCGAGATAGATGAGGCCGATGTCCAGGTGACTTCCGACAATCCGAGCGTCTTCGCGGTTTACCGCGACGTCTGGGAGGGTTTCCAGTTCCTGGCGGTGGACAATGGGACCACCACGCTGACAGCCACCTTCCCGGACGGCTACAGCAAGCAGTATCCCGTCTCAGTGACCGTACCGGATTCCCCGAAGATCCTGTCCGTGGGCGCCACGCCTCCGGTGGTGGACAACTCTGGCACGCAGACCATCACGCTTTTTGCCGAAGGCACTACACCACTGGCAGGCGTGAGCTGGGACATCCCGATAGACGGGTGGCCGGAGGGCGACTTCTACGACGGCGGCCGCCGCTACTCCGGAACCGCAAAGCTCCAGGAAGGGTGCAACCCGGGAATCTACTTTGTCACCACCGGGAACCCTTACGGCTCTCCCTACCGTGTTGGGGCCCTGCAGGTGGTGAACGCTCCCTCCCGCGGGATGATCAAGGGCAAAGCTTTCGCCATGGATTCCGAAGGACCTCCGGAGGTGTTCGGCACGCTGGAGCTGTACTCCGCTCCAGGCGTCATCGCTCAGACCGTAGAGATCTGGGGTTTTGAAAGCGGAGGAGGTTTTACGGCGTCCTACATCCAGCCGGGCACCTACCGCCTGCGGTTCGTGCCGTCCTTCGGCATGAGCCCGCAGTGGTATGCGCTGGCGGACAGCTATGAGGACGCTGTCCCCGTTACGGTGACCGCCGGCGGGGTGGTGGAGGACGTGTACTTTTTCCTGTTCAGAGAGCCGGAGCATCCTCCGGTCGTGGTGGCCACCACGCCGCCGTCCGGAGCCACCTTTGCAGGCGTGACGGATCCCATCGTGGTCACGTTCAGCCGCTCGATGGATCCCTCTTCGCTGCAGCCGAATTCCTTCGAACTCCGCAACAGCCACGGACAGCCCGTCGAGGGCGATGTGCAGATCAACTTCAATGAGCTCGTCTTCACGCCGGCCTATGCCCTGGCCAGTGGCGAATGGTATACTGCAACGGTCAGGCAAGGCCTCAGGTCCGAGGACGGCCTGGAGCTTCAGGAGGATTATGTCTGGCAGTTCCGGACCGGCTCCAACCGAAACGGAGAGCTGAAACAACTGGAGGACGGCAGCTATGTCTCGCTGAACGGAAAGGCTCTTTACAAGATCGGCGCCGGATTCGCTTACATCGAAGAGCCGGACCGCTCCAGCGGCATACGCCTCGAAGGCTTCATCTCGGGTAACGAGACCTCGCTCATCAATGTGAGGGGGACCCTGCAGACCTCGCAAGGCGGAGAGCGTTACATCCTCGTGGACTCCTACAACATCGTCGGCACCATCACCGTGGAACCCGTGTTCGTCAATCAGCGGAACCTGGCGGGTGCCATGCTGGACGGTATCTATGTGCGGGCGGCAGGCATGGTGTTGGCCGACGGACTTTCGGAATACGAGTTCTTGATGACGGACGGCGCGAGCGTTGCGCCGGTGCGCGTCAAGACCGAGATGCCGCACGGCCTGAGCGCGGGAAGTTATGTCCAGGTGCGCGGAGCTGCCGGACGCGACGGCGGCCGCGTGATCTATGCCAAGCAGGTGCAGGCTCTGGAGCTCTGACGCCGGGCTGAGCATTCACAACGAAAGCAGGGCCGGGACCCCGGTGGTCCCGGCCCGTTTCTGCTTCGAGGTGTCTCAACTGAGAGGGAAGAGTCATGACCCCTGTAAGGTCTCAGTTGGAACCCCTGTTGCAGGGGCTAAAACTCAGCCCTCAGCACCTCTAAGGTAATGGTCCATTACGCACCACCTCCTTTATAGAGTGGTTGGTTTGTCCGGCCGGCCCGCCCGATGGCGGACCTTCCGCAGGGTGGGGCGAAGCCGCACTCCTGCCATGGCTAACATTCGCGCGTGCTCCAGGATTCCCCTCCTGTCTGAAAGATTATCGGCAGGACGGCGTTGTTCCACTCGCGCAGGAAACCGCAGGAATGCAGGAGAAGGTTAGTGGATACGTGGGCAGGCTTTCGGACGTCTTCCGGCGTTCCCCCGCGGCGTCCGTTGGGAACGCAAAAAGAAGGAGCGATAGCGATGAGCAAGATTTCAAGGCGCAGGTTTCTGGAGAGCACCGCAGCCCTGATGGCGGCGGCCGCGGCTCCGGCCCCGCTGCGGGCGGCATCAAGCAGGCGGCGCCGGGTCAGCCCTAACGAGAAGCTCCGCGTGGGCTGTGTGGGCTTCAACAGCCGGGGCATGAGCCACGTGGGCGCGTTCGCAGGGATGGACGATGTGGAGGTGGTAGCCCTCTGCGATGTGGATACCGCCACCTTCGACAAGGCGCTGCGGGTGTTCATCACGCGCGACCTTCCCGAGCCCCGAACCTATCAGGACATGCGGGAGATGCTGGACAAGGAGAACCTTGACATCGTCTCCATCGCCACCACCAATCACTGGCACGCTCTGCAGTCCATCTGGGCAATGCAGGCCGGATGCGACGTGTACGTGGAGAAGCCGGCCAGCCATAACATCTTCGAGGGGCGCAAGATGGTGGAGGCGGCGCGGAAATACGGCCGCATCTGCCAGGTGGGGACGCAGAGCCGCGCCAACCCCGGCATAAGGGAAGCCATCGCCTATCTGCACGCGGGAAATCTGGGCAAGATCCGCCTGGCCCGAGGCCTCTGCTACAAGAAGCGTGACAGCATCGGACGGGTCTCATCGCCGCAGGAGCCGCCTCCCACGGTGGACTACGACATCTGGCTGGGTCCTGCTCCCAAGAAAGCGGTGATGCGGCAGAAGTTCCACTACGACTGGCACTGGCAGTGGGACTACGGAAATGGCGACCTGGGCAACCAGGGCTCGCACGAGATGGATAAAGCGCGCTGGGGGCTGAACAAGCACCACCTGCCCTACTCAGTCACCACGGTGGGAGGGCGGTTCGGCTATCGGGATGACGGAGAGACCCCCAACACGGAGCTCAGCATCTTCGACTACGGCGACTGCAAACTGATCTTCGAGGTGCGCGGCCTGAACACGCCGGACCTGATGGGTGTAAAGATCGGCAATATCTGGTACGGCGAAGAGGGCATCCTCGTCGCTCCCAGCTATAGCTCGGCCTTCGTCCTGGACAACGACGGGAAAAAGGTGAAGGAGTTCACAGGGACCGGTGACCACTTCCGCAACTTCGTGGACGTGGTGCGCAGCCGCAGGCTCCAGGATCTCTACTGCGACGTGGAAGAGGGGCACCTCTCCGCGGCTCTGTGCCACATGGCCAATATCAGCTATCTGCTGGGAACGCAGCAGCCGTTCAGCGTGGCTCCCGGCATTGTCCGCGAGGACGGCGACGCGGCCGAGGCGCTGGAGCGCTTCAAGGAGCACCTGGCGAGCAACAACATCAACCTGGAGCGTTGGTCTTACCGGGTGGGTCCGACCCTGCGGTTCGACCCGCGCCGGGAGCGCTTCGTCAACAACGACCGGGCCAATCGTCTGATGACCCGTGACTACCGCGAGCCCTACGTGGTTCCGGAACAGGTCTAGCAGCCAGACGAACGGCCCAAGGAGTCAGCGGGGTGCGCCGCAGGCGCGCCCCGCTCTGTTTCGGGAGGGCTCAGAGATTCCGGGCCAGCGCCAGCAGCCGGACGCCGGAGGCGCCGGCTGAGCGGAGAAGCTCGGCGACCGCAGTGGCCGTTGCGCCCGTGGTGACCACATCATCCACCACCAGCACCCTGCGCCCCGAGACACTGTCCGCGTCGCGGCTGAGAGTGTAGATCTTCCGGGCATTTTTCAGGCGTTCTTCCCGCGAAAGCCCCACCTGCCGGCGGCCCGGCAGACGGCGCAGAGGAGACACAAGTGGGACGCCCAGATGCCGTGCCACCCGCGCGGCCAGTTCACGGGAATGCTCGAAGCCAAGCCTCCAGCGGCGCAGGAAATGCCCCGGGACCGCCGCCACGCAGTCCACCTCTCGCCAGACCACGGATGCTTTGTCCAGCCAGTCCGTCAGATACTTCCCCAGCTCATCAGCCAGGACGCGCATCCCGTCGTATTTGTAGCAGTGGATGACCGCACGCCACGCGCCGTCATATAGGGCCACCTGACGCATCGCATCGCACGCGGATGCCCGCAGCCAAGGGGCTTCGCCGCAGTCCGGGCAGGATGAGCGGGTATCAGGACGGCCGCAACGGTAGCAGCAGGGGAGTTCCACCGGCGTGATGGTCTGGCGGCACTCTTCACAGAAAAAGAGCGAACCCACCCTCTCGCAGACGCAGCATTTCGGCGGCCACAGCAGATCCGCCAGTCCGGCCAGAACGGCACTGGTGGTTGTCCATGCTGTCGAAATAAGACGGGCCGAACCGCTGGCGGCGTCAGGCATGGCCTTCGCCGTAGGCGTCGATGTAGGCGAGCGCGTCTTCCGGGAAGGGCGCGAAGTGATACAGGGAACGCGACTCTTCCCTTGCAAAGCGCTCTCGGTAGATGTGGTCGAACAACTCCTTGAGAGGGTCGTAAAATCCGGCGGTGTCTAGGAACACCACGGGGTGATCCAGAATGTGGAGCTGTTTCAGGGTCACGATCTCAAGGATCTCCTCCAGCGTTCCGAAGCCCCCCGGAAGAGCGATGAACGCGTCGGCCAGACTCTCCATCACGGCCTTACGCTCACGCAGGTCCCTCGTGACGATCAGCTCGTCCGCTTCTTCGTAGCAGATGCCTTCTTTGCGCATATACTGTGGGATGACGCCCACCACCCTGCCGCCTCCGGCGTGAACCGCGCGGGCCGCCTCGCCCATCAAGCCGATGCATCCCGCGCCGAAGATAAGCGTATCGCCGCGGGACGCCATCAACTCGCCCAGCCGCCGGGCTGCCTGGAAATAGCACTCAGCCACTAGATCGCTGGAAGAGCTGTAAACACAGATGCTTCTGCCCATGGGACGCTCCTTTCGGGACGAACGTCTGCCGCGCTTTTCCCGGCAGTCTGGTTCGCGCCGGACACGCTGGGGCGGCTCATCAGAAACCTTAGGACCGCGCGTGCGTTTCTCCTGCCGCGCCGTTCTCCTGTGCGCCGGCTTGTGAAAGGAGCTTGGTCTTCTACCAGACCAGTCCGTGAGTACCCTTCCAGCGGTGATCCTCGAACGGCCGGTTGTGGATGCCCAGCCAGATGTCCGTCAGGTCGCTTTCGCTCTTCAGGAGGAACATCAGGGAGTAGGCGCTGGTGCGCATGTTGACGCATCGCCTGCCGCCGATGTCGGGCCGGCTCCCCTCGTAGCGACCCTTGACGCCACCGTCCAGACAGGGGTCTCCAGCGTTCAGAAACTGGGTGGCCAGCACCTTTCCTAGGGCACGGTCCGCGCATTGCAGGAGTTCCGGCTCGCCCAGAATGGTTCCAATGTCCCGGCAGAGCATCCCGCCCACCGGCGCCGCCGACGGATGCCGTCCGCCGGCGAAGCCACCGTCTTCGTCCTGCACCGACGCCAGCCATCGGGCGAACAGGGCAGCCTTCCGGATATAGGAATCGTCACCGAACAGGCGGCTGGCGGCGATCATCATGGCTCCTCCGAAGTCGTCGTTCAGCGCGTGTTGGTGCTCGGTGGGATCCTCGCCCGGTCTCGGAGAGGTGATGCAGTTCGTGAAGGGATCCCGCTCCAGAATCAACTGGCCGCTTTCCGTGATGAAATCGTCCCGGTAGATCTGGGCGATGGGAGCCAACCCCCGCTCGATGTATTTCTGGTCGCCCGTGAGCATGAACAGATCGTGCAGAAACAGCCCGGCGCCGGACTGGAAGGATCCTCGGGAGTAGAAGTTCTCCAAGGAAGGGTCCATGTAGACGGCGTACAGCGGCCAGCCTCGATACATTCCCTTCTCCACCAGCCAGTCCCCGAACAATCGCGCGCCCCGAAGGTAGACCTCCTGACCGGTGGCCTCCGCCAGCCACACCAGTCCCCACGCAGCGCTCGTGGCGTCCCGCGGAGCGAACTCGATGGACTGAGGTGTGATCTCCCGAATGGCTCCGAAATGCGGATCGTCCCTGTCCATCACCTGCAGGGAGAGGATGTAGCGTCCCGCCAACTCGGCCCCGCGGAGATACTGCTCCTCGCCCGTGCGCTTCCACATCGCGAGCAGCCCGCACAGGAACGATCCCGTCATCCAGTTTCCGGTGAGGACCTTCTCGCCGGTGTCTGCGTCATAGAAACGGATGCTGCGGCCGCGGTTCGCATCGAACCGGTCCGTCACCTGGTTGCGCAGCATCCAGCCGGCCAGCAGCCGGGCGCGCTCGAGAAGCAGGTTCCTGTCGTGAACGGTCATTTTCTCCTCGCCGTCAGGGATACACTGCGAACAGGCGGGTCGCCCGGCTCTCCAGAAGTAGCCTGACTGTCTGCCCCGCGAGGTTGCTCAAGTCCGCACGGCCATTCCATCGGACCGGCATCCGGGTGCTGTTTCCCTGGATGCGCCCGCACTCTTCCAGGGTGCATCCATCCACGGGTGCTCCGTCCTCTCGGAGCAGGGCGGCTCGCGCCACACCGCTTGCCGATGTGTCGATGTTCAGGCAGAGCCCGGGCGAACGCAGCCGGAAGGGACGCGTCACCAGCCGCCCCCCGGTGTAAGAGCTTTCCGCACATACGAACCCGTCCATCCGCTGTTCCAGACGCAGGGCGATCGGGTCGCCGTAATGCGTCTCGTGGACCACCCTGACATCTTTGTCTGTCCGGCCTTCCCCGTGGCTGCGACGGCTACCTACGTAGTACTGATGCACGCGGCCGTCGCCTGGGACCATCCCGGCCAGCATGTGCATCATCTTGGATGCCGGGCCGTCCGGCAGGTCCAGCCGCACGTACGGATCCCGGAGATCGCGATTCCAGCACACTCCGTCCCGGCTGCTGGCAAACTGGATGTCCAGCAATCCGTCATTGATAAACTGTCCCTCGGGCGGCCAGGGGTAGGTGAAGTAGAAGCTGGGGAAGGCCACGTAGACGTCCGGAAGGTAATGCACCACCGCCGCCTGGTACAATCCGCCCTGCTCCGGGTCATTTTCGTCGCAGGCAAGCACGATGGGAAGCTCGCGGTTCAGGCGGCGGATGCCTCTCCACTCGGTATTGAGCCACTTGGGCTGAGGCTCCCAAGGGTCCGGTGCGTCCTCATCAACGGGAATAGGCTTCGAAAGGTCTGCCGTCTCCGCCATTACGACGCAGCGAGTGCCCGGCATTGGAGGGATCCCGCGGCTCCTGTCCCAGCCCCGCGTATAGATGCGGTAACGCCGGGCGCGCTCATCGTAGAACGCAGTCATATGGTTGTCCAAGATGAACCGCAGCAGATGTCCCGGCTGGCGCGTGAAGCGGATGCCATCCGGCGAGGTGAAGAGGAACATCCCACCCTGAGAGGGCGAGTGCGCCACCAGCTTGAAGCGTGACTCATCCGGCGCAGCGGGGTCCACGAAGACGCAGCTCTCGTTGAATGGATGATTCTGGACATCCACCAGATTGTTCCGGCGATGGCCGTTGAACTCCACCGATCCCACCTCCGGGCGCTCCCATTGGACGCCGTCGCGGGACACGGCAAAAGCCATGCAGTGGCGCCCGTCCGGCAGCGTCACCTCGTAGTACAGTCGGAACTCGTCCTCCACCCTTAGGATGCTGCTGCCACGCACACCGCCCAGCTCCCAGTCCTCTTCCACCACCAGGCAAGGGCCGCGCTTCACCGGAGAATGCAGGCACAGGCGGATGCCTTCGGCATCTTCCCAGTCGCCGCGTTCCAGGAAAAGAATCCGTCCGTCATCGAATACCAAAGCAGGGTGATCTCCGGGCTGTTTCTGAAGGATTTCGCGGGGAAGTTCCGCTTCCCCTCTTGAAATGGTGGAGAAAGGTGGTATTATTATACCATTCCGCGAGACGGCCCTGCGGCACCCCTGCTGCCGGTCCGCTGGGTTCTTGCAAGCGAGAAAGGGGGCATCGAGTTGAAGCGCACCAGGCCATCTGGCTTCACATTGATCGAGTTGCTAGTGGTCATTGCCATCATCGCCATCCTGGCGGCCATCCTCTTTCCGGTGTTCGCCAACGCCCGGGCACGCTCTCGCACTGCCCGATGCGCGGCCCATCAGAAGGAGCTGATGCAATCGGTGATGATGTATATGGACGACTACAAGGACCGCCTCCCCAGCTACCAGTATCTGAGCTGGCGCGGGGACCTTCCGCCGCTTTACTTCCCTTACGTGAAGGACCATAACATCACCATCTGCTCCGAGAAGATGGCCTATGCGTGGAATGAGTGCCTGGTGGATTGGCCGCTGGCGTCGGATTTCTACGCAGACAGGCGCGGAGGGACTCCGGAACTGCAGGTCCACCCGCCGCTCTACGTGCTGCCTCCCCAGAGCAAGGGTCGGCCTATGAGCACCATCCACTCTCCTGCCGCCACGCCGGCCTTTATGTGCTCATTTCGGCACCACGTGGGTCCGGACGGGAGGGCTCGCGGCTACGGTTGGGGGGCAGATGACGCCATCAATCCCAGCCGGATGCTGAACAATCACCAGGGCGGTGCGAACTACGCCTTTCTGGACGGGCATGTTCAGTGGTACCGCCCCCAGAACGCCAAAATCCTGATGCCCACGAAGGGATTGGACTACGATGGGGACGGCACGTTCGGAGACGAGACGGTGATGCGTTGATGAGCCGCGAGGCCACTCTATCCCGCCGGCGTTTCGTTCAGGGTGCGACAGCCGCCGCTGCACTTCCCCTGTTCGGGATTCGTGCGAGGGCAGGGGAGCGTCCCCCGAACTTTGTTTTCATCCTGACGGACGACCAGCGCCACGACACGCTGAGCTGCACCGGGCATCCCTTCCTGCACACTCCCCGGCTGGATCGCCTGGCGCGGGAAGGCGCCTTGTTTGAGAATGCCTTTGTCACAACGGCTCTCTGCTCGCCCAGCCGCGCCAGTTTTCTGACCGGGCAGTACGCCCATCGCCACGGGGTGCGGGACAACAATACACCGTTTCCGGCAGACGCCCGGACATTCCCGAGCATTCTACGGGAGCACGGCTACCGCACGGCGTTCATCGGCAAGTGGCATATGGGCACCCAGGAGGGCCCGCAGCCCGGTTTCGATCACTGGGTCTCGTTTCCCGGCCAGGGTGTGTACCGCAACCCTTTGCTTAACATCAACGGGGAAACGAAGCGCGTCCCCGGATATATCACCGACATCCTGACCGACCTCGCGGTGCAATGGCTGCGGGAGCAAGCTGCGGGGCCGTTCTGTCTGTATCTGTCCCATAAGGCTGTGCATTCGGATTTCATCCCGGCGCACCGGCACTCGGGACTCTTCACGGACACGGTTCTCGAGCCTCCCGCCTCCATCCACGATACGCTTGAGGGCAAGCCAGAGTGGCTGCGGCAGGTCAAGCGCGCAGGGCCGGGAGCAGAATACCAAGAGATGGCGCAGCTGGTGCGCAACTACTGCCGCTGCCTGGTGGCGGTGGATGAGAGTGTTGGGCGAGTCATGCGGACGCTGCAGGACGGGGGCGTTCTGGATAGCACGCTGGTGGCGTTCGCGGGCGACAACGGCTTTTTCTTCGGCGAGCACGGGCTAGGCGACAAGCGCGCGATGTACGAGGAGGCTATCCGCATCCCGCTCCTGATGCATTTCCCGGCTCTCATCCGTCCCGGCTTGCGGGTCCGCGAGATGGCCCTGAACATTGACCTGTGCCCCACATTCCTGGACCTGGCGAGTGTGCCAGTTCCCGAAGGCGTGCAGGGACGTTCGCTTCGTCCTCTCCTTGGCGGGCGCAATATCTCATTGCGGGATGAGTTCCTCTACGAGTATGACTGGGAGCCGGATGCGAGGCGCCGGCCAGCGATTCGGGGTGTCCGCACTCGAAGATGGAAATACATCGAATATCCCGGCACCGCCAACATTCCGGAGTTGTACGACCTTGGCACCGATCCGCTGGAGCTGCACAACATCGCGTATTTTCAGCCCGGAACCCGCGTTGAGCAAGAGATGAAGGAGCGATTGCGCCGCTTGACGCAGGGAACTCCGCCCCCACGCACCGGTCCGGCAAATACCTGACTCCCCTCAGGCAGGAACGAGCCTGCCAGATGAGGAAATAAGCCCTTTGCGGGAAGCCAGTCCCGCAGGCTCTCGGAACACGGCCGCCCCCCGCTCCGGTTCTTCGAGGCGGCCGGGGAAGGAGGCGCCGCGATGCCTGGACAGGAACTCAGGTCTCTCGTTACGGAAGCGCTCAGGACGGCCGGGATCGAGGTCGGAGGCGACCGTCCGTGGGATGTGCAGGTCCACGACGATGAGGTGTTCGCGTTCCTCATCCACGGAGACACGCTCGCGCTGGGCGAAGCGTATATGGCCGGGGAATGGGACTGCGACCGTATCGACGAGCTGGTCTACCGGCTGTTGACGTCGGGCCTTGCCTCTTCGGTGCGCAGGGACATCCGCACCATGCTTATCGCCTTGCGCGCCCGGTTCGCAAACCCCGGCCGCAGGTCCCGCGCATTCGATGTGGGCCGGCGGCACTACGATATCGGCAACGATCTGTACCGCGCCATGCTGGACCGCCGGATGGTGTACTCCTGCGCCTACTGGAAGGACGCCACAAATCTGGACGAAGCCCAGGAGGCCAAGCTGGATCTGGTCTGCCGGAAGCTCGGTCTGAAGCCCGGCATGAAGGTCCTGGACATTGGCGGCGGCTGGGGCAGTTTCGCGAAGTTCGCGGCGGAGCGCTACGGCGTAAGCGTCGTGAACATCACGGTTTCACAGCGGCAGGTGGAGCTGGCGAACGAGCTGTGCCAGGGGTTGCCTGTCGAGAACCGCCTGATGGACTACCGCGATGTGGAAGGACGCTTCGACGCCATCGTCTCCATCGGGATGTTCGAACACGTCGGGGCGCGCCACTACCGGATCTTCTTCGAAAAAGCGCATCAGTGTCTGGAGGACGGTGGGCTGTTCCTGCTGCATACCATCGGATCTAACCTGTCCTCGCACTCCTGCGATCCCTGGGTGGAGAAGTACATCTTCCCGAACTCAATGATCCCCTCGCTGGAGCAGATCGGGCGGGGTCTGGAAGGGCTTTTCGTGGTGGAGGATCTTCACAACATCGGCGCCCACTATGACCGCACCCTGCTCTCCTGGTACGACAATTTCATGGCGCACTGGGAGGAGCTCAAGCACAGCTACTCTCACGAGTTCCGGCGGATGTGGCGGCTGTATCTGCTGGGAAGTGCGGGATCGTTCCGGGCGCGGCGGATGCAGGTGTGGCAGATTGTGCTTTCCAAGGAAGGTGTTCCCGGCGGTTATCAATCCATCCGGTAGGCCCTTCTGCTGGTGAAGGGTAAGGAGCCCCAGCCGCGCTACCGGGGCCCCTTGTTCTTCAGGTTGCTTATGTCAAGCCGTCTCGCCAGGCGTCAGGCGCTGCGGCGGCGGATCGCACCGAAGAGGCTGGCCAGGCCAACGCCCAGCGCGACCATGCTGCCCGGTTCGGGAATGAGCGTGCCGGTTACCGTGACATCGTCAAAACGCCAGGTGCCGCTGTTGCCCAGGGTACTGGTGGAACGAGACGGCAGGTACTCGCCTGCCACAGGATCCACCGAGGCGGCCACGCGGAACGCGAAAGACGGGTTGTCGTTCACGGCGGCGATGGCAGACAGATCAAACTCCTGGGGGAACCAGGTGTCACCGGCTGTAGCCGTGTAAGTGGCGAAGTCCACCCAGCCGCTGCCCGTGTTGTACTGGAACACCGCGGTGTTCGGGGCGGTGTTGCTGAAGCGGTGGGCATAGCTCACCTTGATATCCTGGTAGCCGGTCGTAGGCGCGAAGAACTCAATCCAGCGGGTCTTCGGCTCGGGGTTGGTGGGCGTGATCGGCAGGGTCAGTCCGGCAAACGGGACAGTGTTGTAACCGCGGCCGGACGTGCCGGTAGGGGCTCCCGCATAGCCGCCCGCGAACGTGGCAGTGATGCCCGGAGCCAGGGTGATGGAAGGCGAACCCACCAGAGCCACGGCCGGAGCGGTGGTGTCCCCTTCGAACGTCCACTGAGTGATGGTCTCGGACGCGAAGGACGCGGATGCCGCCAGCAGCACAAGAACGGCGGCGAGCAGTCTTCTCATTGTCTTCTCTCCTTTCGACGTGTATCGGCCAGGCTGGCCAGGAAGAGCCCCCAGGTGCCAGGCCGACGATGACAAGCATTTCCATGGTGCCCCCCGTAGATTGCGTCTGGACTGCCCCTTGCTCAAGGAAATGTTACGAGTTCGTCAGCTTCGGTCCCCCCAGGCATCCCTGCCGCGAGGGCGGGGTGTGAAACGGCTCCGGGGGAGTGGAACAACCTGAGCGGAGAGAGCGGCTCCGTCCAGTTTTCCGCTCATGGAGGGTTCCTGATGAAAAAGGCGGGGTGGAGAATCGTGGCTGCCTTGGCGGCAGCGGCGCTGGCGACGTTCGCGCGCGGCTCTGCGGCCGCGCCGGAAGTATCGGCGGCCACTGCTCGGCTGCTGCAGGACTATATGCGTCCCTGGACGGCTCCCACTCAGGCTGACCCGGTTGTGTTGTTCGGGTTCACTTGCTACAACGATCCTGGCGGAACGCGTTGGTGCCAGATGCTGGACGGAGGATACACCTCTCTGAAGGCTTTCGGCTCGAAGGATCCGGTCCCTGCGACCTACCACTTCTGGTATCGGGCTCATGTGCGTCCCATCTTTGGTTGGGAGCGCTCGTTTGCCGATGGCAGGGAATGGCTGGAACGGGAACGGACGAATGGGATGAAGCCTCTTCAGGCGGGAGAAGGCGCGCTGCTGGATGAGCAGGCACTGAGGTGTCTGGCATATCGCGGCCCCCTGTATCTGGAAGTCAGCCTGTACTTGGATTGGATGCTGAAGGCTGGATCTGATGTCTACGAATGGTCCACTGCCCTGAGGCAGGAATGGCCTGCACCGTATCTGGGGCTGGCTTCGCCGGATTCCATAACCGCACAGAAAGACGCCTACTTGAAGGAGGCTCCCCAGGTCCTTGAAAAGCTGGTCCGGGACATTCTGGAAGCGGCCCCTGTGGGCGGGGGAAAGCAGGCGCAGGCCCCGGCCGCGACGACGCCCCTCCTGAAGTTAACCGCCACGCCGTCCGCCCTCTGGGCTGACGGAAGCGGCAAGAGCACAATCCGTCTGGAAGCGCGGGACGCTCAAGGCCACCCGGTGAAGGGCGAGTTTCCAGTGGAATGCTCACGGGGCAAGCTGAGCCACGTAAAGCTCATTACGGATGCCTCGGGGGTGGCTACGGCGCAGTATACAGCACCGGCGGAGGGGCCGGGGGAGGATACCGTTGTCGTCAGAGCGCCGGACGGAAGCTCAGCAAAGGTCTCCGTCACCCTTGGCGGCATCCTTCTTAAGCCCGCCGGCGGAGAGCTGGGAGCGCTTTTCGGGGACGGGAAAAGCTCGGCGGAGCTCCTGGTGGCTTGCGTGAACCCGGCCGGGAAACCTCTTCCCGGAACGAAGGTGAAGCTGTTTGCCGACGAACGTGAGCTGCCTGCCCGGGGACGGCTCAGCAGCGACAGTGTAACGGCGGGGGCAGACGGCACAGCACGGTTTGCCTACACTGCTCCGAACGTTTACTCAGGCAACACGGCCTTCAAGCGAGGGGACGCATATATCACCGCTGTCGCGAGCGTCGGCAATCCTCCCCGCCCCGTCCGTTCGGTCTGGCGTGTGCCGCTGTATGCGGGCGAGGTCTATGTGCTGGAGGTGTCCAAACCCGCGTTCCGCCGGCTGGAAGGATTCCGGGTTCCCGCCCCCGCGCGCAATGGCGTTCTGGCGGGGACGGTTCTGGCGCGGATGCCCGGTGGGCAGAATGCTCCGCTTCGGGGGGCGCTGCTTCGCCTCAGCAGTTCGGATGGGACTTTGCTGGGAACGGGGAAGAGCGATGCCTCCGGGCGTTTCCGCTTCGAGTTTGTCGGCGACCGGATGAGCACGGAGGGGCGCGAGATGGAGCTGACGGAGCCCCTACTACTGGAGCTGGAAGAGGACCTGATGCGCATCGCCGGCGAGTGGGCGCGGGATCTGGAGTTCTTCGGGAGGAAGGGCTATGACGTCTCGGCCATGCAGGAGTTCGCCTCAGAGCTGCCCGGCAGGCTTGCCGCCAGCACGGAAGGCAATCCCGACCGGCTGCTAGACACGGACTATCTCGCCTACTCCGCTATGCGCTTGTGCGCCCTGTGCCGGTATCTGAAGCTGCTGGACGAACGTCAGGAAGAGTCTGCTGGGTGGTTCTCCGAGAGCCTGAAGAACGCCAGTACCGTTGTGACGGATACTCTGAAGCTCTCGGAGATGCTTCGCAAGGGCGCGCAAAACCGGCTGAAGGAGCGTTTCAGCCCTCAGCAGTGGCAGGCCTTCGAGGAAAGTCTGCTCAAGCTTTTTGCGAAGCTCGTCGCAGAGCAGTTCCAGAAGGGCGTAGACGCCGCGAAAGCTGTGAACGTCGATACAGAGGTCCCCGAGCTGTTCACAGGGTTTGGCTCGGACTTCCTGGTGAAGAAGGGGGTGGAGGGGTTTTCAGCAACGGTGAAGGAAGGCTTCGTGGCCTCCGGACGGAGCTCCACCCGCAGGATGCTGGTCCAGTGGGGGACGCGAGGGGTGACGGGGACGCTTCCGCAGTCAGAGGGCCAGGCCGGGATCTCTGAGGCGAAGGAGACACTAACCTCATACGAGGCGCGTCACAACCGCCTGAATCTGGACAACCTGGACCGCGAACTGTATCGCCTGGACGCAAAGCTTTTCGTGGACACGCTCATCAAGGGGCCTTTCATCTATGCCAACCTGAAGAAGCTCGCCGCGGATCCGGACGTGGCCCGAAAGATCTCGGAGTTGGACGTCACGGCGCTGGAGAACATTCAGGATGCGCTGAAAGATGCGGCCGAGCCCGTGACCAACGTGTTCAACGCTTTTGACCTGATGTTCCAGAGCTATCAGGGCTACCAGTGGGTGGCGGACTTCCTGGAAGCCGAACGCGTAAAACAGCAGGTCGCCGACTCTATCTTCCGCTAGCGCCTTCTTTTCGCCTCGGGGTGGTTGAGCCATCCAGCGGGGCGGGATGACCCGAAACCGTGGATGCGATCCGCGTGGTCTTGACATTCTCGATTGAGACCGCGCTTCTCGCCTATTGCTCCAGGCGACAGGGGCCGCCCCGTTGGGGCGGCCCACTCCAACGCTGACTTCCGAACCTCTAGAACTCGCTGGCGGAACGGGCCTGAGAGGGGCTCAGAGACGAGCGATGAGGGCGTCGGTCATCTCTCGGGTGCCCGCCGAGCCTCCCAGGTCGGGTGTCAGCGATTTTCCGTCGCTCAGCAGGCTCAGGACTGCCGCATTCAGCCTATCGGCCGCGTCCTTCTCGCCGACATGCTCCAACATCAACCGCGCGGAAAGGATTAGCCCCAGGGGATTGGCCAGATTCTTCCCCGCGATGTCCGGAGCGCTGCCGTGGACGGCCTCGAACATGACCGTCTTCTTCCCGTAGTTTGCTCCGGGCACCACACCCACTCCGCCCACAAGGCCGGAGCAGAGCTCCGAGACGATGTCCCCATACAGGTTCTCCATCAGGAGGACGTCGAATCGGGTGGGGTCCACAACAAGCTGCATGCAGACGTTGTCTATGATCAGTTCGTTGTATTCAATATCACCGTACTCGCGGGCCACCTTGCGGGCGCATTCCAGGAACAGCCCGTCCGTCAGCTTCATGATGTTGGCCTTATGCACGGCGGTCACCTTCCGGCGGCCGTGAGCACGGGCATACTCGAACGCGAAGCGTGCGATCCGGCTGGACGCCTTTTCCGTGCAGATCTTGAGTGATTCGGCCACACCCGGCACCACCAGGTGCTCCAGCGCGGAGTATAGCCCCTCCGTGTTCTCCCGCACCACTACGATGTCCACGTTCTCGAAGCGGGATTTCACCCCGGGGAGGCTCCGGACCGGGCGAAGCGAGGCGTAGAGGTCCAGTCCTTTTCTCAGGGTCACGTTCGGGCTGGGAAAACCGCCGCCAATGGGAGTGGATGCCGGCCCCTTCAGAGCTACCCCCAGCTCCTTGATGCGGTCGAGAACCTCGTCCGGCACGGGTTTACCGTGCTTTGAAAACGCTGCCGCTCCGACCTCCAGCGGTTCCCATTCTATTTCGACTCCCAGGCTTTCGATGACCCGGACGGTGGCTTCTGTGACCTCCGGCCCGATCCCGTCCCCGGGGATCAGCGCTATCCGTTTTGCCAACTGCTCTTCTTCCTCCGTTGCGTCACGGCTTCGCGTCCGTGACGTCCTCGATGATGGGAATGACCGGCGCAAGGGGCGCCGCGACAGGCTCTTCGGGCTTTGCCGGCTGCGTGGCGGCGGGCGGCTGCGGTGCAGCAGCGCTGTCTGGCTCCTCGGATAGGTCAGACTCCCCCGCAGCCGGCGCGGCTGGCGGCACTGGTGGAGCGGGCTCAGCGGCGCTCTCAGGAACGCTCGTCTCCTCCGCAGTCAGGAAAGCTGGCGGGGGAGCCTCCAGAGCATACTCCCACCTTACGGCTGCGTTCACCACGTGCCCGGCAGGAAGCTCAAGGTGCTTCCCTTTTACGAACAGGCCTCCCACAGCGCCGATAGGTCCGAGCACGGCCACGCCTCCCACGGCTGCCCCGGCGGCGTAACCCACGCGCTGCAGCCTTTCGCGGTCCCAGGGCATGAGGTCTACCATCTTGCCGTCCACCGCGCGGACGCTCCCAAACTGCAGTGAGATGCGGCCGCTCCGTCCAAAACCGCCAGGCCTTCCGACGTCGGTGATGATGGCCTCCACGGGTTCCCCTTTGCGGATCACCAGCCTCGTGCCCACCCAGACATCGTCTGCCACTCGGAAGGCCACCCTGTCGCCTTCGGCAGCCTCACGGGTTGTCAGGGGCGCTTCCAGGGCAAGAGGCACCACAGTCCCCTGGGGAAGGCGCACCAGCTCTGCCGCCTGCCCGAAAGTTGGAAACAGGAGGACGGCAAAAATAACAAGCATCCTTGCTCTGGTCATGCTGAGAACTCCTTTCCTTGCACCAATTTCTGAAGCCCCTTAGCGGTCTGCCAGTTGCTGCTCCTGCGGCTCTGCCGAGAGCTTCCAGCGCAGGCCAGCCAACTCCAGCAGCGGCTGCAGCTTCACTGTTCCCTCCAGCTCGCCTGCCTGCACCAGCCAGCCGGTGCGTCCATCCTGCTGGCGGGCCACCCGCAGCCCGAATAGCGACTTACCCTGAGAACCGGAATACACCAGGATGGTCTCGCCCTTCTGGGTATCCACCCGGCGAAGCACCCTGCTCATTCCGCGGTTCGCCGGGATGCGAGTGTAAAAGCCGACGATCTGCTGGGGATCGGCGCTGCCCGCAACGCTCATCTGCACGAAATTCACCTGCCGGACCCCTTCCAGAGCCCGCGAAACGTTCTGCAGCACGGTCTCGCGCCACTGAGCGGGTGTTTGCTTGAGCAGAGTCCGGGCCAGCTCCGTGGCATACGGAAGCAGATCCTCGGAGGTGAGCGTCAGCTCAACCTCAACACTTCCTCCGGGATAATAGGGAATAGGTGGAGGAGTTGCCGCAGCGACAGGCTGCGGCGTCGCTACGGTGGCCGCGACGGCAAGCGACGTCAGCGACGCGGCCAGCATCAGACCCGTCAACAGGCTTTTCAACCGCTCGGCACCTCCTTCGCAGGGCTTTGCGGCCCGCCCTCAGGACGGGCCGCTACATTCTACCCATCAGGCAGGTCCGCGACAACGAGCCCCTGGCCATCAGGAAACAGGCTGCGGCAACTCCGAGGTGCAATACGGACAGCGCCGCGCAGCCAGAGGAATGGACGAGCAGCAGAACGGACAATCCTTCTGTGTCGCTTCCTCCGCCCCAGCTTTCCGGATTTTGTTGGTTGCCTTCACCACCAGAAAAACTGCCCAGGCGATGATCACAAAGCTGATGATGGAGTTCAGGAAAAGGCCGTAGTTCAGAGTGGGCGCTCCCGCCGTCCGCGCCGCCGCCAGTGACTCATAGCCCTTGCCGGACAGGTCTATGAACAGGTTGGCAAAATCCACCTTGCCGAGCACAAGCCCGATCGGCGGCATGAGGACATCTTCGACAAACGAGTTGACGATCTTCCCGAACGCCGCTCCAATGACGATTCCCACCGCCAGATCCACCACATTGCCGCGGGCGATGAAATCCCGGAATTCCTTAAGCATTTCTGGCCGCTCCTTCCTCTCCAGCAAATTTATCTTCGCCGGAATGGTTCCTCAGTTGTTCTTCTGCGGTGTCCTCTCCGAGTCCTGCCTTACGCTGACAGGATGCGCGCGACAGGAAACGCCGACGGGGATGTGGAAGCGGATCCCTGCTGCGGTCGGCTCTCTCCAGCGCGGGGCCGGTCGCCGGAGGTGACCCTGTGATGGCTTCTCAGGACGTTTCCGGGGGGACAGAAGGCTGTCCGCTGGTTGTGTGCCTTGCCGACGAGCCCGTCCCGAACGCGGGCCGGACATCGGCCTATCATTCCTACCTCGTCGAGATCCTGCAGCACGCAGGTCTGTTCTTCTCCACCGTGCCTTCATCAGACCTCACATCGGCTCTGTCGGATGCGTCCATTCTGTTGACCTGCGGGGAGGCAACTCCGCCGGATGATGTGCGCGAGGCGATCCGCCAATGGGTGCTGGGCGGTGGAAGCTGGATCAGCGTCGCTGGACTCTGGAACCTGGAAGGTCTCTTCGGCGTGCGTCCCCGGCCTTCCGTCACGCAGTCTTCTTTCGCAGCCGGCACGGTCTCCATGGGAGAAGGCTACCTGGAGCCTGTGGATACAGGGCATCCGGTAACGGCGGGTGTTGACGGTCCGCTCCACTTCTTCAATGGACGAGCGGTTGAGGAGGCCGGTTGCCGTGTGCTCGCGCACGCGCTCGACGCCCATCAGAGGGGAGTGACGGGTCCGGCCCTTACGGAGAACCGTACCGGAGCCGGACGCTGTCTGCTGATCGCGCCGGATCTGACCGGCACGGTGGTCCGCATTCAGCAGGGAATTGCTATCACCCGCGACGGAGTTCCGGCGCCAGACGGGTCGGCTCCGGTCTCGGACGGCGTTCTGAAGAGCGATGACGGACTGGTTCTGGACTGGGACTTCGACCGTGAGGAAATCCCCGGCGTCCCCGGTCTGCGCGCTTTTCTTCGACCGGTAGCCGACCTGTGGCGCGACCTGCTCATCCGTGCCATCCTGGACTGCGCTGCAGCGTCAGACGTCGCGCTGCCCCTCGTGTGGTTCCATCCCGAAGGACGGGAGGCGATTGCCCATATGTCCAACGACACGGATCTGAGCGATCCAGACTGCGCGGAGGAGATGCTGAAAACGCTGGCGGAAGCAGGCGTCCGCAGCACCTGGTGCAACATCCTCCCGCCTTATCCGCCCACGATCATCGATGCCTTGAAGCAGGCTGGCCACGAGGCGGCCATGCACTTTGATGCCATTTCAGAGGGCTGTGGCTGGAGCAAAGAGGAGTTCCTGCGGCAGCACGACGAGATCAGCCGGGCTCTGGGCAATTCCCCGGTCAGCAACAAGAACCACTATCTGCGGTGGGAAGGTGATACGGAGTTCTTCGAGTGGCTGGCCGCGGCAGGCGTCACGCTGGACCAGAGCAAGGGGGCGTCCAAAACGGGGGCGGCCGGTTTCAACTTCGGCACCTGCCATCCCTACTTTCCGATAGCGCCGGACGGACGTATCTTGGACGTGCTTGAGTTGACCACTCCCACGCAAGACCTGGTGGTATTCGCCCCCGAGGAGCTGGTGGACGTTCTGATCCCCCGCGTTCGGGAGGTCTACGGGGTGTTGCATCTGCTGTTCCATCCCGCCCACATCAAGAAGCCGACCGTCCGCCAGGCGCTCCTTTCGGCTGTGCGGAAGGCCCGGGAGGCCGGCATGGAGTGGTTCACTGCGGCCGAGATCTCCCGGTGGGAGCGCTCCAGGCGGCAGATCAGATGGAGCAAGTATGAGACAGAGCAGGGCGAGGTTTCCGTCCGGGTCACGGCGGGTGCGCCTCTTGAGCGTGCCGCGCTGATGTGGCTGGCTCCTTCTGGTGGAGAGCTTCTTCTGGACGGCGGACCCTGCGCGAGCTTCGTGACGGAGCGGTGGGGGCGCCGATTCGTGGGGTGCATTGTGGACTTGAAGCCCGGACGTCCCGTGCGCTTCCAGCTACGTGGATGAAGGGAGACGAGGAATGCCGCCTGCGCCGACTGACACCGATATCAACTTGGACCCCTCGCAGATCCCGGCCATCGCCGGAGGCGAGCCGCTCTGCCGCGACGGCTTCCAGCGCCGCCCGAGATACGGTGACGAGGAGCTCAAGTTGCTCAAGGAGGCGCTGGAGCAACAGACGCTTTTCTACGCTCAGGGGCGGATGGTGTCGCGGATGGAGGAGCGCTTCTGCCGGATGATCGGCAGCAGGCACGCCGTGGCCACCAGCAGCGGCACGGCGGCCATCCACTGCGCGCTGATGGCCGCCGGCATCTCGCCGGGCGATGAGGTGATCACCTCGCCCATCACGGATATGGGCACGGTGGTTCCCATCCTCTGGCAGGGAGCCATTCCCGTGTTCGCCGATGTAGATCCGGAAAGCTGCGCCATCACGCCCGATTCTGTCAGTGCCGTGCTGACTCCCCGCACCAGGGCTGTACTGGCCGTCCACCTGTGGGGAAATGCCTGCGACCTGGACGGCCTGGCCAGGCTCTGCGCGGAGCGCAATATCATTCTCATCGAAGATTGCGCTCAGGCGTTCGGGTGCGCCTTTCGGGCAAGAAGTGTGGGGACGGTCGGGGCCATCGGCTGCTTCAGCCTCAATGAGTTCAAGCATATCTCCTGCGGAGACGGCGGGATCGCCGTGACCTCAGACCCGGAGCTCGCCCGCCGCCTGCGCCTGGCGACGGACAAATGCTACGGGCGCGCCGCCGAGGGGGCGTTGCGGCTGGCGTTCTTCCTGGCGAACAACTACCGCATGACCGAACTGCAGGGAGCAGTCGCCCTGGCGCAGATGGAGAAGCTGGACGACATCGTGGCCCGTCGGCGCAAGTGGTGCAGCGGGTTGCTTCAGGGATTGCAGGAGGTTCCCGGGCTTCGGCTTCCCCGCCCCACTGCGGAGTGTGATCCCAGCTGGTGGTTCTTCCCATTGCGCGTGATCCCGCAGGAGCTTGGCTGCGGCCCGGACGAGTTCGCCGCCGCGCTCCGCGCGGAGGGTGTGCCTGCAAGCGCCCGCTACATCGGCCAGTGCGTCTACGAGTATCCTCTGTTCCGCGATCACAGCGCCTTTGAGAGAGGATCGCACCCGTTCTCGGTCTTCGACTACCGCAAGGGGCTGTGCCCGGAAGCGGAGGCGTGGCTTGAGACGGTGGTGAATATCGCCATCAATGAGGCGTATACCGCGGCCGACCTGGACGCCTGCGTGCGCGCTGTGAGCCGCGTGGGGCGATGGTTGGCCGCCCATTCCGCATCGGCGTGATCCGTTCCGGCTGCGTCGAAGAGACCTTCAATGGACGGCCCCGGTGACGGCCCCAGCTCGCCCACCGGCCGGAATCCAATCGCGCCCATTCCGGTATTTCTGCCGGTTTTTTGCCCCTCTTGCCTGATTCCGGCGAACAAATCGCATTGCAGAAGCGTCACTACGGTATCCCTTCAGATGGGAGGTCTTCCGGCCGAAACCTTTTCAGGCGGCGGCCCGTTAGATTTCCTGAGAGTTGAGGGTGTTTGACGAGCGCAACCGTCGCAGTAGTTGCTCAAACGTCAGCGGCGCTCGTGGAATATTGCAGGCAAGTGGCGCAATCAGAATGCGTGGTTGGCTGGCCCTGACGGAAGCGAGCTGACGGAAAAAAGGAGGATGCGCAGATGAAAAAGCAGCGTGAAGAGTCAGAGATCCTCCTCTCGCCCGGTGGACTCAGAAAGCTCAAAGATGAGCTCGAGCGGCTGAAGACGGTCGATCGCAAGCGTGTTGCCGAGAGGATCCGCGACGCCAAAGGTTTCGGGGAATTCCTCGAAAACTCCGAATATGAAGAGGCCAAAAACGAACAGGCCTACATCGAGGGACGCATTGAGGAGTTGACGGCCATCCTTCGGCACGCGTCTGTCATTGACGAAGAGGGTATCCCTGTGGATCACGTGGGCATAGGCTCTGTGGTCCGCGTCCGGGATCTGTCCGCGATGGAGGAATGGGAGTGCAGGGTCGTGGGTTCCTTTGAGAGTGACCCGTCCGAAGACTGCATCTCCAATGAGTCTCCCATTGGGGCAGCCCTCATGGGGTGCAAGGTCGGTGACGTCGTGGAGGTGCGTGTTCCGGCCGGGACTCTGCGTCTCGAGATCATAGATATTCACCGGTAGTCCGGGCGCTCCGGCGTCCGGCCCAGGGGCAAGGACAAGAAGGGCCCCGCGGAAGGCTATTGGCTTGCCGCGGGGCCCTTGTGTTTCTGCTCTACAAGCTCAGATGGTGACGCTCTCGACGGGTTCACAGCGTCCCGAGGCCATTGAGCGGTCAATGGCCGAAAGGACGGCCACGGGAGTCAGCATCTCCTCCGGCGTCAGATCGTTCTTGCCGGTCTTGATCATCCGCAGATACGCCTCCAGCCCCCTTAGATACAGTCCTCGGTAATCCAGCCGGCCGTGCAGGGAGCCGTTTTCCCCGTAGAACCCCCATCCGAAGCCGCCTTTGTATCCCTGCATCAGGTGAAGAGTGACGCACGGACCACCGCCTGCATACATCACCGTGGCCAGATGGCTGTTCCCCGTGCCCCGGTGGAAGGTTACACTTTCGGCGCCGGGCCCAAGAGCTCCAACCATCATCTCGCACTGGTGCACCCCGTAGAAAAACACACCCCCGTACTCGCTCTCGATGCTGCAAGGGCCGGAGAAATCAGCAGCCAGGATGGGTTCCAGACGCTTGCGCGCCTGGATCACCCTCTGGAAACCGTGCGCGTAGCGCACGCACGAATACGACGTGACGATAACCTTCTTCTTACGCGCCAGCTGCAGCAGCTCCCGCCCCTCCTCCACAGTGTAAGAGAAAGGCTTGTCCACAAAAACGTGAATCCCTGCCTCCACCAGCGGGGTGGCCGCCGGGACGTGATACTTCGCGTGGCGATGGTCCACGATGGCGGCGTCTATCTTGCCGATCATCTCCTCCGGGCTCTGGACGATCTCAGGGATCAGGCACCTCTCCGCCACCTTGCGGGTGTGTTCCGGTTCCTCTCCCCACAGCGCCACCACGCGCGCCCCGGGCAATGTCTTGCGGACATTCAGGATCTTGGCGAATGCGGCGGTGTGACTGTTTTCGCTGCCGACGATGCCGATGCGTAACATGACTTGTTTGCGACTCCTCGCGACGATAATCTCTGATTCTGATATAGCGAAGATCCAGCCGGAAACCGGCCTTCCCGTCTCAGTCCCCGAAGAAGTATTTCAGCACCGCTCGTGCCACTGCCTGCCCCACGAGAGACTGGAATGACGCCTGCTTCAGCAGTTCCCGCTCGCGGGGATTGGTGTGGAACAGGATCTCGATCAGGCAGGAAGGGCAGCGCGGCGTGTGCAGCATCCGGAGGCGGTGCCAGTGTTCCCGGACACCCCTGTCTTGGACTTCGGGATACACAGAGCGGATGGCCTGAAGCACGTGACCCTGCACCCTTTCCGCCAGACGTTTCGAATCCTCCAGACGGTAGGGGAGATTTGCCAGTTCCTCGGCGGAGAGATGTGTCCGGCCCGTATAAAACGTCCAGGTGCCGCCGCCCGGCGTGCCGTCCGCAGTGGCGTCCGAGTGCAGTGCCACCAGGCAATCGCAGGCCAGCCGGTTGGTCAGAGCCGCCTCAGAGTCCAGATCGGAGGGTGCATCCTGAGACTCCCGGCTGATGAACGCCTCCACACGGCCGTCCTCATCCAGTGCTTTGCGGGCCTCAACGGCGAAGAGCCAGAGGTTCTTCCCTTCGTTGTAAAGCTCTCGCCCCTCATCATCCAATATGCGGTTGCCGTACTGGCACGACGGGTTCAGCATCACCCTTGGCCGCCGCAAGGCTTCCTCCTTTCCCATCACAGCGGGTTCACCGGCTGACCATTGCGGCGCACCTCCCAATGGAGATGCGGCCCGGTGGACCACCCCGTGCTGCCCACCCTGCCGATCACCTGTCCCTGGGACACCTCCTGTCCCACGCGCACCGACACCGACGAGCAGTGGGCATAGAGCGTGGAGACACCCCCGCCATGGTCTATCGCCACCGTGTAGCCGTAGGCATCCATCCATCCGGCGATGATGACTGTCCCGGCGGCCGCGGCCCGGATTGGCGTGCCACTCGGAGCGGCGATGTCCACGCCGGTGTGCAGCTTGGTCTTCCTCAGGATGGGATGGTAGCGCATTCCGAATCCGGAAGTGATGCGGCCGCTGACGGGCCGGATGAACCCTCCCGTGAAGGCGGTCGCCAGTCTGCGCCTGCCTTCCGGCGTCTCCTGCATCCGCCGGATCATCGCTGCGATGCGCCGGGACTGACGGATCAGCTCGTCCAGGTGCCTCTCATAGGCCACGCGATCCCGCCGGATGGCGTCATACTGCGCCCGCTGCATCCACGCCAGCTCACGCTCCTGCTGCTCCTGGGAAGCAAGCCGCGCCTGCAGCCCGTTGATCTGCATCACCTTGCGGCGCTGGGCTTCCTGCCGGCGCCGGATCTCGTTGCGGGACTCCCGGATCTCCTCCAGCAAGCGAAGGTCGCTTTCCACGATCTGCTGGATCATCTTGGTGCGGGTAAGGGCGCTCCAAGTATCCTGCGTTGTCACGAGCGCCACCAGATAGGTGGGAGGCGGACACTTGTAAGCATCCTCCAGCCGCTGCGTCAGTGCGCGGCGCTTTTCATACAGGCGGGCCTCCATCCTCCCGAGCTCTGCCGAGATGGAGTGGAGCTGTCCGCGCGAGCGATGCAACTGCCTGCGGGTCTCCGCCAGGCTCAGGCGAGTGTCGTTCAGCTGCCGTTGCGTCTGAAAGAATTGGCTGCGCGCCATCCGCTCGCGCCGTCGTGCCTCCGCAAGTTGGGACCGCACCGCCTGGATGCGCTGCTGAACCGAGCCCAACTTCCGGTTGAACTCCGTAACACTCTGAGGAAACGCGACCGTCGAAACAGCCAGCAGACCGGCGGCCACCGCCGCCGCGTGGCGTCCTGCCCTCATTGCGCTGCGGCCTCCAGGGAGCTTTCCTTCAGATAGCGTCTGATGGAAAGATAGCTGGACAAAGCCCCGAGCCCCAGCCCGGCCGCCATCAGCAAGGCGGCCAGCTGCCACGGAGCTACCCCGCTGTCCAGGAACCGCGTGATGCTCTGCAGGTCGCCCGTCAGCGCCTCCAGGTAGGCGCCGGCCAGCCGGATGAGCACCAGCGCCAGCACCGCCCCCGCTCCGGCCAGCAGCATTCCTTCCAGCAGGAACGGAAACCGGATGAACGAGGGCCTTGCCCCCACCAGACGCATGATGGAGACCTCGCGCCGCCGGGCGTAGATGCCCAGCCGGATGGTGTTTCCGATGATGAACGCGCTGCCCAGGAACAGCACCACCGTGGCCACCGCGCCTGCAATGCCGACCACGCGCGCTAGCCCAGTGAAGAAGCGCACCTCGTTCTGCCGCCAGAGGATGTCGTCCACCTCCGGAAGGTTGCGGATCCGGTTCTGCAGATCCCTTCCCATCCGGGGATCAGACATCCGGATTTTGAAGGAATCCAGGGCGGGATTGTACAGCACGTCATCCATGCTGATTTCTTGCCCCAGCGAGCGTTTGAACTCCTGCCAGCCGCGCTCCTTGGAGATGAACGTCACGCTGGCGACCCCGGGCATGGCGGCCAGCGTTTCCTTCAACTTGCTGACCCGATCGGGAGGGGTGCCGCGCTTGACGTAGACGGCCATGTCGAACTCCTGGGGCAGCCTCTCGCAGGCGCGGTGCACAGCGATGGCAGTGAGCGCGAACCCCGCGGATATCGCCAGGCTGACCCCGGCCGTCAGCACGGCCGCTATGGCCATCAGGCGGTTGCGCCGGATGTTCGCCAGCGCCTCGATTACCAGGAACTCAACGCTGGACGGATTCAGCATGGTAGTACGCTCTCTGCTCGTCGCGAGCGATGCCGTTCAGATCCAGAGCGACCACCCTCCTGCGCATCCGGTTCACCATCTCGCTGTCATGAGTGGACATCAGCACCGTGGAGCCCCGCAGGTTGATCCGCTCCAGCAGTTGCATTATCTCCCAGGATGTATCCGGGTCCAGGTTGCCCGTCGGCTCGTCCGCCAGCAGAATGGGAGGGTCCGTGACCAGCGCCCGGGCGATGGCCGTCCGCTGCTGCTCCCCGCCGGAAAGCTGGGACGGGAAGGAGTCGCACCGGTGCGTCAGCCCCACCAGCTCCAGAAACTCCGGCACACGTCTGCGGATCTGGCGCGCCGATGCTCCAGTGACGCGGAGAGCGAACGCGATGTTCTCCCAAACCGTCCTGTCCGGCAGCAGGCGGAAGTCCTGGAACACCACGCCCACCTTGCGCCGCAGCCGCCAGACCTCCCCGTCCGGGATGGCTCCCACGTCCTGCCCGTCCACCAGCACGGTTCCCTCCGTTGGGACCTCTTCGCGGTAGATCAGTTTCAGCAGGCTGGATTTCCCCGTCCCGGTCGGCCCCACGATGAAGACGAATTCCCCTTTCTCCACACGGAGGTTTATCCCGCGCAGTGCCAAAACTCCATTGGGATAGATGAGGGAAACGCCGCGGAACTCGATCATGACAGCCAGGTCAGTATGCCAGATTCCCGGATGCCCGTCAACGCGCCGCAGCCGCATTCCGGCGCGCCTAGCCAGCAGGGTCGGGAGGCGCTCCGGATGACGCTGCCAGCCCGTCTGATGCTGGGAGCGGCCGGCGGAGCGGCGTTCGGCGCGTCACAGATCATGGTGGATTACGGCGCGCTGGTGTGGCTCTCCTTCGTGCTGCTGGGATTGGCCTTCGGCGGCGCCTCGAGACGTCAGGCCGCTTCGAGCGTGCTGGTTTGGACGCTGATTGGCTATGGCGCTGGACTCTGGTGGGTCACCGTGTTCGGCCTGCTGCCCTGGGCCATTCTAACGCTATGGCAGGCGGCGTTCCTCGCTCCTGCGGGGCTGGTTGCCGGAGGATTGCGCGGGGGCGGCCGTCCGTTTGCCGCTGCGGCCGGAGTGGCGGCAATGGTGGCGCTGGGAGAATGGCTGGCGGGTAGCGGTCCGGCCGGTATCGCGATGGCCACCGCCTCCGGGCCCCTGGCCCGCAATCTGGCCGCAGTGCAATGGGCTTCGGTGTTCGGTGCACCCGGCCTGTCGTTCCTTGTGGCCTTCTGCGGGCTGGCGGCTGGTCTTTCTCTTGTCTCACGCAGGCCGGGGGCGTTCGTGACGGGCCTCGCCTTGCCGGGGATCCTGCTGGTCGCCGGTTGGGCGCTGCGTGAGACTGCGCCGCCTGCACGAGGGCATCTCAAAGTGGCAGCGGCACAGGGCATGACCGCACCCGGCTTTGAGAAGCCCCTCCCGCCGCGAGAGACCTTGCAGGTGTATTTCGAACTGTCGGCGCGTGCGCGGATGGAGCACGGAGCGAAACTGGTTCTCTGGCCGGAGACCGCCTGCCCGGGGCTGCCCTTCCAGGACGAGCCACTTCTGGAAGCGCTCAAGTCCGCGTTCCGCGAGCTGGGAATGGCGGCCATCATCGGCGCTCAGAACAGTCCGCAAGAGCCGGGCTCGGACCCTTCTCCGAGGAATGTGGCTCTGGGCATCAGCCGAGAAGGGCGTGTTGATGGGGCCTATGAAAAGCAGCGTCTGGTGCCCTTCGGTGAGTATGTGCCTTCGGGCCGCTTGAGCGGACTGGCGCGGCTGTGGCGTGGAGACGCCCGGGACTACCGGCCCGGCGGCCGCTGGCCGCCCATGCCTCTAGAGGGAGCGCGGATCGGCGTGCTGATCTGCTCCGAGACCATGTTCACCCATCTGGCGGCGCTGCGCGTCCGGGAAGGAGCCACGCTGCTTGCAGTGTTGAGCAACGACAGCTGGTTCGGCCGCGGCCCGGCGACGGAGCAGCTGGCACGGACCTGCATTCTGCGGGCGGTGGAGTTCCGGCGGTCGCTGGCCAGAAGCGCAGAGTCGGGGTATTCCCTCATGATCGCTCCTGACGGACGGATCGTGGCGCAATCCGCGCTGATGCGGCGGTGTGTCGTGGCGGCCTCACTGCCGATCGTGGATGGGCTGAGCATTTACTCCCGACTGCTTCCGGGTCTTCCGTTGATCCTCACGGCGGTGGCTGTGGCGGCTTTCGCCGTCTGTGGCGCGCGAGATAATGCCGGAAACCGGTAAGCGCCGTTCTGCGTCATGGGAAATGCTGCTGTTGACGGACAGTGCTACTTACGCTAAAAGGATTCACCGGTTTTCCTGGGGTGCCGATTGAAGCCTGGTTTCCCTGACGAAGGAAAGCCGCACTGCGCCACACCGGCGCCGGGAACAGAGGGACTTGCCAGATGCAGATCCGCCTGACAAGCGCCGCCATTAAGAAGATCCAGGACGAGCTTGCTTTTCTCGAGTCGCGCGAGCGGCCCAGGGTCGCTGAGCGTATCAAGCAGGCGCGCGGCTACGGAGACCTGAGCGAGAATTACGAATATCACGCGGCGAAGGAGGAGCAGGGCTTTCTTGAGGCCCGCATCCGGGAACTGCGCGCGGTGCTCAGCCGCGCCCAGGTGGTGGATGTTGACTCCCTTGCGGAAGGAGTCGTCGGGCTGGGCACGAAGGTCCGCGTCCGCCACCGTGAGTTCGACATGGAAGAGGAGTATACCATCGTCACGATGGTGGACGCCGACCCGGGAAGCAACAGGATCAGTGAACAGTCGCCCATTGGCAAGGCACTGATGGGTGCAAAGGTCGGCGATGTGGTGGAATACCGCGCGCCCGCCGGAGTCCAGACGCTTGAAGTCTTGAGCGTGGAGCCTGCCGACGTCTGAAACGGCCGCTCCGGCCCTCGGCCGTCTCCGAGGAGAAAACAGCCATTAATGCCCTGATCGTCTACCATTCCCTTTACGGACACATTCACCGGATGGCTGAGGCCGTGGCCGAGGGCGTGCGGTCAGTTCCCGGCGCGCAGGCCCATCTCCGCCGCGTTCCCGAAACGCTACCGGAGGAAGTTCTGGAGAAGATGGGGGCGCTGGAGGCACAGTCGGCCATGCGGTAGAACAGAATGGGGTCCCAGACCATCCTGTCGTATCCCCACCACTCCATTGGGGTGGGGTTCATCCCGAAGATCAGGGGCCGGTCGTTCGCGGCAGGCACGGCGCTCGCGGCGAGGATGGCCGCGCAACACAGCACGGCCACCACGCAGGCCTTCATCGCCTTCGCGATGGCGGTTCTCCTTCTGTTTCGCAGGCTCGCAGGCTAGGGGGTACATCTCCCCCTTATTCCACGATACCGCAGCCGGCCCCCGGGGTCAAGCGCGAGGACGGAGGATGTCTCAGGTCACTCCGGGCAGGCGGTTCGCGCGCCTTCGTTCCAGTACCAGACAAACCAGTCCGCCAGCACGTCGTGATCGAAGCTCCTCCAGCCGCCCCACGCAGCCTGGCATCCCTGCTGATATAGAGTCACGCCCAGCACGTAAGGATCTTTGCGCAGTTCGCAGTCGTGCCACTTCAGCCAGTCCACGTACTTGCGCCAGGATCCCCGGGCTTTCCAGCCGCTGTGCTCCGCGTCACCGTATTCATCCACGCCGCCTTCGGTGAGCAGCAAAGGCAGATCCGCGAGGTCCGCATACTCTCCCGTGAATCCCCGGTACCAGAACCGGTAGCGGTGGGAGTAATGCTGCTCGATCTCCAGATCCTTGGTGTACTTGATGGTGTAAGAATGGTATGCCAGCGCTCCTCCGGCCTTCTTTGCGGCACGAAGCGCCGGGGCGAACTGCAGGATCTTGGCCAGTCCGCCGTTCTCGCCTCCGGGATTGCCCACCGGGATGCTGCCCAGCACCGGCCGGAAGCCCGCCTGCTGACAGAGCTCAACGAAGCGGATGGAAAACTTCGTAAACCACTCCGTGCTGGCTTCGTCCTCCCATGTGGGACATTCACCTACTTCGTTGGTGCCCTCAAGGTAGTCTATGAGGCGCCGATCCTCTTCGGAGAGAGCCCCGAGCTGCTTCCAGATGTGTTCCCGCCAGTAGCGCTCGGCGGTGGCGACCGGTTCATCTTGCAGCGTGTAGCGCACAGGCGTGTAGCATCGCAGCACCACGATCCCGTCCGGGTTGTGGCGCTTGTAGTCACGGGCCGCCTGGATCATATCGTGATGGGTGTCCAGGATTTTCAGCACCGGCATCCGGGCGCGGACCATTTTGCCGGTACCCTTGGTGTAGGCACCTATAAGGTGCATTCCGAGTTTGCTGCGGAACGGTTCACGCGCAGGCGGATCCTCTGACCGGGCCGCCGCTCCCGGCGCGCAGGTGAAAACGCAGGCGAGAAGAAAGGCGATCAGAACCTTGACCATGACCAGGATCTCCCCCTATCGAGTGTGACCCACCCTGCATCGGCCGTAAGCTCCGGCTAAGGACTTCCAGCGGCATACGTTGCGGCATTATGTCTGCGCGGGAGCGACCGTGTCCAACCAGTCCGTTGCGGGACAATGGTGGCAGCAGCGTCGCCGTGATCGCAGGAATCGCTCCTGCCGACCGGAGAAAGGAGCATTGAGCAAAAAAGCGTCCAGGTCAGGCGGATTTTGTGCGAATCCTCGCCGCAGCCTGAAGGCAGACAGGAGAGCCCAGATGAAACGACGTGTTCTGGCAGTTAGCGGGGCGCTGGCCTTTGCGCTGTTGGGGAGCGCAGCCGAAAGCTGGCCCGCGCATGCCGGGGAAGGTGCTCCGGGGCGGCCCCTTCTGGTCTTTTCGGTGGACCAGGGCTTTGGGAACGGCATCGTGGTGCACGACGATCAGGTGGCTCTGACGCGCATCATCCGCGCTCTGGAGCCGCTGCGGCAACGCTTCGACGTCCGGGTGATTATCAATCCCATGGTCCGTGACAGGGCGAGGTTGCTGCGGACGCTGGATACTCTGGCCGCTCGTGGGATGCCGTTCACGCTGGAGGCCTGGTCCTCCGATGCCCAGACGCTGGGAAGCTGTTCGGAACAAAATAACCCTTTCGATCCCCACCACGGGTTGACCGTGTCGACGGAGGAGTTAGGAGCGCTGAAGAGGCGCTACGGGCGGATGTTCGCCGGGATCCGTTTTGCGGAGGTTTTCGCTCAAGACTTCACCGTGAGGGCGGTGCGGACCACTAACCCGGAGTGGGCGCTGCCGTGCTGGAAACTGCCCGCGGATTCCTTCTTCCGACCGGACATAGCGCGCAGGCTCCTCGGCTTCGCCCGTGCGAACGGACTTCAAGTCCAGTGGTCCGACTGGCACTGGCACACGTTCCACGGTTGGGATGATCCACAGCGCGTGCACGAGGAAGAACTCCGCAACTTGCTCCGGGAGTTCCCGGGACTGGTCACGGTGACCTATGCCAACAACGAGCCGCAGGAAGAGTCGGCGCCTCGCAGGGATCACTGGGAGAAGGCCGTCAAAGGCTTCGTAAGCGATGGGGCCGCCGGGTTCGGCCTGAGCTGCCAGAGTTGGCTCAGGCTGGTGGAGACCGAAACGGATCCACAGGAGCTTGCGGGCTGGGCGGTGGAGGCACTGGACCGGGGGGCCTCGCTGGTGCAATTTGAGCCGGTATGGTATTTCTTCCACCTGCCCCGCGGCACGTTCGGAGTGGAGCGCTACACTCACCTTCCAGAGTGGGCGGACCGGGGCCGGCCGCGGGAGAGCTTCCGGGTTCTGGAGCGGGCGCTTCTGGATTGGGCGGACGGCAGCCGGCGGGTAGGGGCATCGCAGTGATGCAAGTGCTGCGCCACTCTGGAGGGAGAGCCTCAGGACTGCAGCCTCTGGCTTAATATGGTCCCTGGTCGCCTTGCTTCCGGCCCGCGATGGAAGAGCCAGGACGCGGGCGGTGCGGTGACGGTCACGTCCGAGGGACGCGGCATTAGACTGAGCATTCCCGCTTCGGAGCTAGGTTTCGTATACGCGGATCTGTAGCCCGTCCCGGAGGCCGACGGAGAAGGAGCTCAAAGTGAACATTCTGGAGATTTTCAAGGACCCGCCGCGCCAATACGGGCCGGTCCCGTTCTGGTTCCTGAACGAAAAGCTGGATCCGGAGCGGCTGAAATGGCAGGTCCGGCAGATGGAGTCGCAGCACGTCTTCGGGGCGGTGATGCACGCGCGTCCGGGACTGGTGACGCCCTACCTCTCAGAGGAGTGGTTCGCCGCCATTGCGGCCATTCTGGAGCAGGCCCGGGAATGCGGAATGGAGATGTGGATCTACGACGAGTATCCCTGGGCCAGCGGAATGGCCGAGTACCGCGTCCCGAAACTGCACCCGGACTTCCGAATCCGGGCGCTGGACCGTCTGGAACGGACGGTGCAGGGTCCGCAGAGCATCGAATGGGATGTCCGGGAAATACTCCCTGAGGACTGCGCCGGCCTGGTGGGCGCCGTGCTGACGCCGATGATGGAAGATTGTCTGATGGGTCCGGGCGAGGATGTGTCCAGTCGGCTGCAGGATGGCATCATCAAGCTTGACGTCCCGGAGGGTGGCTGGCATCTGTCAGTGTTCTTCGAGCGCCTGTCCTGGAACCCTTACGGGGACGGCTTCGGGCGCGGGGCGGTCACCGATCTGATGCATCCGCAGGCTGTGGCGGAGTTCATCCGCCTGACGCACGAGGAGTACCGACGCCGCTTCCCGGAGTATCTGGGGAGCACCATTACCGCCACATTCACTGACGAGCCTCCCGCCGACACTCCGGGATGGTCGCGTGTGTTCCGTCACGAGTTCCACCGCCGGAAGGGCTACGACCTCCTGCCGTTTTTGCCCCTGTTGTGGCACGACGGCGGTCCCCTGGCCGGAAAGGCGCGGCTGGACTACGACGACGTGAAGGGGCAACTATATGAGGAGTCCTTCTTCGGAGCACTGGAACGCTGGTCGGAAGGGACGGGTATCGCCTCCACCGGACACCTGCTGCTGGAGGAAACCCTGCCGCTGCATCAGCGTTTCATGGGCGACTACTTCCGCGCGATGCGCCGCCTGCACTATCCCGGCATAGACTATATCTTTCCGGGAGTCATACCTGCGGTGGTTCCCAAAATGGCGGCCTCCGTGGCCAACCTGTACGGCCGTGAGCGGGTGATGAGCGAGTGTTTCGCGCTGACCGGCTGGAACTTCACCTTCGAGCACATGAAATGGATGACGGACTGGCAGCTGGTAAACGGGGTGAACCTCTTGGTGCCGCACGCGTTCTTTTACTCCATCACGGAGGACGAGCCCATTCCGGTCATCCCGGATGACCTGGGCTTCCGCTGGTACGACTGCCCGCCGTCCATGTTCTACCAGCAGCCCTACTGGGACTATTACGCCCAGTACGCCGACTATGTGCGCCGGTGCTGCTGGCTGCTGTGCCAGGGCGAACACGACAACGACGGTCTGGGGATCTATTACCCCATTGAGACGGTGCAGGCGGAGATCAAACCCACCAAGGAGCACACCAACAGCCACGCCTTCGAGATCCCGGGCACGTGGATGACGGCGGACTACCTGTGGGAGGGCTCCTCACCCGAACGAACGGATGCCCACTTCCGCGCAGCGGCGAACGGCTTGCGCGCGGCGGGGCTGGACTTCGATATCGTGGACGACGACTTGCTCCGCGAAGCGCGCGTGGAGGACGGGTGTCTGGTGATGCGAGGGTGCCGTCGGATCAAAGGCATCGTGCTGCCGCGGACCCGCTGGATCTCCGCCGAAGTCTACCGCCGCATCCTGGATCTCTGGAGGGAAGGAGGGCTGGTCATCGCCACCGGCAGCCTGCCGACGCGAGCATCGGAGGGACCCGAGCACGACCGTGAGGTGAAGGAGATCAGCCGCTCCATCTTCGGAATAGCTCCGGAGAGGCTTGAACGGGCGTTGGAGGCGGGTGAGAGTCCCTCCGTGCCGGCCACGCTTTCGGCTCTCTGGTTCGATCGCCCGGGGGAGGCGCTGGCGCAAGCGCTGCGCGGCGCCGGGTTCGGAGCATTCTTCAGCGACTGCCCGGACCTGTTCTGCCAGCACCGGCGTGTGGGAGATGTGGACGTCTATTTCCTGTTCCATTTCAGCCCCGAGGCGCGCAGGAGCGTGGCGGTGGAGCTTCGGGGACGCGGCCCGGCGCTCTGGTTGGATCCTGCGACCGGTGAGGCCGTCTGTCTGGCGGCGGAGGAGACGGATGTGGGGGTGCGATTGCGGCGCGGCTTCGACCCGTACGAATCCTGCTTCATCGTGCTGGATCCCCGCTTCGAGGATCGGGGAATCTGCGTGCGGGAAAGGGCACAGGATCTCGAGCTGACTCCCGTGCTGCAGGTCAATGGGCCGTGGCGGGTGACGCTGGATTTCGGAGACCGCTCGGATATGCGAGTGAGAGACCTTCCCCGCTACCCGGAGCCAGATTCTCTGGAACCTGAGCGCTCGTGGGACGCGCTCGCCCCGTGGGAAGAAAAGGGGTTGGAGGAGTTCTCGGGGGCGGCCGTCTACGAGACCACGTTCCCATGGGACGGCGAGATCCCGGACGATGCCTGGCTGGATCTGGGTGAAGTGGGAATCGCGGCCGAGGTGTGGCTGAACGGTCAGCGGTTGGGCGTACGGCCTTGGCGGCCCTACCGGTTCGCCGCGGACTCATCGCTGCGCCGCGGAGAGAATCGCCTGAAGGTGCGAGTGGCGAACACCCTGGCCAACTCCATCCAGGCCACTTACGGAAGCGGCCGCGTGCCGACGAGCGCGGACCAGGAGAAGATACAGCGATACGCACGGTTTGAGCCCGGAACTCTGCGTTCCGGGCTCATAGGACCGGTGCGTCTTCTGTTGGCGGGAGATCAGACTGCGGATAGGGGCTGATCCGCAGTGGCCGCCGCCTGCAGGTGATACTCCGGAGTCCACTCGACCACAGTCAGCGGCAGGTCTTTCCAGTAGTACTTCAGGCGGTCGGACTTCCAGCCGGCGTAGACCTGCTCCCACTTGATCTGCATATGGTGGGGCTCCAGCGAGTGGGCGCACACGGGCTCGGCTGCGGACTGATACCGGAAGTCCACCGAGATCCGCAGACGGTCGGGAGAGTCGTTCGGCAGCGCCTTGTGCACAGTGTGACTGTGGAAGAAGAGCACGTCGCCGGACTGCAGGGCCGAAGCGCGCCACTCCTGCGAAAAGCCCGACGTGTCTATGCCAAGTCCGCCTGCTCCGTATGCGGAGCGCGTGGGATAGATTCCGCCGCGGTGTGTGCCCGGAAGGACAGCTAGCACTCCGAGCTCACGGGGACAGTCCCCCAGCGGGATCCAGGCCGTCCAAGTTTCCGGCGTCCCCTGAATATGCACATAGTCTTGGTGCGCCGCGGTGGTGTGGATCTGAGCGTTGGGAAACATAATGCGCCCGATGTTGCGTGGGTGGACCAGAGTGTTCCCTTCGAAAAGCGCATCAGACACGTTCAGAAGCGAGGGGTGGTGGGCAAGGGCGTGGAAGTCTTCCAGGCAGATCAGGCGGTTGTAAAGCTCCATATACTCCGGCTGACCTTCCAACCACAGAATCCCTGGCCGGGCGATGCCCTCCATCGGGTCCGTGCCCTCCTTCAGCCAGCCGTGCTCCTCGCAGAGCGCGAGGATCTGTCTGCGCACGTTGGCCAGGCTTTCCGGATCCACCAGGGAGCGGAAGAAGAGATAACCGTCCTCCGATGCGCGCTCGCGCAAACGGGAAGCGTCTTTCAAAAGATCCTTGGAATCGGTCAGTTCGATCATTGTCACCATCCCGAGTCGCCGCACCTGAGTGCGACATGGTTGCAGTTAGTATACCACGTTCGGTGCCATGACACGGTCCCTGATAACAGGAGTCTTGCGATAACAGTCCAAAAAACAGGCTGAGATCAGAGCGCGATGGGTCCCGTGGAAAGGAGATCGCTTGCAGCAATGAAGACCCCGCCCCGATGCGTGCCGCTTTTAGTCGCGGCTATCTTTTTGGTGTTTGCGGCTGCGATGCCCGCTCCGGCCCAGAGACCGGACGAGCCGCTACCGACGCCGGACTTCTCGAACGTGCGCTACAATACCCACGAGCGCAACGTTCTCGACCTCTGGAAAGCCCCTGTCCACAGGCCAGCCCCCCTACTGGTGTTCATTCACGGTGGTGGTTTCGTGGGAGGCGATAAGTCTCGCCTGAACGCCGCCGCACTGAAGAAGGCTATCGCCGGAGGGGCGCACGTGATGAGCATCAACTACCGCTACCTGCGCCACGCACCCATTCAGGACATACTGCGCGACTGCGCCCGGGCCATCCAGTTCATCCGCCTGCACGCGAAAGAGTACGGCGTGGATCCGGATCGAATCGCCTGTTTCGGTTCTTCCGCTGGAGCGGGAGCGTCTCTCTGGCTGGCAACGCACGACGACCTTGCAGATCCGTCTTCGCCTGACCCGGTCCTGCGCCAGTCCAGCCGCATCCGGGCCGCCGCGTGCCTCAACGGACAGGCCACCTACGACCTCACGCGCTGGGAGCCGATGTTCGGAGCAATCCGCGCGGACTGGAAGCGCAGTGAATCCGAGCCGAGAGACTTCTATCATTTCGCTTCCGACGCGGATTTCGATACGGAGGCCGGACGGAAGATACTGAAAGATTGCGACATGCTGGGTCTGCTCTCCAAAGACGATCCGCCAATCTGGATGTTCTGCAGCTACCCGCCGGGGATCCCGAAAGACCGCCAGGTCATCTGCTGCATCACCCTCGCCACATGGAACTGGTGCGCCAGCAAGGAGAGGACGTCGGCGTTTGGGTGGAAACCTGGACCGGAGCGGATGTCAAAGAGCCGGCCGTCGCGGCCGTGGAGTTTCTGCTGAAGCATCTGAAGAAGGATCCCCGGGCAAAGTAAGCTCAGGACCGGGCGTCAGACGCGGCCGTGGCAGTGTTTGAACTTTCGGCCGCTGCCGCACGGACAGGGGTCGTTACGGCCCGAGCGGGAGCAGGCTTCACGTAGCCTGCGATCCTCTTCCGCCAGGATTCCCATAACTTCCGCGGGGGCGCGTCCCTGGCGCAAGAGGTCCCGCATCATTCTCATGGGGCGGTCAATGTGACGGAAGAACGCCCGGTATCCCGCGCACAGGTAGTTCAGCCCCGGCTCCCCATCCGGAGTCAGGATAAAACGGTTCTTTGGACACTCCCCGTGGCAGGCGAAGCGCACGTCGCACTCTCGGCAATAACGGGGGAGCGTGTCCAGCTTGTCCTGTCCAAACCGCTGCTGCCGCGGCGAGTTCACCAGCTCTGCCATCGGCGTTTGCAGGATGTTTCCCAGAAGATAGCGCGGCTCCACGAAGTGGTCGCAGGAGTAGAGGTCGCCGTTGTGCTCGAGCGCCAGGGCGTCGCCGCATGTGGGAGTGAACACACACACTCCGGCTGGAGCGCCGCACCAGTTGGCCAGGGCGGCGTCGAAAGTCTGGACAAAAACCTGCCCCACGTCGCGGCGCACCCATTCGTCGAACACCGTGGTCAGGAAGCTTCCCCACTGCTCCGGGCGGACCGATCGCTCGGTCACGCGGTCTCCTTCCTGGAAGCCGGTGGTGTTGTCGCGCTCCACAATGGGAATGAACTGGATGAACTCCGCCCCCAGAGCGTCCCGGAAGAAGCGGTAGACCTCAAGAGGATGGTCTCCGTTGGCCGAGTTCACGGTACACAGGATGTTGTATTCCACGCCGTGCTTCTTCAGCAGGGCATGGCCGCGCATGACTCGCTCGAAGGTGGCTCCGCCGCCCTTGTCGCGCCGGTAGGCATCGTGGAGGTGCGCTGGACCGTCCACGCTGATTCCCACAAGGAAGCCGTGTTCCCGAAAGAAGTGGCACCACTCGTCGTCCAGCCGCGTGCCGTTGGTCTGGATGGTGTGGAAGATGCTCATCCCCGGCTTGCGATACTTCTCAGCTAGCTCCACGGAGCGGCGAAAGAAGTCCAGACCCATCAGAGTGGGCTCGCCGCCCTGCCAGCTGATGTTCACCTGCGGCACGCTCTGCGACTCGATATACTGCCTAATGTGCTCCTCCAGCACCGCGTCGGACATCCGGAAGCTGCTTCCGGGATACAGCTTTTCCTTGGAAAGGAAAAAGCAGTAGGCGCAGTCCAGGTTGCAGATGGCGCCGGTCGGTTTGGCCAGCACGTGGAAGGCGGAAAACTTGTCGGATTGTTTCATGAGGCGGGCCCTGGCTAAAGCCTTGCGAAAGTAAGACGCATATTCCGGCACGCTTCTGCTCAATGCCAGGGCATTATGCTTCCGGGCAGCCTCACCTTCAAAGTGGTCTTCCCGGACGAGCACTCCTCGGGCAGCGTCTGGATCGGCGCCAGCCTGATTGCCGGGTCAGTCCGCTGGGGACGCCTGCCGGCTGCGTCTGCGCCGCGTCCAGGCGAAGCTGCCGCACCGTCGGCAAATCCAGGGTCAATCGTCACTGAAACACGCGCTCAATGCGCACCACATTCGGCCAGCGGATCTCGTATTGCGCATTCGCTGGGTTTCCGGGTACCGGCTCTATGTTAGCAGTTCGCCACTTCGTACAGCTTCGCGAGCGTCTGCAGCCAGAGCTTCATCTCGGCCCACGCCACGCCGGCGTCGTTCAACTCGGTCTCAACGTGGGCTACCCGTGTATTGCGGAATTTATTGACGCGCTCCAGGAGATTGTAGAGTTCCTTGAAGGCTGGGGCAGAGAACGCGTCATGGACCGCCCTCCAAATCCCATCGGCACTCAGCCCGCCCTGATGGGCGTAATCCAGGCAAAAGAGCAGCGTCCCCAGACGTTGGATATAACGGCCAAAGACGAGGTTCTCGCGCAGATAGCGCTGATTCTTCTCCAGCAATGCCCGTTCACGTTGGGGCAGGTGGCTCAGGTCTGGGTCGAAGAAGCGGTCCGAAGCTTCTCCACCCATAGGAATGGAGGGTTTGAGAGATTTCTCCAGAATGCGAACGGCCAATTCATCGAGCGGGCCCAAGAGCGGTTGGAAAGCGTGAGCATACGTCGGTTGCCGTGAGCGCACCGCGTGATCCAAGAGGCTCACAGCCTGCTGCATCACGGCGGACGTTTCTGGTGGTGGTTGGACGATACCAGCCTCCTGCAGGACGCGTTGAAACAGGGCTTCGGATTCCGACTGAGCCGTCGCCTCTTCCAGCGGCAAGGACATCTGCTTGGTCTTCCACTCATCCAGCAGGGCCTTCAAAGATGGCTCGCAGGCGCGCGCAAGTTCTGCAACGGCGGTGGCTGCCCCCTGCTGGAAAAGGTGATAAGGCACATAGAGGTAATGCCAGCGCGCCCCTTTAGCGGAGGCGGTCTTACACCATTCCACAGCGGCACTGGCCTTGAGCGGTACCAGCTCGTCCTGGCGGCCCTTCAGTTCCACCAAATAACGATCGCCCCGGGCGGTGCGCACGAAAAAGTCGGGGACGTAGAAGGCGCGCTGGCCATCCGGCTTCAGATAGTCCAGCATCAGCTTCTGGGGGCCGGCATTTTTTGCAAAGGCCACCACGTCTTGCGCCGTCTCCAGAAAGTCGCTAAACTCCCGCTCAAAGTCGCTGTCGCACGGCACGAGGTTGAACATCGTGCGTTGTGCGGGAATGGCTGGGCGCTTCTCGTGGCTCGTAGCCTGATAGGGTCGCCAAGACGACAGGCGCTGCCCGCTGCTGATTCGCTGGCGCTTCTTCTGGCGAACCGTCTTTTCCAGAAGGAGCGGCCTGAAGGTGGCGCGGATACACTCCATCACGTCCTTGTCACGCATCCGGTGGTCCACCTCGCCGCTGTAAAGGTCCACGCGGCGCTCGAACAGCACCTCGGCGATGAAACGCTCGACCAGCGGGGCCAGTACCTGGTGCGGGTTGCTGATGCGGCAGGCGCGCCCTAACATCTGGGCAAAGTAGGACGGCGCAGACCAGGCGTTGTTCAACAGCCCGGCATCCAGCTTCATTGTGGCCACGATCTCATCAGTGAACAGGTGCCGTTCTTTGTATTCGATAGCTCCTTCCCTCTTCTTCCCAATGGGCAAAGGTCGGAACTTTTCATGAAACGCGTCCCGCACCTCCTCGAAGGTCAGACCTTGCAGTTCCCGGGTGGTCTCGACGGCGTCGGTAAGGTGCGGGATTTCGATCTCGAGCGCCTCCACGTCCTTGTGCGCGTGATCCACGAAGATCGTGACGGTTTGCTTGAAGACCTCCCGAATCGGCAAGACGGGGATGCCCGGCCACTCCTGTGCCAGTTCCTCCTCGTACAGTTTCCGGAAGGCAGGATGTTCGATCACGGTAACGATTTCCGGAATCTCACCCAGGGGGAACATCCGGCGCAGACCGCGCCCCAGGGTCTGTTCCGGTAGAATGCCGGACTTGGCCGAGTAAGGGCGCAGCGGCACGATGGTGGTCACGTTGCGCACATCCCAGCCCTCGCGAAGCATCATCACCGAAACCACGCAACGGAACTTGCTGTCGGGGCTATCCAGCTCGCGCGACATATCGCGCAGCGCGCGCAGGTCCTCCGGCTTCATGGCCGTTTCGTTCTCCACGAACTCCTTGAAGGTTCTGCCGCCGCGGGTGACCGTCTTGATGCGGCCCTTCAGGCGGGTGTGAATGTTGAGCACGCGCCCTTTGAGCAGGGGAAAAGCATCGCTATCCAGATAAGCCGCGACCTCGTTGGCAGCTTGGGCGTCCTCCGTCATCACAAAGAGCACAGGCTTGCGCACTTTGCGCAGTTCCTTGTAGGTCCTGGCATAGCGCTGGTAGCCAAGCTGCAGGTGCATTCCAAAGCGTTCATGGGCCGGCGCTTTCTCGTCGCCGCGCACGACGAGCTCATCCGATTCACCCAGCACGGGCACTTTGACGATGCCAGCATCCACCGCCTCGCCCAAAGGAAAGTCCACCACGATGTGACGGAAGAGCGAGCCGTCGTTATGCTTGGGCGTGGCCGTAAAGTCCAGTTGCAGGCACAGGCCGCGCTGTCCGCGCTGCAAGCTTTCTTCATGCAGGGCGTCGATGGCGCGGTTCCAGGCCAGGTCCGGATCATGCAGATGGTGGGCTTCGTCGTTGAGCACCATCAGGCGTGGATGGGCGGTGATGCGCGCGCGCAGGCTTTCGCCCGTATCCAGCGCCCGGCCGCGCACCACCGTCGGCCCGAAAATGGCCGAACCCCCGTCCTCATGCGCTTCGCCGCCGTTGTCGCGGCTGGGATAGAGGCGGTGGATGTTGGTCAGGTAGAGCGCTCCGGTCGTCGTCGCGCCGCCGGGTTCGTCCTGCAGCACGACCTGCAGCTGCAAGTCAGACTGCCATTCCTCCGGGATGACCGGGTCGGCGTAAAAGATGGCGCAGTTCTCAAAGTCGTCTTTCAGGCGCTCGTAGACGGTCAGGTTGGGCGCAATGACGACGAAATGCCGCGCCAGGTCGGAGTTCGGCTCGTACAGGCTGTGGAAGTAGCTCCAGACGATGGCCAGGCTCATGATCTTGGTCTTGCCGGCGCCGGTCGCGATCTTGGCGCAGTACCTGGCCCAGCGATCCTCCTCCGGCGGAATTCCCAAAGCAAGGTCCGCCAGCTGTTCATCGCCGAATTCAAATAGCAGTTCGGCCACGTTGCGAATGCGACGAACTTCGTAGAGGTAGATGAATGTTTCGATGGCCTCCCGCTGCGCCCAGTGGTAACGGAAGGGAATCAGGTCGCCGGCTTCGTTCTTGACCAGGTGCTCGTTGTCGAACCAGTGATGCAGCAGGGTGCGGGAAGTTTCGCTGGCGCCGGCATAGCCGCCGCGCCGCCAGGTATCCACCTCGGCGCGGATGGCGCGCACCAGCGGCACCATGCTGGGCCGGCGCCCCGGCGCGATGATGGCCGGCTGCCCCGGCTCAGGGTTGGGCTGGCGGTGACTCGTCGGCTCTTCCCAGGGCTTGAAGAGCGGCTCCAGGGCGGATGCGTTCCGTTGGGTGACTCTGAAAGCCATGGCTACACCTCCACGTCCAGCACCACCGTGGTGTCCACACCAAACACATCGATCACCTTGACCGCGATCTGATGTTTGCCCTGCTTCTCGTACTGCCAGCCCAGGTCGCTGCGTGTCTTCAGCGAGCGGTCTTTGCGGGTGCGGAAGTCCTGCCAGTGGTGCTCGAAGGGCTTGTCGGGCGAGTAGTCGAAGTCCACCGCCCAGAAGTCAATGAAATCGAAGGGCGACTTCACCGCCCGCTCGCGCAGGGCAGCCAGTTCGGCTTCGGGCGCTTCGGCCAGGGCCGGGGTGAAGGACTCCAGTTCCACATCCACCTTGCCATCCTTGACGATGGGGCGAGCCTCCAGCGCGCCGGCCTCGAAGAACTGCACCTCCGTGCGGTTCGGCTCCATGATCTCGCGAGGGATGTACTTCAGGCGGATGGTCACGCCGGTCTCGGCCTCCAGCGCCTCCTTCTTGCGGCTGAGTTCCATCTCGAATTCCCATGCCAGGCAGTGCACTTCGCGCCCGCCCACGCTGCGCACGGCCTCGGCCACGGCGCGCAGTTCGTCGTGGGAAAAGATGCTGTCGATCTGATCCACGTGCACGTAGGCGGGCCCTTTCTTGCCGTGCAGCAGCGGATGGGGCGGGTTTTCGAGCAGCGCCGCCTTGTAGAACTGAAGCACGATGCGGCGATGCTCGCCGTCGGCGCCCTTGAGCCGATCCAGTTGCCACCACTGCCGCTCGTAACGCCCCAGGTTATAGACATCGAAGGAGCGGTAGGGTTTGCCCGCGGCGTGCAACTCCCGCTGCACATGAATCAGGCGTTTGCGCGTGGTGTGAGTAGCGAAGCGCCCCAAATCCACGCCGATCCAGCGCCGACCGAGTTTCTCTGCCACCGCCAGCGTCGTGCCAGAGCCGCAGAAGAAGTCCGCTACCAGGTCGCCTTCGTTGGAGGAAATTCTTATTATCCGCTCAAGTAACCGCTCTGGCTTTTCTGTAGAGTACGAACTGCCACCCTTCATTCGTCCAACATTAAGCCAAATATCTTGTGGCAATATTCCGGTGTTTTCATCAAGAAAGGACACCTTGCAACGTGCCGCTCCAACCTCAGGGTTGCGTAAGAAGAGCTTGCCCTGAACTAACCATTCTTCCATAGTTTGCTTATCTACAGGCCATGACCGATTTGGAGATGGTCGTGCGCCTCTCCATTCATACTGATAGCCTGGTCGTACTCCAGGAACTGTAACATCATCTAACTTAAATCTTCTACCTTCTTCGCCTGGGGAAAATCGAACAACAGACCCGTCTTTTTTCAATACCAGGCTATACTCTCTGAGAGCAGATTCCGAGAGTGGATCTGTATCTGCCTGCAAATTTATAAAGTAGTCTTCGCTCTTGGTGTAAAAAAGAATGATGTCGTGAACAGTTCCATATTTACTGGTTACATTGCTATGTGCATCCGTTCGCTGCCAACATATCTCATTTATGAATCGCTCCCTACCAAACAACTCGTCCATCAGAGCCCTAACTTGGTGCGTGATTGTTGGCCCAACATGTACATAAATACTTCCCCTTTCGCTGAGCAGATCGCGCATCAGGGTCAGCCGTTCGTACATCATGTGCAGGTAGGAATCGGTGCCCTTGCCCCAGGTGTCGCGGTAGGCCACGGCTTCCAGGATGGATTGCTCCTTTTGCACCGCCTCGCCTCCCTCGCCGATCTGCACCTGCATGGTGAAATCGGCGCCCACGTCGAAGGGAGGGTCAATGTAGATGAGGTCAATCTTGCCGCGGAACTGCTCCAGCAGGGCGGCCATAACCAGCTTGTTATCGCCCCAGATCAGCCTGTTGCGGAAGTCGTCCCGGTGGGCCTTTTGGTGGAAGGCCGCTTCATCGAAGAGGCCCAGTTGCTGTGCCTTCTCGCGGTCGCGCGGCTCATCGATCGTCTCGATGCGCTGCAAAGGGAGGGGCGAGGCCGGCAGCCGCACGGGCCGGCGGTTGCCGTACTCGTCATACTTGCCCTCCCAGACCAGCTCGGTCTTCATGCGGGAGAGGGGATGTGGATTGTCGGGTCCCCACGCGATGCGATAATCCATTGCGAAAAACCTGCTTACTTCCTGTAGTAAATTCTCGTCACCAGCCCCGCTGGCGGGTTGTTGACGCGCTCCTTGTCCCGGTGGTCATAGCTCTCGATGTCGCGCTTGGAACGCGAGCGTTTGCCATCTGCCATATGCGCAACCCTCTTCCGCTGGCGAGCTCTGGCGAGAAAGATCTTTTCTTGCCAACCAGACATGGGCAGTCTACGCTCTGGGCAGGCTGTGTTCCTGCCGCGCCAGGGCGCTGGTTGCGAGCTGGGGGGGTGGTGTGATCGGGTAGGTAGAAAACTAGGCCAACCTAGCGGCCTGGGGGGCGTTCATTCTTTTGGTGGTCTGCAATGAGTATCCTCGGGCGGGCAGCCCTTCATTGAGCGCCAGCGTGGAGCGCAACAGGCCTTACGCCTTGTAGTGAAGCAGCAAGTCCGCTGCCGCCTCGGAGACCGTTGCAGTCCCCTGCAACATCACGAGAGGAACACTTTCCACCACACCTGATCCTCCGCCCGGACCGGACTGATGCAACCTTCGGACGGGTGCGCTCCGCAATGGCCGATGCGCTGTCAGCCTTTGGGCAACCTCGCTTCAGTCGGCAGCATTTCCGCGCCTCTGTGTGGCAGGGGAGAAAGAGAGTGGGCGAAACAGGGCTCGAACCTGTGACCTCTTCCTTGTAAGGGAAGCGCTCTCCCGGCTGAGCTATTCGCGTCCACCTCACCCGTTCCCGCGCTCAAAACGCGCCACATCAGTCTACTGATGTGACACCTAATCCGGAACCCGTCCGGTGACTGATGTGCTCCCAGCCCGTAACAACAGCACATCAGTCAGTCTCACGAAGTCTATTATAGCACGGCAAGGCAACAGGCTGGAGGGGACGCCCTGTCACCGGTCCATGGGCAGGCTGCTCTCCGCTTTGCGCTTCCGGTATGCCGCAACCTTGCAACGCCCGGAGCAGTAGATTGCGTCTCTCCGGGTCCGGGGCCGGCCCTCCCCCCGCTCGTAAAGCCAGAAGCCTTTACCGCATTGTCGGCAGATGCGGCGCTGACGGATGCCGGTAATCTCCTGAGCCAACTGGAGCCACATGAAGCCAAGCAGGTTCGTGGGCCGCGTGACGAGTTCTGGCGGGCCATCCAGCTTTTGAAGCTGAACCTGCACGTTGTCCTTCAGACTGTCATTGACCAACCGGCGGAGGTGAAACCAGAGAGCGCCTTCTTTTGTGCCTTCAGCAACCTTTGTGTCGAGCGTCGAATGAAGCACGCCACCGCCTACGCTTTCCAGGTCCACAATATACCAGTCAACCGCTCCTGGCTGCGTTCGAGGTGCGGGCCGCTCAGTCACCACCTCTTCCAGCGCTTCGAAGTCCCCTCTCTCCAGGATGCGATAGGCCGTTAGAGCCTCCCGGATAACCTTCGCCTCTCCCTGCCAACGGCTAACCTGCTCCGCAAAAAGGGGGTCTCTGAGCATCCCGTATCTGCTAGCGAAGTTGAGGCAGTCTTCCGGAGTCTGGATTCGGGAGAAGTCCCGGTAGAGCCCCGGCTTCTGCCCCGGTTGGTACTCCCGCCACTGGCTGACCGGGACCGACGGCCCGAGGAAGAGAATGCCTTCCACCTCTTCGAGCTTATAGCCCGATGCCGCAACAGACCATTGAAAATTCCGCATGTGTATACCTTTTTGTAACCGCTAATCCTTGACCCCTTCAGTATATCACGGGGACAATGTCAGCGCCACATGCGGTCAGGAAGACCGCCAGGAGGTGAAATGATGAATCCAAATCAGAACCCTTCGACACTGCAGACAGTGACGGTCAAGGAGGCCGCATCTCTGCTCAGGGTCAGCCGACCGACGCTCTTCAGGCTGTTGAAGAGCGGGGAGCTTCCCTCGCTGATGGTGGGGAAGAGGAACCGGCGCATCCCGCTGGCGGCGATTCAGCGGATGTTGAATGAGGCGATGGAGAAGGCGGGATGAAACAAAGAAGAAGCCCCGGCCCTGCCTGCCAGCAGAGCAACGGGGCGAGATTCCTAAAGGCAGCTTATGGTATCCCTTCAGCCGAAGCGTTGTCAACCGTGACGGCGTTTGACGGCGTCCGGACGTTCGTTGCCGGGTATTACCACGAGGCAACCAGGACGTTCTACAAATTCCTGAAACCGGGGCATATCCTGCAGAAACCACCGTCCATCGCACTGCAGGCGTGCGTGGTGGAGAACCTGCACCGGCGGCGCTGCGAGTGGATAGCCGCCGTAACCCCGGACGGGGACGTCCTGACCGTCCCGTTTGCCCTGTTCACGCTGAAGGCAGAGGTGCTCGACCGGGGATACGGCGCGCAGCTCGCTCTGCCTCTGCGCTACTGGACCAGCCAGCGGAAGACTGAGTTGCAACCGGCTCTGACCGGCCTGGAGGTATGAGCATGGACGTCACTACAGGCCCGGAATGGCCCTCAGACGGCCGCCAGAGCGCGTCACCCGTCGAGCAGGACGAGACGGGCGTCCTGCTCGATGAGGCGCTGCAGAAGGCGCGGTCCGGAGACTCGAACAGTGCCATCCGCTGGCTCGCACGCCAGATGCGCGGGCGCGGCCATAACATGCAGGACATCGGCCGCGCGTCCCGGGAGCTCATGCACCGCCTGGACCCGGACCGCAGGCGCGGCCCTGTCCCGGAGAGAGTCCCGGCGCATCTGGAGACCATCAAAACGCTGTTCACCGGCTGGCTGCGGTGGTGCCCGGAACGCAGAACCTGGCTGCGCTGGACGGGAAAGCGCTGGCAGGTTGACTATGATGAGCAGGTGAAGGCCGATGTCTACGAGGCGCTGCGCCAGGAGTATGCCAGCCGTTACACGCACCCGGCGTCCGAGGAGGAGCGGAACCGGGCGCTGGACCGTATGAACGAACTGCGCGACTCTCGCTACTGGGATAAGGCGCTGGAGCTGTTCAAGGGGCAGGAGGGCGTCCTGACGCCCGCATCCGAGCTCGACGCAGACCCGTGGCTGCTGAACACACCCTCCGGCGTGCTGGACCTGCGGACCGGAAATCTGCGGGAGCACCGGCCGGAAGACCTGCTGTCTCGCATGACGGCGGCAGAGTATGACCCGCAGGCAGACTGCCCGCTGTTCGAGGCGTTCCTGCGGCAGATACTGCCGCATGACGGACTGGCGGAGTATATGCAGACCGTCCTCGGAATGGCGCTCATCGGGGCCAACCGGCCACAGGAGCTCTATATCCTCTACGGGCGCGGCAGGAACGGGAAAAGCACGCTGCTGAACGTCCTGCAGGCCGTCCTCGGAGACTACGCAGGCCCGATACCACGGGACGCCGTCCTGACGCGCCGCCAGCAGCAGGACGCCGCGCGGGTCTCTCTGGCGGCCTGCGAGGGAATCCGTTTCGGTGTCCTGGACGAGCTCGCAGACGGCGCGGCGCTCAGTCCCGTTGCAGTCAAGGACCTGACCTCGGATAACCCGATGAAGGCCCGGGCGCTCTACGAGAACTACCGGGACATCCGCCTGTCCGTGACCCCGTTCATCGCCACCAACCACAAACCGGCCATCCCGGAACAGACGGAAGGAACGTGGCGCAGGGTTCGCCTCATCCCGTTCACGTTCCAGGTTCCGGAAGAGAACGTGGACTCGCAGATGGAAGGGAAACTGCGGCGGGAGGGTGCTGGAATCCTGCGCTGGCTGGTGGAGGGGTGCAGACGGGCTCTGGAGCACGGCCTGCAGAGGCCGCCGGTGGTGGAGGAAGCCACCCGGGAATACCGCACCGAGGAGGACGCGCTGGCGGAGTTCATAGACGCCTGCTGCGTCACAGGACCGGCCTGCCGGGCAGTGTTCCGTGACCTCTATGCGGCCTATCAGCAGTGGTGCGACGAGAACGGCGTCGAACGCGCGCTGACGAAAAAGGCGTTCGCTGCCAGCCTGGAGCAGCGAGGAATGGAGAAAAAACGAGAGCGGGTCGGGGCACAGGCAGAGCAGGTGTACAGGGGCATCGGTCTGCTGAACAACCGGGATTCTGTTCGCGATGTTCACGATTCGGGGCAATTTCAAAAAATCCCCGTACACGCGCACGCGCGAGAGAGTTTTTCAAAACAGGCCATAATCGCGAACATCGTGAACACCTGCCCCTCTGAGACCGCCGTTCCCGCGACGTCCTGCGACTCAGGCGGCGCAGGGGACGTTTCCGAGCCGCCGGTTGGCTGGCTGGACAGCGTTGCGTTGACTGAGGAACCACCACCGGAGGATGAGAACCTGGACTGTGAGCCTGCCTCAGAGGACGACGTCTGCCAGGCCGCGCAGGCTCTGCTGGAATCCGGCCGGTATCCTGCCAGTCTGCCAGACCTGCGCATCGTGGACTGCAGGCGGTATCTAGAGTCCAACCTGCGGGACGCGGTGGACGGGCCACCGGCCATACGAGACCCCGCCATTGACCGTCTGCGCAGGCTACTCGAGCACGTGGACGCGGCCGGGCGGTGATGTGCAACAGTTGCGCATTCGGTATTGCGCAGTTGCGCATGGGGTTTGTGCGGATTTTCCACCGGCTGCGGATGCGCAACGGCCAGGGCGGATAGCGGGTATTCCGGTGGAGCGCCTCTGCCAGTGACATAGGGTCTGATTTTCGAATCTGAAAATCAGACCCGCCTACTATCACCAGCGAATACCAGACCGGTCGCGGCGGCTGGACACTGGAACGGATTGCCGGGGTGCTGGGGGTTTGCACGCAGACAGTCCTGAACTGGACCGGAGATACCGAGGCAGCTTTCCAAAATTTGAAAGCTGCCGGTCGTGACGGCAAACAGCGTCCGGTGCGCTACCGTCCACGGACTGCGGTGTTTTGCCAAGGCAGCTTTTAAAAATTTAAAAGCTGCCGGTCGCCATCACCAACGCGCGCGGTCAGTGGGAAAATACCAGACCGGCCGCAGGCGCGCTGTACGGCCAATCTGAGGCCATCTGCGGCCATTCTGGCACTGCGCCCGGCAGGACAATTTCCGGGTATATTGCGTGCGATACGAACACATGTTCTGTCCGCACGGACAGAATGAGGGCCTGCCAAATGACAGAATCTGACAGAACCGGACTCACACCGGAACAGGAACTGGCTATCGCGCGCCTGGTAGAGGGCGCAACGGACGCGGAGGCTGCGGAGACCGCCGGTGTGACGCGGCAGACCGTGAACACGTGGAGGAACCGCAATCCGGTGTTCATGGCGGAGTTGAACGCACGCCGCAGGGCCCTGTGGGATGCGCACCAGGACCGTATGCGCCGCCTCATCAGCCGGGCCCTGGACGTGCTGGAGGAGGACATGGCAGACGACAGCCAGTCGCCCGAGTGCAGACGGCTGCGTCAGGCGGCCGCCGTCCAGGTGTTGCGCGCAGCCACCGGCCTGAAACCGGACGGCCCGGTCCACCCCGGCGAAATAGATGTCGAACTGCGTTCGCAGGAGATAATGCTGTCCGGGCTAACGCGCTATAGCAAATAGCCGTTTCGCGGATTATGCGGAACCCGGACGCCATACTGGCGGCGCTGTTTGCGAACCGTCCAGCGCCGCCGCCACGGTCTGCAGACCGTGTCAGCCTGCTATGCGGCCTGCTGGACGCGTATGAGCGAGAACTGAGCGGACGGCTGGACCGGTATCTGCAGATAGCGCGCAGAGGCCGTGAACGCGCGTTAGACGGCCACGACCTGGACGGCTATGCGTGGGATATGCACCTCAACGTTATCTGCGGCAGGAAACTGCGGGGAATGCGGTTCCGTGGACTGCGAGGCGCAGAGCTCGAGCAGGCCGTCCGGTATCTGGACACCGTCTGACGTCCGTGTCCTGCTGCGCCGCGCGTTGACCGCGTGCGTGGTGCCTCTGTCTGACCTGGAACGCTACCGCCGGGCCGTCGAGGACGCAACGGACAGCGAGCTCGAACAGTTAGGCCGGCGGTGGTGGCGATTTGTCCCCACCCGGTGACTGTCACAGGGAAACAGCGGGGGCCCGGTGGACGGCCGGGCCCCCGCCTGACGCATCCTGCGCCTCAGCAATCATAACCGGCAGCCCGCAGGGCCGCCCGTTCGTCCTCTGTTGCGTCCACCACCTCATACAGCGTCCACGAGAACCGGTCCACCGGCTCGCCGTCCTCGGTCTCCAGCACCGGCTGGCCGTAGCTGGACGCCGCGCCGTCCGTGGATAGCCGCAGCGTGTATTCCTCGTCTGTCAGTTTGAATCGTGCTCGCATCTCCTGCCTCCCTCACAGCACCCGCTTGCGCGTCTTCGACGGGACCGAGAGCCGGTCTGCCGGTGAATAGAGCCGGTGCTTCTCCTGGACGTCCGTATCCGCCACCTCCGTATACCGCCGCGTCATCGTCAGGTCTGCGTGTCCGAGGATGCGCTGCAGCGTGAACACATCCCCACCGGCGCGCAGATAGGAGACGGCGCAGGTGTGCCTCAGACGGTGCGGCCCAACCCTGCGCCGGATACCGGCGCGCTCCGCCGCCTGACGCACGATATGCCCGATGCGGTAGCGGTCCACGCCCTGCCCGTAGCAGTTGACGATGAGCTGCGGTGCCTCGACGTTGCCACGGACCGCCAGCCAGTCCTCCAGAGCCTCCGCGACAGTCTGACCGAACGGGACGCGGCGCGGTTTGCCGCCTTTGCCGCAACGCACCAGCAGGACACACTCGCTCGTGTCCACGTCGTCCAGTCTGAGGGCTGCGAGCTCTGAGGCGCGCAGGCCGCAGTCCACCAGCAGCAGCAGGACGAGACGGTCCCGGCGGCCTAGCGGTGTGTCCGGGCAGGATGCCACCATCGCCTCCACCTCCTGCTGCGCCAGCGGCTCTATGACCGGCCTCGGTGCCTTCGGGCGGGGCAGCCCCTCCGCCGGGTCCGGGTGACCGAGGCTGCGCAGGTGTTTGCCGAACGCCTGCAGTGCGTTGTAGTAGCGCTGGACGGTGGAGGGCTTCCGGCCCTTGCTGACCTGCAGCAGGAAGGATTGCAGGTGCTTCTGAGAGAGCTGCTCCAGCCGAAGCTCCCCGGCCTGTTCAACGAGCCGGGAGAGGACGCCTTCGTTGAGCGTCACCGTGGACCGTGAAAGGCCGCGTGCACGGCAATGACGCAGGAAATCCGAGACCGCCTCAGAGACCGTTACAGGCCCCTGCAGGAGCACAAGAGGAACGCTGTCTGCCATTCCAGAGCCTCCGTCCGGGCTGGAATGATGTGACATTCGGACGGGTGTGCTCCGGAATGAATGAAGTGCTATCAGGCCTCCGGCGACAGCACTTCAGTCGGCACGATTTCAACGCCCGCACGCGGCGAGGGAGAAAGAGAGTGGGCGAAACAGGGCTCGAACCTGTGACCTCTTCCTTGTAAGGGAAGCGCTCTCCCGGCTGAGCTATTCGCCCGCGAAACCGTTTGCAGGAGGATACCGCAAGCGGGCCCCTGCGACGTTTCATCATAACGCGCCCTGCCGGGCGCTGTCAACGCCGGAGCAGCGGGAGCTGTTTTTGGGCAACAGCCCGCGTGTCCCGGGAGTCCACAAACCTCCAAGACCGTGAGACTCCAGGGCACAGTCCGCGGGCTGGCCCTCCTCCCATCACGCGCCGATCCGAGTGGCCGCGCCGCAGGCGTCCTGTATCGTGCCACTCCCGGAACCCGTCAAGGAAGTGCCAGGCCGCGTGGCGCGTGGCGAAGGGGCTGATGGTGCAGGTGTGAAAACCGGCAGCTGCCAGGCTCTGCATCCAGGAGCGGAAGGGACCGTGGACGTTGTTGAACGCCCTGTCCGGGCCTTGCGGGCGGATATCGGCCATTTCCGTTGATAGCCGTAGCAGCCCAGATGGTCCGGCCGCAGTGTATCAATGTCAATGTAAAGGATCCTCACGTCGGTCCTCCGCGGCGGCGATGTGTACCGGCCGCAGAGGCCCCTTTGACGCGAGGAACGGATTTCCTCCCGCAGCGGGCAGGCCTCAGCCCGCCAGCCGGAGCTCCGGGGGAGCCGGCGAAGGGTGCAGCGTAACCTTCGCGGGAAGGCGGATATTGACAGGAGTGGTGAGCTTGCCGCTCAGGATGTCGGCCAGAACGGACATGGCCTGCCGCCCCATCTCCACCGGAGTGGGTTGGATGGAGTTCACCACCCCCTGGCCGGGATGATCCTCCCCGGGCAGCGCGTCTATCAGCAGCAGCGAGATGTCGTCAGGCACCCGCAGACCCAGCTCGCCGGTCACCGTCTCCCAGGCGGCAACGCCGAAGTCCCAGCGGTCGCAAACCAGAGCTGTCGGTCTTCCCGGGCGGCCAAGCCGCTCCTTAAGAGCTTCCCTGATCTTTCCGCCGGTGACGGTATGGGTCTCGAACTCCGCGCCCGCCTCAGCCGCCCCCTGAGCCGCCTCGTGAAAGCCGCGCAGGCGTTCCAGGTGGCACTGGAAGATCGGAGGAGGACCGAAATAGGCGATTCGCCGGTGCCCGGAGTGCAACAGGTGGGTCACCCCTTTGCGCACGGCCGCGGCGCTGTCCACATCCACGGTGGAGGCGTGCTGGAAGCCGGAGTAAGAGTCCACGCACACGATCGGCACCGGGCAGCGGTCTATGGCCTCCAGCGTGGCCTTCTTGAGTTCGATTGCTCCGATAATCACGGCTCCGTCCACCCCCATAAACGCGAGCTCCTCAATGAGATCTTGGAGACTGCCCTTCCGGGAGGTGGGAGCGAACAGAAGATAGTGTCCCGAGTGCCCGGCCGCGTCTCCGATGGCCGCCACCAGGTGCCCGGAGTTTGGGCTGGAGAACGCGTCTGCCACAGTCTGCTCGAAGCATACCGCTATGATGTTGGAGCGTCCGGTGGCGAGCTGGCGGGCCACACGGCTGGGCCGGTAGCCCAGCTCCCTCGCCGCAGCCAGCACGCGCTTGCGCGTCTCCTCGCTTACCTCCCCGGCCCGGTCGTTGAACACAGCCGATACCGTGGTGTGGGAGACTCCAGCCTTCTTCGCCACGTCGTAGATGGTTGTCATCTCCAGAGCAGTCCAGCTTTCGCGCTAAGGATGGCCTTTCTCGTCATTGTGTCCCTTCCATTCTACAGCTTCGGGACAAAAAACCCAAAGAATTTGTTGCCGACCGGTTGACAGACCCGGAAAAAGGGCCGATAATAGGGATGGTTCAGGGTCCTACTGCGAGGCGGCTCCCTGAGCTTTCCCGGAACGAGCTGTCCAGCTTACGGCTAACCGGCAACCTTAGCGGTAAGGTCCGGCCATCCGGGTCCCGAAAACGAAAGACTGTCTCTCTCCCCACGCGAAGGCGCGGGAACGTGGCGCCTTCTTACAAGCCAACACGCGGAGGAGCGACCGAGCGGTGGGAGCCGGCAACCACTCCCACCGCTCTCCTCTTTTGCAGGGAACAGTCGATGCCAGGAGTTCCCCTCACTCCGGATTATGGCAGGGTCCGCGGTTTATCCTCAGGAAGCAGATTCGCCGATGCCGCTCAGCAGGTAGTTCACCACATCGCGAGCGGAGTACGACTGCTTCCCCCCTGCCAGAAGCACCCGCGCCGCGCGCAGGTCCTCGCCCAGAGTGACGATCAGCTCCTCGGCCTCGCCGTCGCGGCGCACCTGCGCAAAACCGGCCGTGGCCAGCAGGCCGTTGCACAGGCAGACCCGGCCGTCCGTCTCCGTGACATCGCCGCCTTTCTTCACGAAGATATCCACAGGCTCGGCCGGGCAGCGGAAGCCCAGAGTCCCGTCCGCCTTTACATAGGCGTCGCGGAGATACCCGCGATCGCAGATGCGCTGGCGGTTGCGGTAGACTTCGGGATCGGAGAGCGACCCCGGCAGCTCGGCGATCTTGATGGGGAAACCGGTGGGGGACACGCGCGGTCGGGTGATGACTTCCAGGGACCCGTCGGAAGCCATCTGGCGTAGCCTCTGCTTGATGGCGGGATCCATGCCTGATTCGTCGCTCAGCGCGAAGGCGGTACCCACCTGAATGCCCTCCGCCCCCTCCTCCAGGGCTTTCTTCAACCCCTCGGGCGTGCCGTAGGAACCGGCCATCCAGAACGGAAGACCCAGCTCACGGATCTTTTCCAGGTCAACATCGTCGCGGCTTCCGTAGACGGGCTCCCCGCGCTCGTTGAACTCCTGCATCCCGCCTCTCGGCGGAGCGTTGTGACCTCCTGCAGTGGGACCCTCGATAACGAACCCGTCCACGCGTTTGCCTTCAGGCTTCTTGTAAAGAGAGGTGGCCAGCGTGTCGGACGCAATGATGGCCAGGAACTTCGGGCAGGCCAGATCCACCGGGATCCCGCCGGTTATTTCGCGCGGATCGAAGTGGACCTCATACACCCGGCCGCCCGTATCGCCTTGCACCTGAAGGCGCAGGGATGCCTCTCTGCAGAGGGATAGTTGCTCAAGAGCTTGCGGAATGGCCCGGGGGATGCCAGCCCCCATCAGGATACAATCCACCCCGGCGAGTATCGCGCCGAACAGCAAAGCCAGCGTAGGAAGCTGAATCTTGGTGAGCAGGTTCATTCCCACCAGCCCGTTGTGGCCCTCGCGCGCCAGCCAGACCTCGGAGAACGCGCTGACCACTGCCAGCTCCGTCAGCTTGCGTGAAGGCCGGTCGCTCCACATCGGTACGGGCTTGAACGGCCTGTCCGGGTCCTTGCCGCCTTCCACGAAATACTCGTTCCAGACGCGCTCTGCGATGGCGCGGAAAGGGAAGTTGCTAAACGCGCGCTGTAGATGACCGCCGGGATCTCCCATCTGCAGACGGCCGGCGATGACTCCCTCGATGACGGTGCCCGAGATCACTCCCATCTGGCCGAGCTGGGCCACCGCCCGGGCAAGGGGCCAGGTGGAGATGCCTACCCCCATCCCTCCCTGTATGATCTTTGGCCTATACCGGAACACCGCGTCTCTCCCGCCCAGATCTGCGGCAGGCAGGCGCAACTAAATCCCGGCCCTTCGGGCCGGTTATCGCTGAACTCGGATGGTTGGGGTTATGGGAACGGACTGCCAAATCGCTCAAGAAGTTCAGTCCACTTGCTGTCAAAGTTATTCGATATCCGGCGGGCATCCGCCCTGCCGGGAACGACTGCATTGTGCCTCTCAGAGCCTTCCCGCGTCAACATCTGCGATCCTGCCCGGTGTTCAGGGCAGGTTTGAAAAGGTGCCACGCAGAAAGCGCCTGTGGTGGCGGATGTCTACTTCAACAGACGTTGTCTGCCCAAACCGTCGTTCAGGAGTCTTTTCCCCGCATGTTGAAAGTCGCGATGATCGGAGCCGGTAGCGTCGGCTTTACCCGCCGCCTGTTCATGGATATCCTGGCCGTGCCGGAGCTGCGGGACACCGAGTTCCGTTTTATGGACATTGCGGAGGAGCCGCTGGAGATGTCCGCTGCGCTGTGCCGCAAGATGGCCGAGGATAGCGGCGTGGCGACTATGGTCAGGGCCACTGCAGACCGCAGAGAGGCGCTGGACGGCGCGGATTATGTGTTCTGCATGATCCGGGTGGGCGGCCTGGAAGCCTTTGCAAAGGATATCGAGATCCCCCTGAAGTACGGCGTGGACCAATGCGTGGGCGACACTTTGGGGCCGGGCGGGGTGTTCTATGCGCTGCGCACCATTCCGGTGCTGCTGGATATCGCCGCCGACATGCGAGAGCTTTGCCCTGATGCACTGCTGCTGAACTATTCGAACCCGATGGCCATGAACTGCTGGGCGCTTCGCAGGGCAGGAGGAGTGCGGGTGGTGGGGTTGTGTCACGGCGTGCAGCACGGCGCGTGGCAGATCGCCAAGGCGCTTGGCATCCCGCTGGAAGAGATGCAGTATGTCTGCGCGGGCATCAATCATCAGACCTGGTTCATCCAGGTCTGTCATCGGGGGCAGGATCTCACCTCGCGCATTCCTGAGGCTATGGCCGCAGATGAGGACATCCGCAGGCACGATCCGCTCCGTTTGGACGTGCTCCAGCGGTTCGGCTATTATTCCACGGAGTCCAACGGCCATCTTTCCGAGTATCTGCCCTGGTACCGGAAGGGGCCGGATCGGGACCGCTACTTGGACTACTCCATTTGGCCGGGCGGCGAGACCGGTGGTTATCTGCGGGCGAGCAGGGAGACAGCGGAGGATTACCGCAAAAACTACCCCAAGTGGCTGTCCGGGGAGCTGGATCAGATCCGATTGGGCGACCGCAGCGTGGAGCACGGTTCCTACATTCTTGAGGCCTTGGAGACGGGCCGCGTCTACCGGGGATGCTTCAATGTGGAGAATACCGGGCTCATCACGAACCTTCCTGACGGATGCACGGTGGAGCTGCCCTGCATTGTGGATTCCACCGGCATCCATCCCCAGTTCGTGGGCGATCTGCCGATGCAGTGCGCCGCCACCTGCCGCGCCAGCATCAGCGTGCAGGAGATGGCTGTCGAGGCGGCCCTGACCGGTGATCGCCGGCTAGTCCGGCTGGCGGTGCTGCACGACCCACTGACCGGGGCACTTTGCACCCCGGATCAGGTGTGGACGATGGTGGACGAGATGTTCCGCGAGCTTGCTCCTTGGCTCCCGCAGTTCCGCGGCTGAAAACCATAGCCGGGAATGAGGAAGCTGGTGGAGCGTCCCGGTTCCAAAAGTAGAGAGTATGGGCAAATGAGTCGCTATGAGCTGCGCTTCAGGCAAGTGCATCTGGACTTCCATACGTCCCCGCATATTCCGGGGATCGGAGAAGCCTTCAACCGCAAGCAGTGGCAGGAAGCTCTGAGGCTGGGTTGCGTGGACAGCATCACCTGCTTTTCCAAGTGCCATCACGGCTGGAGCTACCATCCCACGGAAGTGGGCCGGATGCACCCGCATCTACGGTTCGACCTGTTGCGAGCCCAGATCGAAGCGAGCAAGGAGATCGGCGTCAACGTTCCCGTCTATCTCTCCGCCGGGGTGGACGATCTGGCTGCCTCCGAGCATCCAGAATGGCGTGAGATCAGCATTGGGGGAGCCTATCAAGGGTGGACCGGGCCCATCAATCAGCCCGGCTTCAAGAAAATGTGCTTCAACACGCCCTACCTGGATTACCTCTGCAGGCAGATCGAAGAGGTGGTCCGGCTCTTTCCGGAGTGCGACGGTATCTTTCTGGACATCATCTCCCAGGGCGAGTGCTGCTGCCGGTGGTGCCTGGAGTATATGGAGGCGAACGGGCTGGACGCGGAGCGCTCGGAGGATCGACACGCTTGCGCCCAGGCCGCCCTAATGCGCTATTATGAACGCTCCACCGCCGCTGCTCGCTCCCTGCGCCCGGATATGCCCGTTTTCCACAACAGCGGGCACATCGCACGGGGTAGAAGGGACATCTTGCGATTCTTCAGCCATCTGGAGCTGGAGTCGCTTCCCACGGGTGGCTGGGGCTATGATCACTTTCCTCTATCCGCAAAGTACTGCCAGAATCTTCCGCTGGACTTCTTGGGGATGACGGGCAAGTTCCACACCACGTGGGGAGAGTTCGGCGGCTACAAGCATCCGAACGCGCTGCGCTACGAATGCGCCCAGGCGCTCGCCAACGGGGCGAAGCTCAGCATCGGTGATCAGTTGCATCCCTCTGGGGAGATGGACCTGACCACCTACCGGCTCATCGGTGAAGCATATGCTGAGGTGGAGGCAAAGGAGCCCTTCTGCCGGGATGCCAAGCCGGTGGCGGATATCGCAGTCCTCTCCAGCGAGGCCGAGGGCAAAGGCTCTGGACCGGACACAGGGGCGGGGCGGGTGCTGCTTGAGGAGCATCTGCTGTTCACGCTGGTGGACCGGGAGATGGATTTCGCGCCTTACAAAGTGCTGATCCTGCCCGACCTCATCGTAGTGGACGAGGAGTTGCAGGGAAAGCTAAAGGACTATCTGGCAGCCGGAGGCGGAGTCCTGCTGACCGGCAGAAGCGGTTTGCGTGCGGATCTTAGCGGGTTCGCGGTGGACGTCGGCGCCTCTTATGAAGGCGAGAGCCCGCATCAGCCCGATTATCTGGAAGCCCCCGAGTCACTCCGGCCATCATTCGTGGAATGCCCCCTCGTAATGTACTATCGCTCACAGCAGGCTCGCCCGGAAAAAGGCGAGGCGCTCGGATGGATTCGCGCGCCGTATTTCAACCGCACCTGGCGCCACTACTGCAGCCACCAGCACGCGCCCGCCGCCGAGAGGACGGGCTATCCGGCTGCCGTGCGATGCGGAAACGTGCTGTACCTGGCCCATCCCATCTTCAGCATTTACCACGCCCTAGGAGCGGTGGCCTACCGGGAATATGCCGCCAGAGCCATCCGGTCGCTGCTGGGCGACGGAGAGACGCTTCGGACCGATCTGCCGTCGGGAGCGCGCGTCACTCTGACGCGTCAGGAGACTGAACGCCGGTGGGTGCTGCATCTGCTTTGTGCCCCCCGGAACCTGCGAGGGGCACAGATGCAGATCTCGCCGGAGGGATACGTGCGGGATTCTTCTCCGGTGGAGGTGATCGAGGAGCTGGTGCCGCTTCGCGATGTGACTGTGGAGCTTCGTCTGCCCCGCGCCGTCTCTGCGGTGACGCTGGAACCTCAGGGCCAGCCTCTGCCCTTCGAAACAGCCGGCGGAGCCGTCCGCCTCACCGTCCCGGAGTTTACCTGTCATCAGATGGTCTGCCTCAAGGATTGAGCGGGCCGCCCCGACAGGCGGCCCGCGAGGCGCTCATCCCTGAAATGGGTTTTCAGCGGCCCTGTTGCGGGCGGACCTTGGGCGGATTGCCCATCATCCGTTCCGCCTCGACCACCCGGCCGTCAAGAAAGGCCAGCCGGAGCTTGCCGTCCGGGGTGTCGAACTTCTCCGCAGTGGGCCAACTGCCCGGACGGGTCTCCGCAAAGGCCACCACCTCCTGCGGATTGATTATGTCCTGCATCCTCAATCCCGCCAGCTTAGGGTTGTAGGAGAAGGTAAATCCTTCGAATGCGCTGACGAAGGCCATAGGGTTGTCCACGTAGGGGTGAAGAGCGTCCTTCCAGTTCTCCGCATCCGGCAGCTGGCCTTCGTGGTCCTGAGCGTAGGACTTCAGCGCTGACACAAGCTCCATCAGGCATTCCAGGCTGTCCTGCGGGGCATCGAGCTCGCCCACGGACTCCTGTTCTGCCGTTGTGGACCCCGACATTACGGCTTGCCCGGCGACGCCGGCGGTCAGGGCTCCGACCATGCCTCCTATGTATGCCCACAGACCGGCTGGCTGAGGGCCTATCTTCGTGCGCAGGGCCATGCGCATCTCCGCGCCTCCCTCGGCGAGCCCGAAGGAGATGCCCACCCCTCGCGTCGCCTTAAGTGCATCTGTCATCATCCGGATTGACGCTAACTCGGACATCCCCAAGCTCTCATAGAGCCAACCCAGTGCGGCGACGCCTTCCAGGCTGATCCATGCATCCAGCATGCGGGGGCCGCCCAGAAGTGTCCGGACGTCAGCGTAAGCACGATTGACTGCGAGGCACGTGGCCGGGGACACCGCCGTCAGCTTCTGCGCGCTGCGCCAGTCAGACGCAAAAAACACAGTTCCATCCAGTATTCCGGCAAAGCCCGCCGTCCGTCCGTCCTCCACGCGTGTGATGCGGTAGATTTCGGCGCGGAGCGCCTGCGGCTCGCGGGCAGCCCGCATCCCTGCTGCCGGCAGGCCCTCCCTGAACTTCGATAGTAGCTCGGAAGCCTGCGCGTCTTTTACGGCTTTGCATACCATCACATAGTTGGGCCGGGGGATGAGACCTGTCAGAGCCAGGCCGGCCGATCCTTCTTCCATCAGCGACAGCACCTGCACCGCCGCGCGAACGTCGTCCGGGCTGCCTTCCTGCAGCATCTCGCCAGAGCGGCGTTCCAGCATCGGCTTCAGGATCCCGGGTGAACCGGTGCTGATGACGGCCAGTGTGTTGGCAGGCAGCAAGGTGGCTATGTCTGTTGAGGATGGCGCGCCGCCCATCATCGGGCCGAGCATTCCCATCAGCACCGGAGGAATGTCGCCCTGAACGTTCATCACCATCCCCTCGTCGGATACGCTGAGTCCGCCGTGGGCTCCGGCGCGCAAGGCCATCATCCCGAACATCGCCGCCAGAAAGTCCTGCTCTCCGACTGCCTCCTGCTGCGGCATCAGCTTCTGCATCACGGGACTCAGGTCCACGGCGAAGGCCACCAGATCATCTGCGTGGAGCGCCAGCATCTCCGCCAGCGCGGGCGAGGGGCCATCCGGAGGAGATTCCAGCACCTGACGGAGGCGATCCGCGCTCTCCGCCATCAGGACCGCGCCATCCGTCACCGCATAAGCCGGGTGCAGAACCCGATCTCCCTGTTGAATCTTCCAGATATAGAGGGTCGCGCCGCCGGCCTGTTGCGTGGCTGGGTCGCCGTCCCGAATGACCGATCCCACCAGGTCCAGCAGCTCGCGCTCGGCCTTCTGGCGGTCCCGGCACTCCACCGCGAGCACCATTCCCGGCACGGGGATTTCGCCCTCGTTCGGCTGCGAGTTCAATAGCGAGCGCGGATCCATCGCGAAAACGGCGGCCTCTCCCGCCCAGCCGAAGAGCTTCCCTTCCGGAGGCACGTCCAGTCCCAAGGCAGCCATCATCCTCGCCAGGCCGGTATTGAACGCGGCGTTCCACTCCGCGATGCGTGCCGCGTCTTCCCCTTCTTGCTGCTTCTTCAGGTAGGCGCCGCTCGCCGTGTTCTCGCTGGCGTCTATGCGGACGATCACCGGCCAGTCCTTCGGCACAAGGCGCAATAGACCTTCCGCGGCGCCTGCCGACCGTGCGGGCAAGCCTGACAGGGTGACCGCAACGGCCACCGCCGCCACATATGCGATGCGAACAGCTCTTGTCATTAGTGTCACTTCCTTTCCTCCACCGTGCTTCCCCGCGCCCAGGCCGGAAAAGCGGACCACACCGGCATCCGGTCAAACCTGGACACTGGCGGCCAAGGAACCTCTTACACCACCGTTTCTTCCTCTCCTGCGGCCGATTCCGGTTGCTTTTTTCTCATGGCCGCCTGTGTCTGGAGCAGCATAAGCACCGACATCACCAGCAGGAAAGCGCCGAAGACTCCTTTCAGAGTCCCTGCATTCAATGCGTTGGCGATCCGGCTGCCGGCGATGCTTCCCGGGATGCCTCCCAGCGCAAGTCCCGCCGCACCTCCCAGGTCCACGTGACCCAGCCGGTAGTGTGTGCGCGCGCCGGAAATGGCTGTCGGCACTATGGCCAAAAGCGAGGTTCCCTGGGCGGTCTGCTGGGTGATCCCCAGCAGAAGCACCATCACTGGCACCATAACGATGCCTCCTCCGATGCCGAGCAGCCCGGCCAGAAAGCCGCTCACAAGTCCCGTTCCCAGCCCGGCCAGCGCCGCTCCCGCGCCGTCCAGAAGAGCGGCCCCGGGTGCGCCGTTCCCGCCGGTCATCATCCTCAGCCCGGTCAGCAACACAAAAACCGAGAAGATCGCTTTCAGCTGGAGAGCAGGCAGCCGGCGGGTTGCTCGCGCCCCGGCGAAAGCCCCCAACATCCCTCCGGGGATCAGCGTGACAGCCACCAGCCAGTTCACGGATCCCAGTATTCCGTACGAAGCGGCGGCCACCGTCGCTAGCAGGACCATGATGGCAAGTGACGTGCCATGCGCCTCGTGCTGACTGTATCCCAGCAGATATACCATCGCAGGGACCATCAGCACGCCGCCACCCACCCCCATCAGACCGGCCAGCAGCCCGGCAGCCAGCCCGATCGACACCAGGCGCGCCCAGGAATGACCGCCGCTCAACCGGGCCAGCGTAGTCACCGCGCGTATTCTTCCATGATCTCTCCCGCCCGGCGCACCCGTTCGATATCGCAGACCGGGGAAGGCTCGTCGGAAATGCCCAGGATCAGATTGGGCGAGAACGTTTCGATGATCTCCCTGGTCTGACGCTCAAACTCCTCGTAAGGCGTGGATGGGAGAAAGGCGGTCATCGGGATGCCGTCCAGCAGGATGAGATTGTCGCCCAGCGCTTCCTTCATCTCCTGGATGGTCAGATCGCCCTGCGGCTGGGGAGTGAGGGCCTCGAAACCATCCAGCCCGGAGACCTGTAGATACTTCAGCAGGTGCTTCACATTGCCATCGAAGTGCGAATGCGTGAACTTCCCGCGCTCCCGGAATCGCCGGGCTCGGTCCTGATAGACCGGCAGCACGAACTCCTCGAACAGAGGCGGCGACAGCAGATACTCGTCAATGTTGTCCCCGAAGTTGAAGATCTCGATGGGACAATCCAGCACCACCTGCAGCCAGGTCTCGTCCGTCTCGTTGATGATCCTCACCAGGCGTTCCAGCAGGGGACGGTCGTCCGCCAGCATGAAGAGCGCATTTTCCCACCCCACCAGTTCGATGAGGATGCGCTGCATGTTCACCCGCGGCAGATACATCATCGGGGCGGTGCGTTCGCCCACCATTTCGTTGAGCTGGCGGAACAGGTCCATGTCGAACCAAGCGGTGCGGTTGCGAAGCAGCCACTCCAGAGTGTCGACGTCTTCCGCAGACTTCACCGGATATTCCACCGTGTGGCGCGCCAGCTCACTGACCTCCACCCGCCGGACCAGTGCTCCCACAGGGGTTATGGTGAAGACGATGTGCCCGTCGTGGGTGGGCCGCACCTCCGTCCGCACATCCGGGTGCTCCTCGATCTTCAGACAGTCATTGAAATAGTGATACGGGCGAATGGAGCAGCCAAGGTGGTCATAAACCTCCAGCAGTTCCATCCGGTCATAGGGTGGGGGCAACGTGCCGTGCCGTTTGTTGTAGTTGTACCAGTGCTCGATTCGGGGCTGGTAGACGATATTATCCACCGGCTCGTGCCGGAAGATCCTGATGGTGCGTTCCCGGAATGTCATGGCCATAACTGTCTCTTAGACGTCCTCCCTCCAATCCCTGCTCGGGACTGGGCTGCTTGCGTCGCTCAATGCTTTCCGATACTATGCTGCGAGGCGCACGGGGCGATTTTTCGATCAAGAAGGACGAACATCAACTTGACCATACAGCTAAGAACCTGGCTTCTGGCCGCCGCGTACAAAAAATCTCTCAGATAACCGAGGTGGGCGAGCTGTAGGAGGCGGCGAGGAGCTCAGCAATCAGGGGTGAGGCGTTGAGTGTCAGGCTTGGCAGGATACTCGGGTTTCCTATTGAGATAGACTGGTCCTGGTTCGTGGTGTTCTTCCTTGTCGCCTGGGCCATCCGGGACGGGCTGCTTTTGCAGCTGGTGCCGGATACCGCCAGCCCGGCGGTGCTTGCGCTGGCCGGGGTGGCTGGCGGTCTGCTTTTCTTTGCCAGCCTGCTGGGCCACGAGCTGGCGCATTGCTGGGTGGCTCGCCGCCGGGGAATCCCCATCGCGGGCATCACCCTGTTTATTTTCGGCGGGGTCGCCCGGATGAAGATGGAGCCGGAACGTCCTTCCGATGAACTGCGCATGGCTCTGGCCGGGCCGGCCTTCAGCATCGCGGCGGCCATCTTTTTCTGGCTGGTGTGGGGAGCCCGGATCCTTCCCCCTCTGTGGAGTGAGCTGGCCCGTTATCTGGCGATCGCGAACATCGTGGTAGCTCTTTTCAACCTGGTGCCCGCCTTTCCCAGCGATGGGGGGCGGGCTCTCAGAGCCATCCTCTGGATGTGGACGGGCAGTCTGCAGAAAGCCACCCGGATTGCGGCCTGGCTGGGTCAGGCAGCGGGATGGGGTCTGGTCTTCCTGGGTGTTTGCCGCTTCCTGATGGGAGACTGGGGCGGCATCTGGTATGTTTTTCTGGGGCTGTTCCTGCAGAATGCGGCGCAGGTCGCCCTGCATCAGACCCAGTGGCGCCGGGCCATGCGCGGCCTTACCGTGCGCGACCTGATGGACCGGTCTCCGGTGCTCCTGCCCCCCGGCGTGAATATCCGGGAGGCCGTGCACGAGTACTTCTTGCGCCAGCCTAGCGAAGTGCTGCCGGTGGTGGAGGAAGGCCGGGTTCTGGGGGTGGTCAGTGTGGCTTCGCTTCGCGCTGTTCCCGAAGAGCGATGGGACGACACGCCCGTAGCCGCCCTTATGGCGGCTGTTCAGCCCGAACTCTATGTCTCCCCCTCACAGGACGCATGGGAAGCTCTTTCCGGCGTCAGGCGTCCTGCGAATGTGCCTCTCCTCGTGGTCGAGGATGGCGTGCTGGTAGGCACCATCTCGCAGGAGACGCTGGCGCGGCAGCTGCAGCTTCGCATGCGCATCGAAGCGTAGGCTGTCGGCCCGCCCCCACGGGCGGACCGGCCGGTCACTCCGCGGAGCGGGATGTCACCTTCATGATCTGGTCCGCGCGGCGCAGCGTGGCCAGTGCCGCCCGCCTTCGCTGCAGGGCCTGTTCCACCTTCATGGCCAGCAGGTCGTAGACGTCCACGCCGGGGATGTTCTTTTCCACGTAGTCGAACGCGCCGAGCTTCATGCATTCCACGGCGTTCGCCACATTGCCATACGCGGTCAGCACAATCACTTCGGTGAAGATGTCGCGTCCGACGGCGGACTTCAGCACTTCCACTCCGCCCTGTTCGCTGTTCATCACCATGTCGGTGACCACAATGTCATAGGACGGCTCGCTGGCCTGGATCTTGGCCGCCGCGTCCGCTTCGTTCTCGGCCTCGTCCACCGTGTGCCCTTCCCGCTCCAACCTGCGCCGTACCGCCGTGCGCACGGCCTCTTCGTCATCCACCACAAGGATTCGCAATGGTTGTCAGTCTCCTGTCTGCTCCCTTCGCTCCGCCTTCGTCTCCGCGGCCTCTGGCGCGTCCGTGATGGCGGGCAAGATGATCTCGAACCGTGCTCCCTCGCCCTCTTCGCCCGTTTCGCGGATGGTGCCCCGGTGAGCGTCTATTATGCCCTTGACGATCGAAAGCCCGAGCCCCATCCCCTTGGACCGCGTGGAGAAGAAGGGACGGAAGATCAGCTTTTTATTCTCCTCTGGGATGCCCGGTCCCCTGTCTTCGAAAACGATGCGGATGCGGTCTCTGTCGGCGTCAACGGGCTCAGTGGAGACACGCAGCACTCCGCCCTCCTGCTGGAAGTTGATGCTGTTCTCCACCAGCTCTGAAAAGCATCTGCGCAGCTTCGATGCGTCGGCCTCCACCAGAGGAAGATCTGGATGCAGATCCAGCTCAAGCCGCACACCACTGTTGCGTGGGAAGGATTCCCGCACCGCCTCTTCCAGCAACTCGTTCAGAGAGACCGGGTTCGTGTTCAGCTTGGTTGCCACCACGAACTCCCGGAACTCCGCCAGGATCTCCTCCAGCCGGAAGATCCCCTTCTCCAGGCTTTCGATGACCGGCGCCAGCTTTTCCGCCGAGCACTCCTGGCGGCTGAGATGGCGCAACTCGTTCAGGTCGCCTTTGATGGCGAAGACCCTGTTCCCGATCATATGCGCCGAGCGCGCGCTCATCTCGCCCCAGGCGGCCATCCTCTCCGCGGCGATGACCCGCTTCACCAGCTCGAAGCTGTCCAGCACGGCGCCCAGAATGCTCGCCGTGGCGACGATGAAATCTTCATCATCCTGCGTGAAATCGTTCGGAACCCAGGCGTATTCGCTGCGCCTGCGCAGCACCCTGAAGACCCCAAGCACCCGGTCATATCCCACGATGGGTACCGCAATCAGGCCGCCCACCGTCTCGGGAGCAAGCTCCTCGTGCAGTCCCCTCCAGCGCGGGTCGTTCCGAGGATCCCTGGTGCGCACAGGCTTGCCGTTCTGGGCCACCCAGCCCGTGATGCCCTCTCCCACGCGGTAGCGCGCCTGATGCACCTGCTCTCCCAGCCGTCCGCGCGACGCCTCCAGCACCAGCACGTTCTCTTCCGGGTTCAGCAGGAAGATGCTGCAGTCCTGAAAGCTGAGGGCGCTGGCCACCAGGTCCATCACCTTGCGGAAAACGTCCGCCGATCTTGAAAACCGGGCAAGCTCCCTGCCCAGCGACACCAGGGCGGCCTGGCGCTTCTCCTGCTGGTCCGCCAGGATGCGCAGGGCCACCAGGTTGGCTACCGCCAGCAGGAACTCCTCGTGCTGCTCGGAGAAGGCGTCCGGCCGCGTGCTCTCCATATTGATGACGCCCTCCACCCGCCCGTAAGCGTTCACCACTGGGACGGCCACCTCGCTCTTCACATCATCGAAATGGCTGATGTAGTAGGGATCGGTCGTGACGTCGCCGGTGCGGTATGGCCGGCCGGTGGCGGCCACGTGGCTGGTGATGCCCTTGCCGGTCTTCTGAGAGACCTTCAAGCGCAATGCGGTATTCTGTTCATTCCACCCCTTGCCCGCTGTGAATCGGACGGCCAGCTCTCCGTGCTCGAAATCCGCCAGGGCGATGAACGCCCGGTCGGCCTCCACGGCCTTCATCGCCTCCACCAGGATGGCGTCCAGAATGTCGTTCAGGCTTCTGTCGTGCGACAGCAGCAGGCGTGAGATGCAGCTAAAGACACCAGTGCTCTCAACGGGGCAGACGTGATTCTCCCGGCCTGCGGATTGTGCTTCAGACATCTGCTATCTCTTGACTCCCGGTTCAAATCTGTTCAGCGTGATGGAAACGCTTCTTGCCCCGTTTTTCTGAGTGATCAAGACGGATTCTACCGAGCCATCCGGCTCCCGGCGGGAGGCTATAACCGCCGCCCGGATGCCCGCCACGGAGGCAGACACGGCCCGTCGGCCCAGCTTCTTCTCATACCAGCTCCGCACCTGCGGAAAAGGATCCGATGTGCGGTAGCGGATGCTGTAGGAACATCCTTGCCGGTCCTGCTCGTGCATCATTTTGCCGGATCCTTCCACTTCATGGGCGCCAGGGTAGACGGGGGTTTTCACGCGCACGGCGACGTCGGCGGGGCAAATCTGCACGGCCGTGTCCGCACCCATTCCCTCCACCCGAACCCGGGCTGTATCCGCGCCGGTTCCAACCTGATCTGGAGGTTCATCGGTTCCGGCGCAGCCCGCTGCCGAGAGAACCGCCAGCATCGTGATGATGAACGTGGCTGCCCGTGCGGACGACAAGCGCTTACTCCTTCTGCTTCTTCGGCGGCAGCGTCAGCTTCATAAGAGCGCAGCGCGTTTCCCCCTTGATGGACGCCACTGTCACGGAGACCCCTCCCCCGGTCGAGCCATCCTGAAGGATGAGCCTGTGGACCCTGTTCCCTTCGATCTCGCGCTCATCTTCCCGGGCGCCTGGAAGTTCTTTCCGGTAGAACTCCAGCACTTTCGAGGGAGAATCCTCGCTGATCAGCACGACCACCGCGCGGGAGATAGCCGGGTTCTTTTTGTCGGTTTCCGTGGCTCCGCCTTCCACCTTCGCGCCTGGATAGAGGGGCAGCGCCACGCGCTTCAACGCCGCCTCTGCATTGCGGTCCACCTTGAACGGGATATCCTCGGCCTTGGGGCGCGGAGGGGTCTTCGCCCGCGAGAGCACCACCTGCACGCGGGAATCCGTCTCGATGACCTGAGCCATCTGAAGTTCGCCGGTCTTTTTGTCCGGCAGCTCCATCACGGCCTGGCGTTTGCCTTCGCGCTTTGTCTCTTCCGTGTGTGCGCCAGGCATCTTCTGCCGGTAGTAGCCCACCACTTTGTCGAAGGAATCTGCCGTGCTGATGCGCACGATGGATGCCTTGAACGTTCCCGGCTTCGCGCCCGGAGGGCCGCCGAGGATCGCCCCCTCCTCCGTTTTCGCGCCCGGATAAAGCGGGAGGCGCACCTGCTTCAGGGCCTTGCCTGTGTCGCGTTCGATGGGGATGCCTGCCGGTCCGGGACCTGCGGGTCCCGGTGGAGCACCCGGCTGTCCTGGTCCCGGTCTGCCGACGGGCGGAGACCCGGCGGGCGGCTTTTGGGCTTCCGCCGCCGGGTTGGCCCCTGGCTGCACGAAGGGGTTACCTCCGTCTTTCCCTTTGGCCGGGTCGGCCAGCGGCTCCTTGGGGGTCGCCGGCAAATGGGTATCCTCTCCTGTGAGCAGGGAGGACACGCTCGGCGGAGGCGGAGCCGAATCTTTTTCTTTCTTCCCGTCCGTGCGTGAACAGCCTGCAGCCAGCCCTGCCGCGACGGCGAGCGCGCAAATGGCAGCGATGATCTTGAGCTTCTTCAATGTTGGAGACTCCCGCGACCGACGCAGCGCATTGCCAGAGGATTGTGCCGCGGCGCCGGCCATTCTGCACACTATACCTCAATCCCTGGCTCCTGCGTTTCCGGGGATACCCGGTGCCCGTTGTGGTCTCAAGGCGCGCACGTGGACCGTCGTCGAGCCAAAGTTTTCAGTAACGGATGCAAAGGATATGCATTAGCTTGCACACTGGTATTGTGCTGGCGGGAAAGTTGTGTTATTCTGCATATTGAGTTCCATAAGCTTATTGTCCGCAGTGACCAGAATGCTTCCCGGGGTGGATTCGAGCGGCCTGGTTGCCACGGGAGCCTGGGTGGAACTCGCGAATGAAAGGAGAAGTTCGAGATCTCATGAGAAAACTCGTACTTGTCGCGGCGGGACTTTGCCTGCTGGGAGCGGGTGCGTCGTCCTTGCAAGCGAGCACCGTCATTGTAACCTCGCCGGTAGGCGTTTACACGGAGCCGGGGCCGACCAGCTCGGGCGACCCCTTCGCCTTCGAGCAGTGGTTGCGGATCAATGTGCGCAACGGCGGCAGCGTGGGCATCACAGGGACGTATCCCCGTTCCGGAAACGGCTCCATGTGGCTGTCGGGACCGGCGAATGCCAAGGCGGACGCTGAATACTACTTCAACCTTAACGCTTCCTACTTGCTGTCGGACGTTAGTGCTTTCAGCTACGACTGGTATCGCAGCTCATCCAGCACAGCACTCGCCCACCTTCATCCTGCCCTCAGGCTGTTCGTTGACAGGGACGGCAACCTTCTCACTTCGAATGATCGTGGCTACCTGGTCTACGAGCGGGCCTACAACCCCAATACCTCCCCTGTCCCGACCGACCAGTGGGTCACGGACGATGCAATCAATGCCAAGCTGTGGTCTACGGGGGGGGCTGCCGGATCCATTCTCCGTCTATAACCGTACCCTGAGTGACTGGGTCAATCTTATGCCAAGTGCCCGGGTGTTGGGCATCAGTGCCGGAATCGGATCCGGATGGACCGGAACATTCGATGGCGCGGTGGACAATATCACCATCGGATTCGGAAGCTCGGTAACCACTTACAACTTCGAGCTGGCTGCCGCTCCCGTCCCTGAGCCGGTCTTCTTCCAGATGGGCGCGCTGATGGGCCTGAGCGGACTGGGCCTGCTCCGCCTGCGCCGGAGGGCGTAAGTCGGGCATTTCGGCTCTTTCATAAGTGATCTCCTTAGGGCCGCCCTTTCAGGGCGGCCCGTTCTGCTGCGGCAGGGTAACCGGAAAACCGTCGGACAGGCTGGCCTGACGCTCCCTGTGCCGTCCGGCGTCAGGCGGACAATGCGAAGACCGGTCGATCGGCCGCCGCGGTCTCGCTAAGCGCGCCCTCTGCGCGCCACTTGAGCGCCACGGCGCGCAGAAGGAGTTGCCGTTCGACGGCGCGAACTTTCCACCCGGAACGGCGCATCCCGGCTCCGGGATGCCCGGCGCAGGAGGTGGCCGATGGCAACACCGGCTGAGGCCGGACAGCAATCTGGTCGGCTTGAGTCGCTAGATATCTTCCGAGGAGCGACCATCGCGGGCATGCTGCTGGTGAACAACGCGGGGGACTGGGAGCACGTTTTCGGTCCTCTGCGCCATGCCGAGTGGCACGGCTGCACTGCAACCGACCTGATCTTCCCGTTCTTCCTGTTCATCATGGGCACGTCAATGGCGCTGAGCTTCGCGAAGCGCCGTGACCGCGGGGCCGGAACCGGAGAACTGCTGGCCCACACCCTGCGCCGCTCACTGCTGCTTGTACTGCTCGGCCTGGCGCTCAATGCGCTGGCTTACCTGGCCTTACGCTTGGACTACCTTCGGTATCCCGGCGTTCTGCAGAGGATCGGAGCCTGCTACCTGCTTGCGTCCCTGGTGTTCCTGTTTCACGGAATGCGTGGGATCCTGGTCTGGACCGCCGTGCTGCTGGCGGGCTACTGGGCGATGATGACACTCATTCCCGTGCCGGGATTCGGACGGCCGGATCTGAGCCAGCAGGGCAACCTTGCCAGCTGGCTGGATTCGATGGTGTTCGGCCCGCACTGCTATATCTGGGATGCCCACACAGGCACTGGTCACGATCCTGAAGGGCTGCTCAGCACTTTGCCGGCCGTGGGGACCACCCTGCTGGGATGTCTGGCGGGTGTGGTTCTTCGGGATCCGCGCGCGGCAGCGTTCCGCAGAGTAGCCGGGCTGATGCTCGCCGGAGCGGCGCTTACGGCGGGCGGTCTGCTCTGGTCGCTGGCGTTCCCGCTGAACAAGAACCTCTGGACCTCGTCCTATGTCCTGTTCACGGCCGGCTGCGCGCTGCTTGCCTTTGGCGCGTTGCACCTGTTCGTGGATGTGCTGCAGCAGCGTGCTTGGGCGTTTCCGCTCAGGGTCTACGGGTTGAACCCCATCACCGCATACGTCGGCGCATCCGCGATGGCCTACGGCACCATCCTGATCCGGCTGCCTTCGGCTGCGGGCGAGACTATCCCGCTCAAGAATTGGGTCTATCAGACCCTGTATGCCAGCTGGATTCCAGACCTGGCTTCGGATTACTGGTCCTCTGCTGCATACGGTTTGACTTATGCGGTGGTCTGGGGCGCCTTGATGTGGCTGCTCTACCGGAGGCGGATATTCATCCGTATCTGAGGTCGCTTCAGGCTGCCGGATCCTTCAGAATTTCCAGGGCCAGAAGCAGGCCCGCCGCCGTCTTCGCGTCGCTGATGCGCCCGTCACGCACGGCGGCCGGCACGTCGCTTACGTCCAGCATTTCAACTTCCACGTGTTCGTCCTCGTCCTGTTCGCCGGGGCAGGGGGTCAGACCGGTGGCAAGGAAGAAGTCCATCTGCTCTTCGGAATAGCCGGGGGCAAGCCAGGCGTGGAAAAAATGACGCATCTCGGCGGCACGGTAACCCGTTTCCTCGATCAGCTCCCGTTTCGCGCAGTCCAACGGGTCTTCCCCCGGCTTCAGCGTTCCGGCGGGGATCTCCAGCATCTCGCGTCCGGCAGGATAACGGTACTGGCGCACCATCACGATCCTGCCATCCAGCACTGGCACCACAGCCACCGCTCCGGGATGTTCCACCACCTCCCGGACGGCCTCCCTTCCGTCCTCCAGCCGCACGTTGTCCACGCGCACGGAGATGATGCGACCCTCATAGATGCGGCGGGTTCCTGTCTGTGTCTCAACCATCGAGCATTATCCCTGGAAGTCCTCGTCCAGCAGCGCCGCAGCCGCCGCCCCGGCAGCGCAACCGGCCAGAAAGAAAAGCGGATCATCCGCAAAGCGGCGCCCCATGCTGGACACATCCAGCCCGCTCTTCTCAAGCAGGGTTATGCCCGGCCTGCCATCGAAGGATCGGATCTCGTGACGCTCGAATAGCTTCAGCTCATCCAGCTGGCGGATGGCCTCAGCCTCGTCATCCGGCTCCATCCCGGGAAGCGGCACCAGCGCAGCCGCCAGCGCGATACGCGCCAGCGCCGTCAGGGTATGGTGGCTGATGAGCGTGTGCCGCCTGCGCGGGTCGGCGCGGCTCATCCGCACGGCGCAGACCGGCCGGCCACCCAGCGCGTGTGACGCGTTGATCACCTGCCCGGCCTCCACCCCGGAGTATCCCAGCGGAGTGCCCGTACCCACATTGCCCGGTCCCTGACAGACAATGGCCACATCGGCCCGGGCGGCGTGCCGCGCGCAGATGAGTGCGCTGTAGACGTTCACAGTCTCCCGCATCCCGCCGAACGCCTGACCGCAGGTGATGGTCTCATCCAGCAGCCCTTCCGCCAGCAGACCGCGCACCAGGTTGGACACCCCGATGGGAAGAGCGGCTCCATCGGTCATCACGTAAGCCACTTTCGCCTCCGGCCTGGCGGCCTTGACTCCAGCGGCTACCAGCGCAACCTGGCTGTGGAGAAACGCCGCCACCACCGGCATGCCGCCGATATCGGACGCCTGCCAATACAGGTCCGGCTGCGCCTCCTCATCGGCTAGCACAGAGAACTGGTGCGGGGTGTAACGAAGCTTGATGATGTGCCCCGGCCCGGCGCCCGCCACCCCCGAGGGACGGGAGAGATTGGCCACCACGAAATCGAACCCTCCCGTTCCCAGTCCCAGGGTTCCGGCCGTGGTGTTGATGAGCACTTGGTCGCCTTCCCGAACGTCGCCCGTCAGGCTTCTATAGGCGAGCGCCCGATGGCGGGCATCCTCCACCTGCACATCCAGTAGCAGCGTGCCGCTGTCCAGCGCCTGGCGGGAAATTACCTCGCCTGCGCGGGTCTCAAGCATCTCCCGCCGCCAGCGCAAGCGAACGGACGAGCTCTGCGCACCGCACAAGCTCGTCCTCGGTGATGGATTCCTCCGGGGTGTGGATTCGGTCGTATCCCACGCCCACAACCGCGCAGGGAAGCCCCTTCTCGTTCAGGATGTTGCAGTCGCTGCCGCCACCGTGAGGCAGTAGGTCCATCGTCATTCCGATATCCGCGGCAGCCCGCAGCGCAAGCTGCACAAGCGGAGCCTCACGGGAGTGCTTGTAGCCCCGGTACTGCCGCGAGATCTCGATCTGCGCCGTGCAGCCGGTCTCACGAGCGGCGTCTTCGAACGCCTGGCGCATGATCGCCACCTGGCGCTGCAGTTTGGACTCATCCCGGCTGCGCGCCTCTGCCTTCACCTCGCACTTTTCAGGCACGATGTTGCGCGCCGTCCCGCCGCTGATGACTCCCACATTGGCGGTGGTCTCGTGGTCTATGCGCCCGAGCGGCATCCGCCCGATGGCAAGGGCGGCCGCTCGGATGGCGCTGGCGCCTTCCTCTGGGCAGACTCCGGCGTGCGCGGCTTTGCCTGTGATCTGCACCGCGATGTTGTCGTGAGAGGGCGCCTCCGACACCAGATGCCCCACCGGTCTGCCGCTGTCGAAGACGTATCCAAAGTCTGAATCCACCAGCGACATATCCAGATGCTTGCTGCCCAGCAACCCGATCTCCTCGCAGATAAGCAGCAGCACCTGGATCTGCCCGAGCCTGCCGCCGGATTCCAGGGCGCTGCGGAGTCCTTCCAGGATAGCGGCGATCCCGGCCTTGTCGTCCGCGCCCAGGACCGCCGCGCCTTCCTGACGGATGATCCCGTCCTCCCGGATGATCCGGATACCGTCCGTGGGTTGGACGGTGTCCATATGGGCGCACATAAGGATTCGCGGCGCCTCTTTGGAAACGCCCGGCAGAGTGGCGACGATGTTTCCGGTCTGGCCGCCGAGCGCCTGACCGGCATTGTCCTGACTCACCTGAAAGCCCATCTCCTCAAGCGCCCGCCTGGCGAAAACCGCCACGTCTCCTTCCTGGCGCGATGGGCTGTTGATCCGAAGCAGATCCAGAAAGCTCGCCAGGAGCCGTTCCCTGTTAACCAATAGACCTCCCCTTCCTCGCCCAGGGCGGATGCGGCCTCAGCGGCTCAGCGTGGACCGGTGCGCTCCCCGGGGCCGGTCCGGATTGTAGCCCTTGGTGAGGGCAAGATAGTATGCGAAAAGCTGCGCGGGCAGGATGTACACCAGCGGGGTGAGGATCTCGTCCATATCCACCGGCATCCGCACGGCGATGGTGGCCCTTCGCAGCGCCTCCTCGCTGTTGGAGTAGACGATGGTCTCGGCGCGCTTCTGGGACAGCGTGCCGATCATATTCACCACGCTGGAGAACGCCTTTCCCGCCGGGGCAAACATGAAGCAGGAGAACCCTTCGTGCACCACGGCGATGGGTCCGTGCGCGAAATCGGCCACAGAATATGCTCGGGCGCCCACGTAGCTCGTCTCCGCGATCTTCAGAGCCGCTTCGTAGGCCGTGGCGTGGTTGATGCCGCGGGCCATTACGAAGCACTCCTCCATGTAACGGTAGCGCGGGGCGATGTCGTGGATGAGCTGCTCCGTGTCGAACGTCTTCTGCATCATCTCCGGGACGCGCATCAGGTGGTCCAGCATCTCGCTGTTCTCGGCGAGTGTCAGCGCAAACAGATAGCAGGCCGCAAGGGCAGCGGTGTAGGACTTAGTGGTGGCGACGCCTCTCTCCTCGCCCACGTGGCAGAAGACGTTATAGTCGGTGTTCCGGGCCAGGTCCGAATCCGGGTCGCCTGTGATGCCCACCGTCAGCGCGCCCCCCCTGCGCGCTTCCGCCACATATTCCACTACCTCTTCCGAGGAATCGGTCTGAGAGACCCCCATCACCAGGCAGCGCGACAGATTCAGCCGGCTTCGGTAGAGTGTGACCACGGACGGCGCCGCCAGCGCCACCGGCAGACCGTTCGTGATCTCGATGAGGTATTTCGCCACGGTGGCCGCGTGGTCGGACGTTCCGCGTCCCGCAATGACCACGCAGTCAATATCTTTGCTCCGGATCGCCTTGCATAGCCGCTCGATGTTCCGCTGCTCCTGTGTAAGGACCGCCTGCACGATCCTCGGCTGCTCGTGGATCTCATCCAGCATTACCGGCATGGAAAATCACCCCTCCACCGAAACACGAACGGGACGTCATCCCATCCCGTTGTAAGACTGCAGGATCATCCGGCCCAGTTCGGAGCCGGCCGTGATACCACAGACTTCTTCAAGAACCGCCTCAATCCCCTTTTCGTCTATTAGCTTTTGCAGCTGAACCGCCGACGCATCTTCCGGGTTGCGGAACCGGAGGCCGGCGGCGATGGCTGCAGCCACGTTCTCCGGGCGAACATTCTGCTCCTGGCAGAAAAGCGCGGCTCCCACGAGCCGGTCGTCGCGGCCCAGCTTGCGGATGGGATCCGCCCCTACGCGGGCCACCGTATCGCCCAGCCGCTTATTGGAAAAGCGCCGCAGCAGGTCCTGCACGTGGTCCCAGTGCTCCTGCGCATCAAGACCGTAGCGGGCGATGAGGGCTCGGCCGGTCTCGGTCATCACCGCCTCGGCCTTTCCGCGAACTTCGGCGTCTTCCATGCACTCCCAGAGATAGGTCACGCCCTTCAACGCGCCGAAATAAGCCGCCGCAGCGTGTCCCGCGTTGTGAGCGAAAAGCTTCTGATCGATGTAGGCCTGGAAGTTGGAGCGCGGGATCACCCCTTGAATGGGAGCAAATCCTCCGCGGATGGCGTCTGCGTCAATGGGCAGCTTGCAGAACGGCTCCACACGGATCCCCAGGAGGTCGGCCGCCTTCTCCTCCGGGGTCCGCACCGGCACCATTCGCCCTACAACGGCCTGGACGAAGCCAACGTGTTCCCGGATCCACTCGGCCAGGTCCGGCTCCGTGCCCTCCAAAACCAGCGAGCGCAGTGTGCCCGCCGCGTCCCGCAAGTTCTCGCAGATGATGATGTTCAGGGTCTCGTCCGGCCGGCGCTCCCGCCGGAGCGCAAGGCCCTCTCGCAGGGGCTTGGCGATGGCTCCCAGAACGTTCACCCCCACCGCGGTGCACGCGATGTCGCACCGGGCCACCTCCTCCGCCACGGCTGCCGTATCGCGGCCGTCGACCGCCCGGACATTGTGGATGGGGATCTTTTCTTCCGGCTCCGCCGCGATAGTAATGGTATAGCCGCGTTCCCGATTCAGCGCCTCCACGATCTCGGGGACGACGTCCACGAAAACCACTTCGTACCCCGACTGGCTGAAGAGTTGTCCCGTGAACCCGCGTCCGATATTCCCGGCGCCGAACTGCAGTGCTGTCCTCAAGTTGGAATGCCTCTGACTGATCTGAGATTGCGTCAGAGATTATACAACCCCGCGTCTGCCCCGTCCAAGAACCGGTTCCTGACGGGGACAGTCTGACGCGGGGCGAGGGCTCGTGGGATATTGAGGTGGGGATAACCGGCTCTGGTGAGCCGGATGGCTGCGGGTCAGGCGGCCCGGCGCGAGCCACGGGTGCTGCGCTTGCTGTTATACATCCGGGCATCGGCCACTTCCAGCAGCGCTTTCATATCGGCGCCGTCCCGGGGGAAGGTCGCCGCTCCGAAGCTGGCCCCGAATCCGATCGCGACCAGCCCCGGAAGCCGTGAGGCGTAGTCTGTCATCAAGCGATCGAGACGAGCGATGGTCTCCCGGGCGTCCTCTTCCGACGCCTCGCTGAGTACGATGACGAACTCGTCGCCTCCGTAGCGGACGACACTGTCGTAGTCGCGCACCGCGGACGCCAGCATCTGCGACACATCCCGCAGGAGCGCGTCACCGGCCTGGTGCCCCAGGGTGTCGTTGACGCTCTTGAAATTGTCCAAGTCCACGGCGATGATGGAGAAAGGCCGTCCCGTCCGGTTGGAGCGGGCAAACTCCTGCTCCACCCGGTTGTACAAGTAGCGGACGTTGTGCAGCCCTGTTAGGGCATCCCTTTCCGCCCCCTGCCGTGCGGCCTCGTAGAGTGAGGCGTTCGCCAGAGGGACGGCGGCGTGACGGGCCAGCGAGTTCAGCAGATCCAGCTCCTCGATGCTGAAGTCGCGCCCGGAGCGGTACAGGTTGATGGTGCCAAGTGAGGCGGATCCCGCGCCCAGCGGCGATATGGCAGCCCAGTCGTAAGGCACCCGCGAGGGGGTCCCGTCGCCCGTGCGCACCGAGTCACGGCCGGACCGGATGATGGCCGGACGGCCGTCACGGGCCACTTGCCCCGTTCCCGGCTCGCCCACGGTCACCTTCGCTCCCAGCAGTATGGCCGGCTCTCCCGGATATTCCGCCTGGCACGTGAGTCCTACTCCGTCGGCATCCTTCAGGAAGATGGCGCAGGCGTCGCAGTCCATGTGCTCCGCAACCTTGCGCGCCACGGTCTGGAGGGTCTCCTGCAGGTCCAGGGTGGAGTTGGCGGACTGTGAGATGTCCCAGAGCCAGACGAACTCCTGCGTGGCGCGGGCGATGGTGGTGGCGGCCCGCTCGCTGTCCCGGACGCTTTTGCTAAGGCCCGCCCGCGGAATGCGGTAGGCGATCCGCAGGAACACTTTGACCACCTCTGGATCGAAATGAGATCCCGCGCCCCTGCGGATGTGCGCCAGCGCCTGCTCGTGCGGCCACCCCCGGCGGAAGGAACGGTTGCTGACGAGCGCTCCATACACGTCGGCCACCGCCAGGATGCGTGCCCCCAGCGGGATCTCCTCTCCCTGCAGGCGATCCGGGTAGCCCGTGCCGTCCCATCGCTCGTGATGCGAGCGGATCATCCGCTGAACCGGCCACGGGAAAGGAACCTCTTCCAGGATCTCCGCCCCAAGGACGGGATGGTTGTGAATGGCGGCGAACTCCTCGGCCGAGGGTCGTCCACTTTTCAGAAGAATGTTCTCCGGTACTCCCAGGGTTCCCACGTCCAGCAACAGGGCCGCAGTGCGGATGCCCTCGGTCTCATCCTGGGAGATTCCCATCTCCGTGGCAAGCTCCGTCGCAACGAATTCCACCAGCCGCACGTGGTCCCGAGTATGGGCATCACGGGCGTCTATCGCGGCAGCCAGACAACGCAGGGTGGATCGGAAGAGCTCGGTGACGTCGCTGGCGCGCCGTTCGGCAGCGCGTCGGTGGACGTCGTTCACGTAAATCACACGGATCACCCCTAACCCCCCGAAGATGACCAGGGATATGGCCAGGGTGTCCCAGATGTCGAAACCCAGTCCCCGATAGCTGAGGACGAAAGCCGAAAGCGAAGCCAGCAGGGGCAACCCCAGGCCCCGCCTCCATTTTGCCCCTTCACGCCAGGCTCCCGGGTTCAGTGAGGGTGAGGGCAGGGAGGTGGATGCTGACTGCAATGGTTGTGGACGACTTATCAGTCGGATCATGCGAAAAGACTTTTCCCGCGTGTGCGGAGTGGGAATCGGAGGGGACGGTGACCCCGCGCCGTCCCCTCGAAAGGGGCCTGACAGCCCGTCGCGAACCTGCCGCGTGACGGCTGGCATCCGGTCTGCCGCAATCCGGCGCCCTGCCGCGCGGAAAGTTCCGATGCGCTGACCGGACGGGCGCAGGCCCTTGCTGTCGGAGGTTTCCCCTGAGTTTCAAATCCGGGAGCGCCAGGGAGACCCGGCGCTCTCCATCTTCCGCGACAGTCGCCTTAGCGAGAGCTTTCAGCAGAGCGCCGGGTGGACGAATGGGATTCCACCTTGCGCGCGTCGCGGTCGTCCGGCCGGCTTACGACCGAGGGATAGGTGCCCTGGCCGCGCGACCCCGCGAGGGGCGCGAGCAGGCCGTATTCGAACACGATGATCATGGTCTCGTGCGTATCTCCTACTACCATCCGGCCCGGCAGCCTGCGCCGGCGCGTCCGCGTTGGAGGATCCGCGGAGACGCAAAAACGGACAGCCAGGCTGCCGCAGCCATCTCCTGTCCTTCTCCTTTCGCGCCGGGGCGCGCCCGCTGAGATGCGGGCCAACCCGGCCACGGGTGGAGGCGAATGATGATGGGTTCGGCAGCCTGGCTGTCCTGCCGGAGACGGGGTTAACGGGGACAATCTTGGCGGACTCTCCCGGTGATTGAGACTCCCGCGCTCCTCGTCGTCTCCGGTTTAGACCCAGTGGCTTTGCGTCCCAGCCTTTCGACTGGTTTGCCTTTTTCGATACACTGCTGGGAACAGTATTTGGTTTGTCCAATCCCTTTGTGCCATTGCCTTGGGCCCCGGCAGCCAGTCAAGAATACCGGTTCTTAGCGTTCGTTGTCGGGAGAGGATACAATCGGCGCAGGATGAACGGGAGCGCAGGAAGATGCTGAAGAAAAGACTGGCCACGGCCGCCATCGGAATCCCGCTGGTCTGCGCCGCCGCCCTTTGGCCCGGAGGACTGCCTGCGGTGGTGCTCGTTGGAGCCGTCCTGACTCTGGCGTTCGGTGAGTTCGCGGCGCTGTGCTCGGCGGCAGGCATTCCGTGCCGCATCTGGTGGGGGACGGCGGGGATCATTGTGCTGGTGATCTTCGCTCAGGCGCGCGTTCCTGCTCCACAGTGGCTGCCTGAGGCCGCCATTTTCCTGTCGTGGGCGTTCCTGATCGTGGAGATGGGCAGGCCGGACCGGAGGCCCGTAAGCGCCATTGGAGCCACGCTGATGGGAGTCGCCTGGATCGGCGGGCTTGGCAGTTGCCTTCTGATGGTGCGGTTCTGGTCTCCGCACCACGGAGCGGCGTTCTTCGGCGCGGATGGCCGCCCGCTGCTCGCGCTGCTCATCATCGTCTGGGCTTTGGACAGCGCGGCCTTCTTCGCCGGGCGCATCTTTGGCCGCACGAGGATCGCGCCCTCCATCAGTCCCCGCAAGACGGTGGAGGGCGCGCTGGGAGGTTTCTTCGCGGCGGCAGTGGCGGGCATCGTCACCGCTCCGTTGATGGGGCAATCCCCTGCCGACGGCGCCGCGCTGGGGGCGGCTATCGGCGTGGCCGGTCAAGTTGGCGATCTCTTCGAATCCGCTGTCAAGCGCGAGCTGGGCGCGAAGGACTCCGGCGCATCGCTGCCGGGGCACGGCGGCTGGCTGGACCGAATCGACAGCCTTCTGTTCGCAGCGGGAGTAACCGCGTGGTGGTTGATACGGGCCTGAGGCCGCTGATCACTCCCTCAGCCGCGAGCGGTTCTGCTTGAGTTGCTTCTCGGGCGATAGGCTGCCAATGGTGGGGTTCTTCAGCCCGTGCGCCAGCTGATATTCGATGCTGGCGATGGAGCGCTCCAGACTCCTGCGCTCAAAAGCGTCCTTTGTACAGTCCCGGGCCTTGCGCAGATGATAGAGCGCGGCCCGCGCGTTGCCATCGCATCGCCACGCGATGATGGCCATGGTCTGGTGGAGATCCGCAGACTGCGGGTTGTACCGCAGTCCCTCCTTCAGGAAGGCCCTCGCCTGCCCGGGGCGCGCATTGTAGAGCGCTAGCATCCACGCAGCCGAAGCGTATGCCTGGGTGAAGTGCGGGTCCAGCCAGGTCACCATCCGCATCAGAGGCAGGATGTCCGTGTTCTTTGTCCAATGAGGATTCTTCTCGATGAACTCGTGGTGGTAGACGTCCGCCTTCATCCAGAGCATATTCGCGGCCACGGCCCGGAACTGCCCCAGCAGATTTCCCACCAGTGCTCCCTTCTCCTGCCGCACACGGGACGGCAAGACGCGGCCGGTCCGGTCGGTCAGATAGACATCCGCCGCGGCAGCTCCTGCGAAAAGCGCCGCCGCGGTGAGAGCTGGCAACCATCTGCGCAGCTTCAGCATCGCTCTTTCTCCCTCCTGGCGATCAGCCGTCCCGCGGCCGTAGCCGCCACCCAACCCACCAGCAGGATTCCCGTCTGACCCGTCAACTGAGAACGGATCTCCGGGGACTCCCAGTGATGAGGAGCGTGGTGATGATCCTCGTGGGAAGCCGCCGGCGCGCCGAAAATCAGCGTCAGCGCGGCTGCCGCCCCGGCCGCGTGCGTCACCCTGCGTGCAAAGCCTTTCACAGGTCCCTCCTGGCGAACGCGATCCCGGATGCGCTCAGGACGAACGCGCAATACACCAGCCCGTAGACGGCCACTATGGCCATATAGGAAGCTGGCACGGCGATGTTATGCACCAGGGCGTCCTTGAAGCTGAAGCAGTCCAGGTTGGGCAGGACGGCGTAGAGACCTTTCAGCAGCAACGATCCCGCCGGACTGGCGCTCCGCTCGATCGCTCCGTGCAGATAGCTGATCTTGATCTGTCCCAGGATGAAGACGCCGATAGTGAGCGTGCCGGCCACCAGGGGAGATACGAAAAGACTGAACAGGGTGCCGATGGCCGCCACTACGGCAACCTCGATCAGGATGAACAGCATCCCCAGCGCCACCGCCCCATCGAACGTCTTCTGATACACAGCCAAAATGCCCAGGAACACCACGGCCAGCAGCGCCATGCAAAGGGTGGCCGTGGCCATTGCTCCCAGGTAGCGTCCCAGCACATAATCTGAGCGTCGGACGGCGCGGGCTAGCACGGGGTAGGCCGTATGCGAAAGGATCTCGCCCGGGATATTCCCCGCGGAAAGCACCACCGCGAGCACCCCGCCGCAGAACAGGATCGCCGCCAGCGATAGGTCCTTTAGAATCTTGATCTGCACCCCCACATCGAAGAACGAAAGTAATGTGGTGGAACCGATGGCGGCGATGGTGAGGATCAGGGTGACCTGCAGCACCTGTTTGCGCAGGTTCTCCAGATAGGCCACCCGCGCGATTGCCAGAATCTGTCTCAGACGATGCATCATCTTGCACCTCTCAGGCGGCCAGACGCAGGAAAGCGCCTTCCAGAGTCTCGGACGAAGGAGTAACAGAGTTCAGAGGAACGCCTCCCGTCTCCAGCGCGCGCAGGACGGCGTAGACCTGATCGGGGCTGCACTCGATGGTCACTTCGTGCCCGCAGTCCCAGTCCACGCCCAGCTTCTGAAGCTCACGCTCCGCGATGGGCGTCAGGAACGCGGCGGACACGCGCACGGTGTTCCCTCCCTGCTTGATCTCCTCCGGAGCCCCACAGGCCACCAGCTTGCCTTGCTTCAGGATGGCCACGCGGTCGCAGAGGGTGTCTATTTCCGACAGGACGTGCGAGCTCAGGAAGATAGTGCGTCCCTCTTCGCGCAGACGTGAAATAATTCCCCGCATCTCGTGACGCGCCACCGGGTCCAGCCCGGAGGTCGGCTCGTCCAGAATGAGGAGCTGAGGATTCCCCAGCAGCGCCTGAGCGATCCCCACCCGCTGCTGGTTCCCCTTGGAGAGGCGTCCCAGGGCCAACTTCCGGTTCTTCTGGAGACCCGTTAGTTCCAGCGCCTCGTCAATGGCGGATCTCCGCTTGCGCGGCGGAATGCCGATCAGGTCCGCGTGGACCCGAAGCACCTCCTGGGGCGACAGAAACGGGTGAAAATACGGCTGTTCGGGAAGGTAGCCCACGTGCCGCCGGGTCTCGGGCTCGCTACAGGGCTCGCCGAAGATCTCCAGCTTCCCTGAGGTTGGCTTCAGGAAGCCCAGTAGCATCTTGATGGTTGTGGTCTTGCCGGCTCCATTGGCTCCCAGGAACCCGAAGACACCGCCGGCCGGCACCTCCAAATCCAGCTTATCCACCGCCACCCGGGTTTCGCCTCCCGGCAGGCGGAATATGCGGGTTGCTCCCCGGCAGCGGATCGCCGGGTAGGCCAGATAGGTCTCTGTCATAGGCTCAGTTCCGTGGATGTCAGCATTCCCGCTCATGGATTATCGGAAGATGCTGCACAGGGTTGAGGGCTTTCAGCGAAATACTCGCCATCCGTTTGCAAAAAGGGGATGTCCCGGACAGAAAAACAGCCGGAGGGGGAAAGGACTATCCCCCTCCGGCCGGCCGTCTTCCCTCAAGCACAGGAGGAACGGAAACCGGTCTGCTGCTGCCGTCTAATTGATAACTTCGATATCGGACTGCCGCCGCGGCCGCAGTACCCGTCGCGGGACGGGCGATCCCTGCTGGATCTCGCAGCCGGAGATGCCGGTCACCCGGACATAGCGATTCAGGCCGGGGCGAACCACGTTGGGGCAGTGGACAAAGACTCCCGTGTAGGCTCCCCCGTCATCCAGCCCCGTACCGTCGTCCAGATAGAACCAGTCCGTTCCGACCGCCGTCACCTTACCCCACGTGGAGACCAGAAGTCCGATGTTGTTCAGACCTGAGGCCATCTTCCGCGGGAAGGAGTACTGATCCACCACTCCCTGCTGGCGGCCCATCTGCGCGCCTCCCAGGGTGCGGTTCGTCATGCCCAGTGGTCGGGGCTCACCCGCGAAGCCGGTCTTCGTGATCTGCGCCCCCAGGATGGCCCGCTCGCCACTGATCTGTCCCACCGTGCCGAACAGTTCCACCACGTCGCCGCTCTGCAGCCCGGAAGGCACGGCTCCCTCATAGTACAGAAGGATCCCGCAGGAGCGGTTCTGCTCCTGCACATAGAGTCTGCCCGGAATCTCGCCGCTGGATGTGGATAGCACCACTCCCCGCAAGGCCACCGCTGTGCCGCTCAGCATCTCCTTCACCGCTCCGATGCTTTGCGCGCTCTGGGGCGTCTCGGTCAAGGCGCGGTAGGCGTTCACACGTCCCCAGCCGGTGAAGATGTCCCAGCCTGCCGTGCCCAGATCGTCGCAGGTCCGCACAATCTGGTTGAAAACCTGCTGGTTGGTCCAGTCAGGGAATCGCGACCAGACCAGCGCGGCCACACCGGCCACAAACGGAGCGGCCGCCGATGTTCCGGGCAGCACGAAGTATCCCTGCGGCTCCATCATGGACGTGGCGCTCAGGATGTTGTTTCCCGGAGCCATCACGTCCAGGTAGCTTCCGTAGCTGGACCCGCCCTGTCCCCAGTCGGCGGCAGTGCAGCGCTGGTCGTATTCGTTGGTGGCTCCTACGGAGAGCACCTCCGGGTAAGAAGCTGGATAAGTATCCTCCGAGGTGCCCGAGTTGCCACTGGCGGCGACGATCAGGCACCCCTTGGACCACGCGTACTGGATGGCTGCGCGGAGAGCGGGAGCGTTCTCGCCGGTCAAGCTCATGTTGATGATCTTTGCCCCGTTGTCCGCCGCGTAGACCACCGCTGCGGCCGCGTCGTCCTCCAGCCCGTAGCCGTTTGAGTCCATGACCTTCAGGGCCATCACCGGGCTTCCCCAGGAGACTCCGGCCATGCCCACGCCGTCATCCGTCCCGGCGGCGGCGATGGCTGAGACGAACGTCCCGTGCTGAACGTCCATGCCGTCTTCGCTGTGGTCATCCCAGGGGTCGTTGTCATTGTTGGCGAAGTCCCATCCGCGCCAATCATCCACAAAGCCGTTGCCGTCGTCGTCAATCCCGTTGCCGGGAATCTCCCTGGTGTTTGTCCACACTTTGGCGGAAAGATCCGGGTGGGTGTAGTCAATACCTGTATCCAGCACTGCGATGACCACATTCGGGCTCCCGGTCTCCACGGCCCATGCCTCAGGGGCCTTGATGTCCGCTCTGGGCAGCCCACCCGAGCCGAACCCGCTTCCTGAGCCGTCGTTGTAAAGTCCCCACTGGTAGAGAATGATGTAGCCCAGGTCCAGATAGTCCCATCCGTAAAGCAGGATGGGGTCGTCAGGCCATCGCTGTGTGGCGATGCGCAGCACGTGGTTCGGCCCGGCGTACTCCACGGCCGGACTGCTGCGGTATCGCTCCAGCGCTTTCTGGAGTTCTGCACCCTTGCGCAGCCGCACAGTCTGTATGCCAAGGGCTGGAATGGAGCGCCGCAGCTCCGTCCGGGCGGCAAAGTGCAGCAGCGGCGCAGCGTGTTCCTGCCCGGCCCGGAAACGGACGATGATCTGATCTTCCGCGTGGGTCCTGCCGGCCAGAGGCGTTAGAGCGGGCACGGCGGCGAGCGGAAGGGTCATCGCCAGGGCCATTGTGCAGGCAAGAATGATGGTCAGGGCCGGTCGGCCGCGGCGTGTAGTGTCCGTTTTGCGGGATCTCCTTTCCAGACTGTCAGCGGGCCCGATGCGCCGCGCTTCCCGCCCTCAAATCCATTATATCGCGCGGGACATAGAAAGAAGGAGCCGATTGCGGAAACCCGGCAGGAGAACCGGTACTTGTGACAGGGGGAATTCTTAAGGGAAAAGAACCTCTATGCTTCCGCTGGGGCCGCACCAGAGGAGGCGTGCATTGCCCCCCGATGTCTGATACAGCCCCGCGTTGCCCACCACGGAGACCATCTGCCCCGGCGCGGGAGTGGCGTGCTGCGGCCAGTGGGTCACCCTCAGCCCAAAGCCACTGCCGTCCGTAAGCGCGCACCCGTCGTCCAGATAGAAACCGGAAGGGGGCGACGAGGAGGTGACGACTCCCGTCGCCTGTACACGCAGCCCCACCGTGTGCAGCCCGGTGGCGGGAGGACGCGTCACCCCCGGAGTATGAGGCGCAACGGGCGGACCGGCGATGTCCCTGGTGCGCATCGAGACCGGGGCGGGGATCCCGGCGGCTCCGGTGCGCAAAACGGCCGCGCCCGTGATGGCCCGCTCGTTTCCGTGTAGCCCCAGGGTCCCGCTCACGCTGACGACATCCCCGGCGGCCACCGACGGCCACGCCCCGGCCACCCGGATAGCCGCAGAGCGGTCCGGCTCCTGCATCCAGAACCAGGAGCCGGCGTTCTCAGTGACCACCTTGCCCTGCAGCGCCACCACTGTGCCGTTGGGATAGCTCCGCACCGCGCCGATGCGCTCCACCTGAGCGCAGCCCAGGGTGAAATCCTGCTGACGGACACCCTCGCCGACGGCGACGCCCTCCATACGGTGGGCTGTGTAGCCCGGCTTGGAGGCCGTGACTGTATACAGGCCCGCCCTGAGCGCGGTGAAGGTGTAAGTCCCGGCGGACCCGGTGACCATCGTCTGCGGCTGCCCCTCGATGACCACTGTCGCGCCCGCCACCGGAGCACCGTTCACGTCTCTCACCGTGCCGGTGAGAGATCCGGTTGAGGGCAGCTCACCGCGATACTCCCAGCGCACCGCGTCCGCAATGACCACCGACGGTCCGGCATTGTCTGAAAGGCTCACGCTTGCGCGCGCCGGGACCATCGGAAATCGTCCCAGCGACACCCAGCGGCCTCCGTTGGCGCGCTGGTCCACCCGGAATGTCTGATCGCCGTTAAGACTTTCCACGGTGTATGGGGCGTCCGGAGCCCGGTTCGCGCCCTGCGAATACCAGACCGCGACGTCATACATCCCCTCGCGCTGCAGTTGCGGGGTCCACCTGACCACGCCGGCGCCGGTGGCTCCCACTGTGGACTTCCAGCGGTAATCCGCGCCGTATTTGTCCGTCGCGATGGTCCCGACGGACCAGACGCCGGACACAACGCTGAACCCCGCGTCGCTGTTGTCCACGATCACGGCGTCCGGGTCCGGCCAGAAGTAGCCTGCGTCCAGGGCGGCGTCCAGGTCGCTGAGGATCTGCGCCCGGTACGGATTGCTAGCGCCGTCTATGTTCCAGCCGTCGCAGTGGTCGCACCAGCGGTACATGTTCACGCATCGGAACACCGGCTTGCCGGTCAGGACAGCCTGACGGTTGTGGCGGTCAATCTCCGCGTAGATCTCCTGCATCCATCCCGCCAGATAGTGTTGAGAGGGGTCCTCCGGATGTCCGCCCTTCCAGTAGAAGTAGCCGTTGCACTCGGTGGCGTAAAGCGGCAGGTGATACAGGCTGGAGGGGATGCCGTAGTCTATCCAGTCTTTGTAGACATAAAAGCTGGAGTAAAGCAGCATCCCGCCGGCGTTCATCTTGGCCGTGCTGTGGATGGCCGCTGTGGAGTAACCCCGCGAGTTGATGTGCAGCGCAATGCCATCCAGCGGGCCAGTCGCGGCGATGGCGGTCAGCATCTGGTTCATATACTGCACCCAATTCAGGGGCATGGGATCGTGCGGGTAACCGCCGATAGTCCCTGAGCCGTAGGGCCCCGCCCAGGGCGCCAACGCCTGCGGTATAACACGATCGTTCGGCCGCACGGCCTTGATGGCGTTGTAGACCTTGCGGAAGCACTCCGCATAATCCTGTGGGGAGATGTATCTCAGCCGCCCCCCGTCCAGGGGCCACTCCGAGGCGAGGTTCGTCTCGTTGCCGATCACCCAGATGTTGCAGCCCTGGGAGTTGCGCACGAAGTTGGCGCAGCGCTGCGCGAAGTCGTCATATTTGGACTTGACCGGGATGGTGCCGTTCAGCCCGTAGCCATTGTTGATGCGGCAGATGACGGTGTGCCCTTCCGAAGAGATGCTGCGGAAGTCCGCGCCGCTCTGATCCGCCGGGTTGCTGCCCACCTCCACCGTGGCGGTTACCCAGCCCGCCCCCACCTTCGCCTTGATGCGGTTCAGGTATTCGGTAGGGCGGGGTTCGTGGTCGTGGATCCCGTAAATGCTCCGGGCCTCCGATGCCAGCGTGCGGCTCTGCTCGGAGCAGAGCAACAGGGCTGTGAGGGGGAGCAACAAAATGAGCAGTCTTGCCGAGAGCGTCACAGGCTTACCTCCCCGGGACCCGCAGGCCGGTCCCGTGCACGCGCCGTCCCACTCCTCTCTTTTTCGATTATACCGCACCGCGCCAGCCGGACCGGAATACTGGTAGGGCCGCTTGTGGACAGCAGGAACACAGGAGTGGACCGCCGGCGTAGCAAGAATTGTGACTGACCGGCCAACCATATCCTGTTCCATGTCGCGCAGACAGTTTCTGCAGCGCGGACTTCTGCTCGCTGCTGCCGCCGCCGTCCCACCTGCCGGGATGGCCGTCATCCGTTCCCGCGACCTGGCCATCGAAAAGCACCAGGTGGATCTTCCGGGGCTGCACCCCTCGCTGGACGGGCTGCGGATAGTCCAACTATCCGACCTGCACCGGGGCCCGCTGGTGGCGGAGGATGCCATTGCAGCCGCCGCTGCGGCCGCCATGGAGCTTCAGCCGGACCTCGTGACGCTTACCGGCGACTTCGTTTCCATCTCGCACACGAACATCGCCTCCTGCATAGAGGCGCTCCGGCCGCTTCGCGCGCCGCTTGGGGTCTATGGTGTTCCGGGAAACCACGACCACCACGCGGCGGCCGGGGTCATCGCCGCCAGGCTTGCCGGAGCAGGTATACCGCTTCTGGTGAACCGCAATGTGGAGGTGGAACGGGGACTCTACCTGGCAGGAGTGGACGACCTCTGGTCCGGCAACGCCCGGCCGGATGCCGCGCTCAGCGGCATTCCGCGCGGCGCGGCCCGCATTCTGCTTTCGCACAACCCGTCTGTTGTGGACGGGGTGGACGAATCCCTCCTGCTCCTGGCGGGGCATACCCACGGCGGCCAGATCAACATCGGACCGCTGACCGGGTTTTTCACGTCCGCCGTCACCTCCCACGGACGCTTCCTCAGCGGTTGGTACAGGAATGGCCAGACGCGCCTGTATGTCAACCGGGGGATCGGCGTTGTGGGCATTCCCCTAAGGTTCCGCAGCCGGCCGGAGGTCACACTGTTCGTCCTCCGGGCCGCCTGATAGATGCGGTTGCGTGACCGGTTACACCTTGACTTATCCCGGGTGGGGCCCGTAAACTGGTATATGGAAAGACTGTCTTGAGGGGGCGCGCCGCCGCCTGCCGCGCATCAGGGACCCGGTGCGCGTGGTGGGAGGCGAGGTTGGCTGCGCTTCCGTTTGCCCCCGCCAGTATCCCTCGCCCCGGCCTCAGGCTGCTGGCCCCGCTGCCGGGGTGCGCAGGGACGTGAGCGAGCCTGGAGCGGTGCGGACCCTCCGGGATGAGGAAAGGCGATTCGGCTCGATGTTTGATGCGATTGTCCGCGGCGGGCGATCCGCCCTCCGGTTGACCGTGGCGGCGTTGGCCGTCCTGCTACTTATCTCAGGCGCCGGCGCCGATGAGATCCGTGGAGTCTGGGTGGACGCCTGGGGGGCGGGCTTCCGTTCGCAGAGCGAGGTGGAAGCGCTCCTTGGCCGGCCCGGCGACCCGAACAGCCGGGGCGCCATCCGCGAGGCCAACCTGAACGCGGTGTTCGTGCAGGTGCGCCGACGGGCGGATGTATGCTACCCCTCGGGGGTGGGAGAACCCTATTTCTCCGGGCTCACCCCGTCCAACTTCAACGCCCTGCAGGCCATCATTGACGCCGCGCACGACACGACAGGCGGCAAGCAACGAATTGAGGTCCACGCGTGGATCGTCACCTTCGCCACAACCTCTTCCGGCACCACCCCGCCTGCCAACAGCATCTACTGGCAGCACAACAATCCGAACGACCTGGACAACTACTGGATGACGCTGGACGAGAACGGCAACGAAACGTCCGATAAGGCCTTCGACCCTGGTCATCCGCGGTGCCTGGAGTACATCACCGACGTTTGCATGGACCTGATCACCCGGTTCGATATTGACGGGCTTCACTTCGACTACATCCGCTTTACCGCGAACAACCAGGGCTATAACCCTGTCAGCATCGCCCGCTTCAATCAGCGCTACGGCCGCACTGGTCAGCCTTCACCGTCGGACGAGCAGTTCAAACAGTGGCGGCGTGATCAGATCACGGCTCTGGTTCGGAGGGTTTACGCCAAAACGCAACTCGTCAAGCCCCACGTCAAGATCTCGGGGGCGTTCGTCACCTGGAACCCTTCGCCCACAGCCTCCACGCGCGCGGCTTTTCAGGCTACGCGGCCGTATTACGATGTTTACTGCGACTGGGATAGCTGGCTGCAGGAGGGCATCATTGACCTGGCGGTGCCCATGACCTACTACAACTGGGCGTCCCTGCCGAACGACTATGTCCGGTGGATGAACTTCCAGAAAGACCGCAAGGCCAACCGGCACGTGGCGGTGGGGCCGGGGACTTACCTCAACTCCAAGGAGAACGCCATCCTTGAGGTTCTGAAGACCCGGGAACCCTCTCCTGCCGGAAACTACGCGCAGGGGTTCTGCATGTATTCCTACCGCGTGCCGTTCAACGGGGGCACGTGGGCGCAGTTTGCGCCGGATCTGAAAGCGCAGGTCACGCCCACTCCGGTGAACGTTCCGGCGATGCCCTGGAAGACTTCTCCAACAACAGGGCACATCATGGGCACAGTGACAGACTACTCCACCGGCCAGTGGATTGACGGAGGCACGGTCACGGTCACTGGCCCTGTCAGCCGCACCACCCGCACGGACGGAGCGGGCTTCTACGCGTTTATTGACCTTCCGCCCGGAACTTACACCATCACGGTCAGCCAGAGCGGATTTCCCAACGCCAGCGCCGCCGTCACCATCGCCGCCGGCGACGCCGTTGCGCGGGACTTTCAGCTGGGTATCAACCAGCCTCCCGTGATCTCAGACGTTGCGGCGTCAGGCGTTACCAATAACTCGGCGGTCATCACGTGGCAGACGAATGTCCCGGCGACTTCGAGGGTGGAGTATGGCACCACACCCACTTACGGCACGTCGTCGCTGTTTTACTCGACGCCGCGCACATCGCACTCCGTTACGCTGACCGGGCTGCAGCCGAACACCACGTATTATTTCCGGGTCATCTCGACCAACGAGTTCGGCGAGAGCGCGTCCGGGCCGCACACGTTCACGTCCAGCGGCCCGCCGCAGATCTCCAACGTGCAGGTCACGGGCATCACGGCCACGTCGGCCACCGTTACGTGGACCACCAATGCGCCGGCTACCAGCCAGGTGCGCTACGGCACCTCACCTTCCTACGGCAACGTCACGCCTCTCAGCGAGGTGCCGGTGACCTCACACTCGGTCACCATCTCTGGTTTGACGCCGAACACGGACTATCACTGCCAGGCCGTCTCCACGAACAGCTACGGAGCAGCGGAGTCCGCCAATGTTTGGTTCCGGACTGCCGCCTTCTCGGGCGAGATCATCGTGGACGGCACCACGGACCCTGAGTTCCAGTTCATTCAGGGGACGTGGAATATCGCGTCCGCGTCGTCCAAGTATGGAACGAACTATTTCTGGGTCAATTGCACGGGAAACGCGGCCGAATCGTCGGTCACCCACAAAGCCCGCTGGACGCCGTCGCTTCCGGTCAGCGGTTATTGGGACCTGTATGTCTGGTACGCCCGCGGCACGAACCGGGCCACGGACAGCTACTGGAAGATCATCAACGCCGGGACCACGCAGAACATCCGGCTGAATCAGCAGATCAACGGCAACGGATGGACTCTGCTGGCGCAGTCTGTGCCGTTCAACAAAGGTAGCTCGGGCTATGTGGAGCTCTGGAACAACGGAGCCGACTCATCCAAGCTGGTGCAGGGCGACGCGGTGCGTTGGGTGTACGTTGGCGGAGACATCCAGGCTCCCACCGCTCCGTCCGGGCTTACCGCCACGGCGCTTTCGCCTTCTTCGGTCCAGCTGACCTGGAATCCGGCCACAGACGACCACGGAGTCGCCCGGTACAACATCTACCGGGCAGGTGTGAAGGTGGGAGAGTCCACAGCCACCACTTTCGTGGACAGCTCCGGGCTTAACGCCAACACCGTGTATCTATACGAGGTCTCCGCCGTGGACGGGGCGTCCAACGAGGGGCCGCGTAGCTCTTCCGTGCCTGTGGCGACTCTGTCGGTGCCGCCGTCCACCGCCACCGTGACCAGCAACAGGCCGGTGGATGTCTGGCAGGCGGAGCCGTCGTTTGCGTTCACGGCTGTCGGCGGCTTCGGCTCCGGGCGCATCAGTTACTACCGATACGCCTGGAACTCCTCGTCCACTTACAGTTTCAGCGGCTCGGAGACCCTTTGGTCGTCCGGGACGCTCAACCTGACCGCCCCGCAGACCGGCAGCTTCTATCTGCACGTGCAGGGCTACAATACACAGCACATCCCGAATGGCACGCTCTCGCTGGGCCCGTTCCGTTACGACGGCACACCGCCCGTGGTGCTTGCGGTGCAGGATGAGACGTACACGGTCTCGACGGACACCCTGAACGCATCGTGGACCGCTGAGGACCCCGAGTCGGGGATACAGCGTTTCGACGTCTCTGTGGGGACGGCCGTCGGCCAGACCGACATCCGCGGCTGGACCGACAATGGTCCCGCCACAAGCGTCACGCTGCAGGGACTGTCTCTTGCTCTGGGCCAGACCTACTTCGTCAACGTGCGCGCCGTCAACGGAGTTGGCCGAACGAGCGACGTTGCAAGCTCGCAGGGTGTCACGGTCGCCGTTCCAACTTCCCGCATCGGTCAGGCCAAAAGCCTTGCCGACGGCACCCCCGTGATGATACCTGCCCGCACCGTGACTGCTGTCGTCCCGGGGGCGTTCTACGCGCAGGATCCGGACCGCGCGTCCGGCATTCGTGTTGTGAGCTCCGAGCCGGTGTCGCCCGCGCAGTCGGTGGACCTGTTTGGAAGGCTGGCTCTGCTGGGAGGCATTGAACGGGCGCTGGTGGACTGCCGTGTCGAAGTTCTGGGCGAGGCGCCGGCGATTTCTCCGGTTTCCATCGCTCATTCCCGCGTGGGAGGCGTCGCGCTGAATGCGTTCACGCCCGGTGTTACGGACGGGCAGGGGCTGAATAATGTCGGCCTGCTGGTGCGCTGCGCAGGGCGGGTAACTTCGGTGGAGAGCGACGGGTTCTACTTCGACGATGGCAGCGCCTTGCAGGACGGTTCCGGGAAGACCGGTCTGCGCGTCCGGACCTCCGGTCCGCCCGCTGTTTCCGCCGGGCAATTCGTGACGGTAACCGGCATTGTGTCCACCCGGTCCGTATCCGGCGCGGTGCGCCCAATGCTCATCGCCGTGGCGGTGGAGACCTTGTAGCTTCCGGCGTTGGGGAGTGTTTTCTCGGCCAACTCTGAAAGGAAATGAGGCCCGTCCGTCCGGACGGGCCTCCCGCCTTTAGATGGTTCTCTTGGGCCCTTATCTCCGGGCCGCTCTCCCCTCCAGCCCCAACGCCCAGCGGATGCCGCCCAGGAGGTGCTTCTGGAACTCCGCGCTCTCCCAGACATCGTCCCGGTGGCCCAGAGCGGTGTAGAAAACACGACCCTTGCCGTAGTTGCGGCACCAGGCGATCAGATAGTCCCCGGGCTGTCCCGCCTCGGGGTGCCCGTCGTCTGGATGCCTGTCCAGCGCCATGAGGACGTGCAGCTTGTCCCGGTTGTTCTCCCGGAACTCGTAGATCTCGTCCTTCACCCTCCAGACCGACTCCAGATGCCGGGTGGACGGATGCTCACGATCCTCCACAATGATGTCCACCGTGGCCTGAGCGCCGTGCGTCTTAAACTGCCCGCCCACCATATCAATGTAGCTGCGGTCTCCGCCGATCTGCTCGGGATGATAGGTGTCCGTCGCCGCGTGGATGCCCACAAACCCCTTGCCCTGCCGGATCCAGTTCAGAAACGCCTGCAGGTCCGGGATACCCAGATTCCCGGTGGTATTGTTGAAGACCACCGCATCGAAACGCTGGAGCGCCTCGGGATTCATCAGACGTTTCACATCCTCGGCGGTCCGGCAGAAGGTCACATGGAAATCGCGGTCTTTCTGAGACAGCTTCAGCAGGATCTTCTCGCCAAGAGGGATCGCGCTGTGCCGGAAATTCGCCGTGTGCGAGACCACAAGCACTCGCTTCGGCGCAGTCTCCGCTTCGCAGCGCAGCGCGCTGATCGCTACCACTGCCAGCGAAACGGCACCCGTGAGCGCCGCCATCATCAGAACTCGTCGGCTCATCGGTCCTTCCTTTCGGCTGCGGCCGCTCTATCGCGGCCCTGTTGCGGCGTCTGCAGGCCGCCGGGACGGTCTTTGCCCAGTGATCGTCTGCACGCTGATCTCCGCGGCCACCTGCGAAGCGATGCTCGCGTATGCCCGGCCCGGACGGCTTTCGGGGTCGCGGATGAAGGTGGGGATTCCGGCGTCGGAGTCGGTGACGATCCGCGGATCCAGCGGGATCCTGCCCAGGAAGCGCACTCCCAGCTCTTCCGCGGCCCTCTGGCCGGCTCCCGTGTGTCCGAAGATCTCGGACTCCTCGCCGCAGTTCGGGCAGACAAAGGTCGCCATATTCTCCACAATGCCCAGCACCGGCGTGTTGAGATGCTCGAACATCCGCAGAGCCTTAGTGGCAATGGTCAGCGCCACATCCTGCGGAGTCATCACAATGACCACCCCCGTCAGGGGGACGATCTGCGCCAGGCTGATCTGCGCGTCTCCCGTGCCGGGAGGCAGGTCCACCACCAGGTAATCAAGCTCCCCCCAGTCCGTCTCTGTCAGCATCTGCCGGACGGCGCTGGCCACCATCGGCCCGCGCCACATCACGGGAGCGTCGCCCTCCGCCAGAAACCCCAGCGACATCAGCTTCAGCCCGTATTTCTCGGGCGCCGCCATACGTTTGACCTCTTCTCCCGTTTCAGGGTCTCTCACCTTCACGAGCATGGGGGTCTGCTGGATGTCAAGCATGAGAGGGATGCTAGGCCCGTAGATATCCGCATCCAGCAGTCCCGTTTTCGCTCCGGAGGAGGCGAGTGCCGCCGCCAGGTTCACGGCTACCGTGGATTTCCCCACACCACCTTTGCCGCTGGCCACCGCAATGATGTGCTTGACTCCCGGCACGGGCTGCTGCTCCCGCCTGCGGCCCTGTGGCACCCGGCTGGACCATTCTATGTTCACCTGCTCCACTCCGGGGATGGTCATGACGGCATTCCGGCAGTCCTGCTCGATGGTAGCTTTCAGAGGACAGGCCGGCGTGGTCAGCTGCACCTCGAACGCCACCTGGCCTCCGCAGACCCGCACGTTGCGGATCATGCCGAGTTCCACCAGAGGGCGCCCGATCTCCGGATCCTTCACATCCTTCAGCGACCCGAGGACGGTCTCGGTGGTGATGGCGCCGGTCTGCCCCGTTCCATCTTCGCTGCCTTTTTTGCGGAATATCATCGCGCGGATGCCTCCTCTAGCTGCTTATGCGCTCTCTCAAGTCTACACCATCAGGGACGGCGCGGCCTGCGTCATCCGTTCGCCGCCGCATATCTTTGTTTCCGCAGCGACCCCGGCAAATCTCCTGATGCCTCCACGGCCTGGGCTGTGGAATCACCTTAATGAAAGGGCGACTTTGGAACAGCATGACCTGCTCGTTTCCTGCCCCATGACCGGGCGGGGAGGGCGGTCGGCTGCCATGAGTGGCCTGGCATATCGTCCGGGACGGGTGAGGAGCGCGTTCGGTCTCAGATTTTGCGCGCGCCTGTCGAGGACAAGCGGGAGGAAGGCGCTTTCATGGCTGATTCGAAGGGTGACGCAACCCCTATGACAGGAATGGACATACCCAGCTTGCCGGGCGGGCTGGCAAGCGTACTGTCGGTTGCGGGTTCAGAGGATGCCACGGCGGAGGACGTGGCCCAGGCCATTATGCTGGACCCGGGGCTGTCCACCAAGGTGCTCAGAATGGCGAACTCAGCCTTCTACGGGCGGCTGACGCGAGCAGAGACGGTGACAGAGGCTGTGGTGACGCTGGGATTCGGCGCGGTGCGAACCATAGCGCTGGCCGCTTCTGTGGTGGAGCACATTCTCCCCGAGGAGAGCGTGCCCGGCCTGAGTTGGCAGGCATTCTGGAAGCATTGCGTCTCCACAGGAGCATCAGCGGAACTGCTGCTCCGCCATATGACAGGCAGCAGGCGCAATGCTGAGGTAGCGTTCGTGGCAGGGCTCTTGCACGATGTCGGCAAGCTGGTGGTCGCACGGAACGCCCCGACGGCGTTTGCGGCCTCGATCCAGGCGGCTCGAGCGAGAGGGGGCAACTCCATCGCCGCCGAAACGGAGGTGCTGGGCACCGACCATTCCCTGGTCGGCGCCATGCTGGCCGAGGCCTGGCGCATCCCGGATGTCATTGCTACTGCCATCTCCTCCCATCACTGCGACACGGATCCCGCAGAGCTTGATCCGTCAGTGGCCGCGGTGCGGGCGGGCAACATCATCGCGAAAATGGCTCAGGGCTCCTATCTTGCCGGATGTGAGGTGACCCAGACCGCGGCAGATGCGGCGGCCGCTGCAGGCGTTGATCCGCAAGTCATTGCCGAGGTTCTCGAAGCTCTGCCCGGAAGGCTTCTCGAATGCGAGGAGGTCACTTCCTGGGGAAGCGCCCTGCCGGGCGCTCCCGCGGTGGCCGCTTGACAAACATCGAAAAACCCATCACGGCCGCGTGAAGGACGGGTTGGGCCATCGGTCTAATGCCTGGATATAGTTCTCAGGTGAGACCGATGGCCATTTGCTTTCCGTATAGATTGTGTGTTCTGCTGTCCCTGGCTCTGGCCGCAGCGCTGCCGGCTTCCGCCGCCGGGCTTGTATCGGGCGGGCAGGTGCTGGACGCTGCGGATGGACGTCCCCTGGCTGGAGCCACGGTGGCCGTCTTCGATGACCGGGGAGAGGTGGTGGGCACCGACAACACGGACGCCGACGGAGTATGGGCCGTGCCGGTCGACTGGGCACACTGCCATCTGAAAGCGCCGCCCGGCGGCAAGGGACTGTTCTCCACGGTGACCGGAGTGGTGCTCTGGCCGTTCCGGATTGTGTCGGATATCGTTGTCACACCGGCCTCCTCAGCCATCAAGGGGGCCATCAAAGCGGCCGGAGGAGCCGCAGCGGCCGGAGTGGGCGTAGCGGCCGCCGCCGGAGCGGGTCCTGTCGCCGCCGCTGCGGCCGGGGCGGCCGCACGGACGGTGGGCAGCTACGCCGCCGAGCAGGTTGTGGGAGATCCGGACGAGGATTTGGAGCACAATAAGATGAAGCCCCTGCAGTCCTCCCGCGGAGCCACCGGACAGGTGCGCGTCCGGGTGTGGAAGAAGGGGTTTCAGGACTACACCGGCGTCACAGGAGTTTATCTCCTCAGCTCCATCCGGATGGAGGAGGGCCGGCACGTTCCACTGGCCCTGACCGATGCGGTGCAACTGGCCCGCAGCGGCTCCGGCCTGACATCTTCGGCCCCGGTGCGGTTCGGGTGGTTCCGCCGCGTGGAAGCCGATCCGGCCGTCGCGCCGGGAGGCTCGCGGGTGCGTCTTTCCGCCGAGATCACGCTTCCCCGGGAGGCCGCCGAGAGGGCTTGGGTGATCGCCCGCAATCTGACCACACGGAAGGACTATGTAATGATCCACGCGGGCGGGGATGTCTGGCAGGCAGACATAGACGCGCCGGAGAGAGGTCCGTTCCGCAATCACGAGATCGCCATTGTTGCCTATCGTTCGCCGCTCGAGGATGGCGGAAGAGACCGCGGGGCGGAAGGGCGCATGGATCGTCAGGGCGCGTTCGACCCGAAGAAGCCATTCCCCGTGGATCCGGCTCTGCTGCTTTCCCGCAATAGAGGGTACACGGTCGTCACGGTAACGCGTCCTGAGAAGCAGCGCTGATACGGGAGCCTATGGCTGCTCCAGTTTCTGGCGTTCTTCCTTCAGGGACGCCACATTGGAGGCAAAGAGTTCGTCGTAGCGCTTCTGAAGCCGTTGGCGCAGTGTGGGGTCGGATGTGGCGATGATGAGCCGGCTGAGAAAAATCTCTCCCGGTTCCAGCCCCAGCCAGCCGTCCCGGACGCTCCATTTTACCTCGGCGATACCGTCGCCTGTCACCTCGAAGACGTCGGCTGCCTCCAGCCAGGACGGCAGCTTCACGCGGATGCGCGCCTCCATTGCCGGACGCACCACGGTGCCCAGACGGTCGCTCGCAGCGTTCTCGTTCACCGTGATCACGGCCAGAGTGTCTGTGCCGGACAAAAGCGTTCGCACCCAGAGGTAGCGCGACGCCTGAGTCTCCAGCGGTGCCGGGCAAGATGTGGTGATCACGGGCCCGGCCGTGCGCACCTCTGCGCCCAGCAGCCCGATCTCGTTCCAGAGAGCCTTTGCCTCCGACGTTGCTGCCTCGAGTCCCCGGCAGAACCGGTCATATGCGAACCACCAGTAGGAGAGACCTTTGGCTCCTTCCCCGATGGCGTAATACACCTCCATCCGCTTCTCTTCCGGTGTCGGGAAGCGTCCCAGGTAGCCGTCCGGATGCTCGTACTGGGTGGAGCAAAGGATGACGTGGAGCGGTTTTGGCTGCCCGGAGGACTGGGAGATGGCGGTCACCGCCTGCACGTAGGTGGGCCGGATGTGGGATCCCAAGTAGTAGGGGTGCCGGGTGTAGGAGTGGTCCAGCTGCTCGGGGTGATAGGGATCCACACAGGGGATGTCCGCAAGCTGGTGATACATATACCAGTTTTCGGGCTTGTAGGTGTTGTCTATGTTCAGCAGCACGGGGCTGTTTGGGCCAAAACGCTGCAGGATCTGCGTCCAGCCCACCAGAAACTGTCCCAGCACTCCCAGCCGCTCCTTCTCGGGAATGTCGCGGAAAGCCGCGTCGTTGGCGTCGGGCTCGTCCATCGCGAACAGGAACAGGGCATCGTTCTCTTTCGATGGCCAGTGCACCATCCGCCGGACACCCTGCGAGTCGCACCACCGCCACCCTTCGGGCGAGTTGAAGTACTCGCGGCACTGTCCCACCACAAAGGGCATAACGGCGTTGATGTTATGCCGTTTGTAGTCCGCGATGAACTGTTTTGTCGCCGTCTCCGGGTCCAGGCCTTCGCCGGAAGGTGAGCTCCACACGCCGTAGACCATCTCGTGGCCCCATGCTCGCATGCCCGCCATCGCGGCTGAACCGTCGGCATATTCCGCCCGGAAGACGTGCCAGGACAGCCAGCCGAGCGGCTTCTCCGGGCGCAGAGTCATGGCGCTGCAGGGAAGCGCCGGATCGGAAACGATGCGGGTCTGCGCCGTCACGTCTTGTCCGTCCATCAGCAATCTGACGGGTACCGCGCCTCCGGTGGGGTGAAAGGCATAGAGATGGACCGTTTTCAGATCCGGGCTGAAGGCGATGGTTCCAAACCGGGGATACTCGCGGCGGGTGTGAACGACGGTCCGGCCGGCCACCTGCCCCCCGGCCAGAAGTTGGATGTCCAGCCGGTCCGGTTCCGGCGCGCGTTTCAGCCGGATGACCAGTTCGCCGTGCCCGCCGGGTGGAATGATCTGAGGGCCGGCCTTCCACCACGCGGGCCAGCCGCACCTTTTCGCCTTCGCGATGTCTGCCTGCGGCAGCCGGGAGAGCAACAGGCTGCTGTAAAAACGGTCCTCGGCGCGCTCCGGGCGATGGGATGGCTCCAGGACCTGCGTCAGCTTCAGCCCCTGAACAGCCGCATCGTTGACGGTGACGGGTTCCGGGCCCGTGTTCCTGAAGTAGACGAACAGATATCCGCCTAGCGGCATATCGGGACGGGCGTAAACGAGGGGCTCGCCATCGTCGTCCCGGAACGACCATCCTTCCTGCCAGAGGTTCATAAACTGCGGGAACGGGATGTCCGCGAAGTAGCAGGAACCGGTGATCTCAAGCGTCGCGGCCGGACCGGGTGCCGGCAGGCTCATCAAGGCGGCGCAGATCAGCAGGTAACAGGCATATCGGGGCATCGCGGCGGCCTCCTCAGGTGTGTTGTCCGGGCAGAGGTGTGATGATGGGATGTTACTCCTGCGCTCCCGTTTTTCCTCCCTTGAAACCCCGCAAGATTGCTGGAACATCCTGCGCGCTGATGCAGTCAATGAAATGCCCGTACCGGGTCGGGAGTCTGCCGGCGCGGGGAGGGGGAAAGAAGGGATCCGTCCTTGACAGCGCTCCGTGCGTATGGTACGATTACCAGGGGAGTTCGTGAAGGACGCCGTGCCCCGCAGTCCCCGCATCCCGCGTCAGGCTCGCTACCCAGGCCGTCCGTTTGCCGCGCTGTTTGACGTCTGCAGGCGCAAGGTAAGGGATGCGAGAAGGCCGGCTGGCCGCCGCATCAGGCGCCGGTGGGGCGTGGCTCCGGCGGCTCCCTGGAGTCCCGTTGATGCTCCGGGCGTTTCGAAACGGAAGTCAGCGCGCTTCCTGCAGACCCGCCGGAGTTCAACCGATTATTGGCTAATCCTTTACAAGAAGGGCAGGAGAGATCCGCAATGAAGCAGCGTGGTTTCACTCTCATCGAGCTTCTCGTTGTGATCGCGATCATCGCCATTCTGGCGGCGATCCTGTTCCCGGTCTTCGCGAGAGCCCGGCAGGCGGCGCTGGCTTCCGGTTGCCAGAGCAACCTGAAGCAGATCGGCACCGCCGTCAACATGTACACGCAGGACTACGAAGAGACGTATCCCACTAACCGCGTCAATCCCACCTCCGCCATCGCCGAGCAGACGTTCCTTACGCCTCCCGGCGCGGCCACCCAGCTGCAGCTGACCTTCGTTGAGGGGCTGGACAAGTATATCCAGAAGGCTACACAGGGCGACGCGGCCAGCGTGTGGAAGTGCCCCGCCGTGAAGGTTTTCTTCCCCACCACCGACGGCAAGGTTCCGGGATACGGTGACAGCCGCGTCACCTACGGGATGAACTTCAACCTGTTCGAGGAGACGGAAGGGACCGCCAAGTTCCCGGCGCAGACCATGCTGTTCCGTGAGCTGGGCGTCATCGGCCAGTCCTACGCGGTGGCTCGCCCGCCCAGCGCAGGCGCTAAGCCCACCAAGATCTTCCTAGCCGACGCCGACACATGGGGTCTCACCAGGGCGCAGAGGAATATGCACGGCAACGCCAGCCATATCCTCTTCCTGGATGGTCACGTGGAGAAGGTCCAGCACGACCTGGCCAGGACGCAGAACGTCCGCAACGACTGCCCGGCGCGTCCGGGAGCGTGGGCTGCCTGCGAGAACAACGATCCCAACAGGCCGAAGATCTGGATAACTCCGTAAGGTTCAGGCTTTTTGACCCGGGCCGGCTTCCAAAGGCCGGCCCGGGAGTGTTCCAACCGGTTTCATCCGCCAGTCCTTCGGGCAGGCGGGTGATGAGCGTAAACTGAATATCGTTCGTCGCTGCTCCCCGGCCGCACGGAACGGGGGAGAAGGCTCAGGCGAGGGCGCGCGGATTCTGACGTAGACAGGTCCGCCCCGGGCAATCATCATTCGTTCATACCTGCTGACCGCTCGAAGCGCCCGGCCATCCGGAGCCCCGGTCCCGCAGCCGGCGAGGAGACTTCCCATCGCAAAGGGGTCAACAAAGTCATGCTGAGCATCACCAAGAAAAGGACGGGGTTCACGCTCATCGAGCTCCTCGTCGTCATCGCGATCATCGCCATCCTGGCGGCCATTCTGTTCCCGGTGTTCGCCCGCGCCCGCGAGGCCGCGCGCAAGTCGGGATGCCAGAACAACCTGAAGCAGCTGGTGCTGTCGCTCAAGATGTACATGGACGACAACAACCAGACGCTTCCGTCCTCTCGCATCCGGAATTCGAACATCGGCGCGGGGTCTGACGCTGTTCTTTTGCACTACGCTTGGCGACCTGAACGCCACTAACCTGGCTCCGATCCGGCCAGACCATCGCCACCGTGCTGAAGAACTACGTCAAGACTCGCGAGATGTGGGGTTGCCCGTCCGACAGCGTGGACGTGACCAATCCCAGCTACACCGGTGAGATGTCCTACTATTACCGCCGTTGCGTTGACCAGGGCGCGAACAACGGCCTCGCCAGCGAGTACGTATTCGAGTATCCGGCGAGCCAGGGCATCTTTGTGGAGCGCCTGGGCTACCACGGCGGTGAGTCAGGCAAAGGCTGGGCCGCGGGAGTGAAGTTGAACATGGCTTTCCTGGACGGGCATGTGCAGTATTGCGCAGCCAACGGCGGAGAGACTACGGCGGCGGGACCGAACAACAGAACAGCCCTGAACCAAGGTTGGTGGGATGGCACGAATGGGTGGCCGATGTTTTACAACTATCGTGCGGCTGCCGATGGAAACCAAACAACGATCGGAACCGTCCCAGCAAGTAGGTTCTTCAATCCATCATTTTATAGAGACGACGTTCGCTAAGACAGTCAACACTGCGTGACGCTGTTAGCTAACGCAGTGACAGGCTGAAACGGAATTCGACAGCAGCCCCGGAGCGGCCATCACGCTCCGGGGCTTTTTTCACCTCCCGGGGTGCCTGACTGCAAAGGGTTGTCCTAGACGGCACTCCGCAAGACGGCTTTTCTCTGATTGCGTAGGGTTTCTCGGAGCCACACGCGGTATTCCGGGAACTTGTCCCCGGAATCCACGCTGCGGTGGTTGAGCCGTCCGCCGCAGGGGGACGAGTCGAAACCACAGGCACCCATCGGCGTGGTCTCGATACGCGCGGCTTTCGCCGCGCTACTCGACCAACGTAGAATGGAGTAAGAGGAGCATCAGGGGGAAGAGGGTTTCACAGGGGAGGAGGTGCCAGGAATGGGGATGGAGGTTATTCTCCCGGTTGGTTCTGGTCTTCACGTACCTCCTCTTCCAACCCCTCGGCCGACTCCAGCGTCTCTCGCAGGACTCGCAGGGCCTCCTCCCGCCGGTCTGCCGGGACGGCCACACTTTCGTCGGCAAGGGGTCCGATCGGGAAAGGATAGAGTGCTCCCACCTGTCCCACTTCGATGACCGGGATGCCGGCGTCGCGCAGAACCTCCCGCACGATCTGCGCTTCCATTTCGTCTCGCGCTTCGTAGACGATGACGAAATCGCCCCTGTCTTCAGGGGAGCGGGCGGAAGGCTCGTGGGAGGCTGAAGTGCTCACAGGGATTCACTCCTGCGAGGGAACGGACGCCGCCGGGCCTGGCTCTGGAATGTCCACCGGCGGCAGGGACGGCTGCGCTTCGCCGATGCCCGTTCTGCCGGGAGCCGCACCGCGGCCGGTCTCCACCGCGGCAATGGCCGCGCGGTCTGACCAGCGCAGCACAGGCGAAGAGAAGATGCCAAGCAGGGTCACGCCGGCGGCGAGCGCGGCCAGAGCAGCTGCCGAAAGCCGGGCAGGCTCATACTGAGGCGCCTCCGATGGCTCCTCACGGGGCTCCTCCATCCACATCATCACACTGACGCGCAGGTAGTAGTAGACCGCCAGGACGCTCGTCAGAACTGCGATGACAGTCAGACCCACATATCCCTGCTCCAGCGCGGCCAGGAAAAGATAAAGTTTGGCGAAGAAGCCCGCGAACGGCGGGATACCCGCCAGCGAGAACAGGAACACCGCCATCAGCGCACCTGCGAAGGGATGACGGCGGGCCGCGCCGCGATAATCATAGAGCGTCTCGATCCGGTCGCCCTTTCCGGCCAGGAACGCCGCCACACCAAAAGCGCCCAGGGTGGTCACTCCGTAGGCGGCCAGGTAGAACACAAGAGCGCTGAAACCGTTCACCGTGCCGGTCAGCACACCCAGAAGCAGATACCCAGCGTGGCCGATGCTGGAGTAGGCGAGCAGCCTCTTCACGTTCTGTTGAGCCAGCGCCAGAAGGTTCCCCCAGACCATGGTCGCCGCGGCCAGCGCCCAGAGCAGCGCGTTCCAGCCCGGTAGGTCGCCGTGAGCTCCCGCGCTGACGATTCGCACCAGCGCCGCAAATCCGGCCGCCTTGGCCACAATGGACATGAACGCCGTTACGGGAGTCGGGGCGCCCTGGTAGACGTCCGGCGTCCACCAGTGGAACGGCACCAGCGCCACTTTGAACGCCAGGGCGATCAACACCATCGCGACGCCGGCCGCAAGGAGCGCATCTGCCCCGCGTCCAAGTAGCAACAGTCCCAGCGCCATCTGGTGGTAACCCGTGCCGCCCACCGACGCGAACACCAGAGCCGCTCCGAACACCAGAAAAGACGACGCGAACGCCCCCAGCAGGAAGTATTTCAGAGCGGCTTCCTTGCTCTGCTCGCGCCCGCGGGCGAAACCGGCCAGCACATACAGCGGGATGGACAGAAGCTCCAGTCCCATAAACAGCAGGATCAGGTCGTCCGCCGCGGCCATCAGGAGGGCTCCGGCGGCCGAGAACATCATCAGGCTGTAGTACTCGCCGCGAGCCATCTCCTCGCGGTTCACGTAGTTCACGGACAGCAGCACCGCGATGGCCGTCGCCGCGAGGACCAGAAGGCTGAAGATCACCGTGAAGGAATCGAGCGCGAGCAGGCGGACAGGTCCCTGTTGCGTCCCCGGAGCGGCCAGCGTGGCCCATCCCGTACCCGCGATCCCCGCTAGCGCGATCCACGGAAGCGCCCGGCGGGCGGACGCGGGCCAGAACGCTCCGAACAGCATCACCAGCGTCGCCGCCGCGCACAGAGCCGCCGCCGGGGCGCTCACTAGCAGGAGGTCCATAAGCGGCAACGCCGGACTGTTTCCCGCAGGCGCAACAGGGGCAACGGCAACAGCGTGAGCGGTCGAAGCGCAGGCCGCCGCGAGTGTGGATGAAAGCAGCAAAGTGGCTTCCTTCAGCCTCATCTGGCCTCCTTCCGAGCGGCTGCGTCCGCCTGATACGACGCAGGCGAGCTGACTCCCGCTGACTGCGCCATCCTGATCACGTTGTCCACGCTCGGCTCCATCCGGTCCAGGAAGGGCTTCGGATAAACCCCGAGCCAGATGGTGCCCGCCACCAGAGGGACAAGCACCGCCATCTCCCGGAAGTTTAGATCCTTTAGAGAGCGGTTCTCATCCCGGGTGATGGGGCCCTGAAGCACCCGTTGAAGCATCCATAGCATATAGCAGGCGGAGAGGATCGCGCCCGTGGCCGCCAGGACGGCATACCAGGGGTTGGCAAGCCAACTGCCCACCAGCACCAGCCACTCTCCGACAAAACCCGACAGAAACGGCAGGCCGATGCTCGCCATCGTCACGATGACGAAGATTGCGCCATACTTCGGCATCGATGCCCAGATTCCGCCGTAATCCTCGATCAGCCGCGTATGCCTCCGCTCGTAGATCATCCCCACCAGCAGGAACAGAGCACCCGTCGAGAACCCGTGGCTGATCATCTGTACCAGGCTGCCCTGAGCTCCCTGGAGGGTGAACACGAAGATCCCGAGGACGGACACACCCAGATGACTGACGGACGAATACGCCACCAGCTTTTTCATGTCCGGCTGCACCAGGGCCACCAACGCCCCGTAGATGATGCCGATGATGCCCAGGGCGATCATCACCGGAGCGAATGCCAGGCTCGCCTCCGGGAAGAACGGGATGCAGAAGCGAAGGAAGCCGTAGGTGCCCATCTTCAGGAGCACGCCCGCCAGGATGACTGAACCCGCCGTGGGAGCCTCCACATGCGCATCCGGCAGCCAGGTGTGGAACGGGAACATCGGCACTTTGATGGCGAATGCCAGCGCATACGCCAGGAAAAGAAGCGTTTGCGTCCCGCGCGCCATCTCCAGTCCGTAAAGCTCCTGCACGGAGAAGGTCAGCACCCCAGTGGCCTGATACTTGATGACGGCCATCGCGATGATCGCCACCAGCATCAGCAGGCTGCCGGCCATCGTGTAGATGAAGAATTTCACCGCCGCGTAAATGCGCCGCGGGCCGCCCCAGACCCCGATGATGAAATACATCGGGATGAGCATGGCCTCCCAGAACACGTAGAAAAGCACCAGGTCCAGGGCGACGAACACGCCCAGCATACCGGTCTCCAGCATCAGCATCAGGGCGTAATACTCGCGCTCACGGTCCTTGATCCCGGCGAACGAGCCTGCAATGGCGATCATTGTCAGGAACGTGGTCAACAGGACCATGAACAGGCTTATGCCATCTATCCCCACGCTGTACCGAATGGCCTGCTGTCCCAGCAGTGTGATCCAGGGCACATCCACGGTGAACTGCATGCCGGGCGTGCCCGTGCGGAACCAGAAGAACAGCGGTACGCTGATGGCGAAAGTGGCGGCGGACACCAAGAGCGCCACAGTCTTGATGGCAGTCGTGGCGCGCCGGGGTATGAACGCAACAAGCGCTGCTCCCGCGAGGGGCAGGAACGTGATGATGGTCAGTATATGCTTCTGGAACTGCTCAGCTCCCAAAGTCTTGCCTCAACGTGTCAGAACCCAGATCACGATCAGCGCTCCCGCCAGCATCCCCGCCGCGTAGCCCCGGACATAGCCGGATTGAATCACACGGAACAGTCGGCTTGCGATCCCGAAGAACCAGGCCACAGCGTTTACCAGCCCGTCAATGATCAGCACGTCCACGCCCCTCCACAGAAAGCGGCTAAACGCCATTCCCGGGCGGACGATGATGGCGCTGTAGATCTCGTCCACGTAATACTTGTTGAGCAAAAGGTTGTAGAGCACGGGCGCACGGGCAGCAAGCGCCGCCGCCGTTCCGGGCCTTCGCACATACCAGCTTGCTCCCAGTGCAATGGACAGGAGCGCCAGAACGACGGTCAGACCCATCAGAGGCAGCTCCAGCGCATGATCCACATGCGGCGCGGGCATGACAAAGCCCACCGTAGCATTGCCCGCTGCGTTCGCAATGAGGAGCGCAGCTTCTTTTTTCTCGACGATTGAAGGCTCCAAAAAGCGCGTGAACGCTGCAATGGAGTTCTCCGGCAGATGCAGCCTGTGGCCGATCGCCTCCGGAATGTTCACCAGCCCCGCGAACACCGCTCCCACCGCCAGAACGGTGAGGACGGTGGTCATAGAAAGCGGCGATTCGTGGATCTTGCTGCGGATCTCTTCCGGCATCCTGGGCTGGCCGTGGAAGGTCTTGAAGGTCAGCCTGGCCATATAGAACGCCGTCAGGACAGCAGTCACCACGCCGACTCCCCAGAACGCCCAGTGCCCCAAGGGACCGGCCAGGGAATACCAGATGATCTCGTCTTTGGAGAAGAACCCGGAGAGCGGCGGGATGCCGGCGATGGCAAGAGTTCCGATCCAGAAGGTGAATCCCGTGATGGGCATCCACTTCATCAGACCGCCCATCCTGCGGATGTCCTGCTCCTCGTGCATTCCATGGATGACGCTGCCTGCTCCCAGGAAGAGCAGCGCCTTGAAGAAGGCGTGGGTCATCAAGTGGAAGATGGCTGCCGCGAACGCCCCCACTCCGCAGGCCATGAACATGTAGCCCAGTTGGCTTACGGTGGAGTAGGCGAGCACGCGCTTGATGTCGTTTTGCACCAGGCCGATCGTTGCCGCGAACAGCGCTGTGCCTGCTCCGATGATGGCGATCACAAGAAGCGCCACGGGAGCGTTGACGAACAGGATGGAGCAGCGCGCCACCATGTACACACCCGCAGTCACCATCGTCGCGGCGTGGATGAGCGCGGAGACGGGGGTGGGGCCCTCCATTGCGTCGGGAAGCCAGACGTAAAGCGGGATCTGCGCGGACTTGCCCGTTGCTCCCACAAATAGCAGCAGACAGATGGCCGTGAGCGTGGCGGTGATGGCTCCCGGCTCTGCAGCCACTTTGTCGAACACCACCCGATAATCCAGCGAGCCAAATACGGCGAAAATGAAGAGCATCCCCAGCAGGAAACCGAAATCGCCCACGCGGTTCACCAGGAACGCCTTCTTGCCCGCTGCGGCGGCGCTGGGCTTCTGGAACCAGAACCCGATGAGCAGGTAGCTGCAGAGACCCACGCCTTCCCAGCCGACGAACATCAGCAGAAAGTTGTCCGCCAGCACCAGCACCAGCATGGCGAACGTGAACAGGTTCAGATACGTGAAATAACGGTGGTAGCGCGGGTCGTGCGCCATGTAGCCCGTGGAGTAGACGTGGATCAGGAAGCCCACCACCGTCACCACGCACGCCATCACCGCAGAAAGCGGGTCCAACATCAGGGAAACCGAGGTCTTGAAGCTGCCGGTGCTTATCCAGGGGAAGAGAGTCTGGTGTATCTCTCGCACCTGACCGGGCGGGATCTGCAGGAGGTACACCAGCCCCATCACCGAGACGACCGCGCTTCCCAGCACGGCAAGGCAGGCAACCGTTCCCGAGAGCATCCGGGGAAGGCGGTGACCCAGCAGGCCATTCACCAGCACGCCTGCCAGAGGAAACGCGGGGATGAGCCAGAGGTAATCGCCGATCACTGTCGCTTCACCCCCTCCTCTCAGCCTCTCATCCCGCTCATCTCGTCCACGTCAATGGTGGACTTCGTCCGGAAGATGGCCACAATAATCGCCAGACCAACAGCCACCTCAGCGGCCGCCACGGCCATGACGAAGAACACGAACACCTGACCGTCCATCGTGCCCAGGTAGCGGGCGGCAGCGATAAACAGAAGGTTCCCCGCGTTCAGCATCAGCTCGATGCACATAAACATAATGATGGGATCCTTACGGATGAGGAACCCCACTGCTCCGATGCTGAACAACACTGCGGACAGCATCACCCAGCTGGCGAACGGGACGGGTGCGTTCCAGGCCATTTACGCCAGCCTCCTTTTCGCAAGGACCACTGCTCCCATCATGGCCGCCAGCAGGATGAACGCCGCGATCTCGAAGGCCAGCAGGTGATCCCGAAAAAGAGTCAGACCCACCAGCTTCGGCGAACCGAAATCAGCGGGCACCGCGGACGCCTGAGCGCCGCCCAGTCCGGCCGCCATCGGCGCCAGCACCCCGATCTCCGCCAGCAGCAGGATGCCCAGCACGGCGGCTATCAGGATCTGCGAGCGAGGCTTCTGTTCTAGACCGCCTTCCTGCCCCTGGATGTTCAGCAGCATCAGCACGAACAGGAACAGAACCATGATGGCGCCTGCGTAGACCGCCACCTGCACCACCGCAATGAACTCCGCGCCCAGCATCAGGAAGAAGACTGCCACCACCGCGAAGTTCACCACGAGGCACAAAGCGCCGTGCACGGCGTTGCGGTTCAACACGAGAAGCAGCGCGAAAGCGATCGCAACGACGGACAGCGCAACGAACGGAAGAAGAGTCACCGCCTCAGCCTCCCGCCTCCGTGGCCGGAGCAAGGCGGGGAGCCCTGCGCTCCACGCGCCGTCCGGCGATCTTGATGACCGCTCCCACCACCACCGCCAGCGTCACATTCACCACCGTCAGCAACGGCATCGCCCGGTCCGCCGACAAGGTCACGACGACAGCTGTTACGGCAAGGTTCAGGAACCCCACCGGAATGAGCACCTTCCAGCCGAACGCCATCAGCAGGTCGTAGCGTATTCGCGGCAGCGTGGCGCGGATCCACATGTAGAAGATGATGAAGGCGAAAATCTTCACCAAGAACCAGACAATGGGTATTTCCGGCAGACCGAACGGGGCGTGCCAGCCTCCCAGAAACATCACGGTCGCCAGCGCGCTGACCGTCACCAGGTTGACGTATTCGCCCATGAAGAACATGGCGAAACGGAAGCCTGTGTACTCCGTGTGAAAGCCAGCCACGAGCTCCGATTCCGCCTCCGCCATGTCGAACGGCGGACGGTTCAGCTCGGCGTTGCTGGCGATCAGGAAGATGATGAAGCTGATGAGCTGCGGAAAGACAAGCCAGTATCCGCTTTCCCGCTGCAGGTCCACAATATCCTTGAGGCTGAGCGACCCCGCCATCAGGACCACAGAGACCACCGCCAGCCCGATGGGGATCTCATAGGAGATCATCTGCGCGCTCGATCGGAGCGCTCCCAGCAGCGAGTACTTGTTGTTCGAACTCCATCCGGCCAGAGTCACACCGTAGACCGCCAGCGAGGAGAGCGCCAGGATATACAGGATCCCGATATTGACATCCGCCACTTGCAGCGCCACCGTCCGGCCAAAGATCGTCACGGGCTCCCCGAAGGGCACCACCGCAAACGCCGCCAGTGCAGGCACGATGGAGAGGATGGGGGCCAGATAGTACGTAATGCGATCCACGCCCGCCGGGATAATGTTTTCCTTGATGATGAGCTTGACAGCGTCCGCCATCGGCTGAAGCAGTCCGAACGGTCCGCAACGGTTCGGGCCGATCCTCTGCTGCATCCACGCGACGACCTTACGCTCCAGCCAGATCAAAAGGGGAACCAGGCTCATCAGGACGGCGAAGACCAGCACGGCCTTCACCAGCGAAGCGATCCACGTGAACAGGGTGTCGCTCATCCCGCGGCCGCCGCTCCTTCCAGTGCAGCTCCCTCGCGCCGCCGCATGGGGCACCCCCGGTTCTCCACGTGCGCCTCGAACTCGTGACGCCAGTGCTCGATGCCGGAAACGACGCTGGCGATGGAGGTGTCTCCCAGGGGGCAGAAGCACTTGCCGTCCATGTTGTCCGTGATATCGAGCAGGAGATCGATGTCTTCCTTGCGGCCGCCGGTCTCCTCCAGCTCGTTCAGGATCTTGTACATCCAGTCTGTGCCCTCCCGGCAGGGCGTGCACTTGCCGCAGGACTCGTGCCGGTAGAAGTGCACCAGATTCCTGGCCGCCCAGACCATGCAAGTGGAGTCATCCATCACGATCATCCCGGCCGACCCCAGCATGGAGCCAGCCGCCTGAATGGACTCGTAGTCCAGATTGATGTCGCACTTCTCGGCGGGCAGAATGGGAACGCTGGATCCGCCAGGGATGATGGCCTTCAACGTGTGGCCTTCCCGAATCCCTCCAGCATAGTCGTTCAGGAGGGTCATCAGGGGAGTGCCGAGGGGGATCTCGTAGTTGCCGGGTTTCCTGACGTGACCAGAGACGGAGAAGATCTTGGTGCCCGGACTCTTCTCCGTTCCCCACTGGCGGAACCACTGCGCGCCGTTGTTGATAATGTGCGGGACGTTGCACAGCGTCTCGACATTGTTGATGATGGTGGGGCTGCGGTAGAGTCCGGAAACGGCTGGGAACGGCGGCTTGAGCCGCGGCAGGCCCCTGCGACCTTCCAGCGAATCCAGCAGGGCGGATTCCTCACCGCAGATGTAAGCGCCCGCCCCCGGATGCAGACTTATGTGGCAGTCGAACCCTGTGCCCTGGATATTTTCGCCCAGCCAGCCACGCGCATATGCCTCTTCGATGGCCTGATTCAGAACACGGAGAGGGCCGACATATTCTCCGCGCACGTAGATGAAAGCCCGGTTTGCCCCAATCGCGTGGCAGGCGACGATCATCCCCTCCAGAAGCTGATGCGGATTCACCTCCATCAGCTCACGGTCTTTGAAAGTGCCCGGCTCGCTTTCGTCGGCGTTGCAGACCAGATAGTGCGGTTTGCCGGTGTTCTGCGGCACAAAACTCCACTTCATCCCGGTGGGAAAACCAGCTCCTCCGCGCCCTCGCAGACCCGAATCCTTGACCTCGGCGATCACCTCGGCCGGGGTCATCTCCAGCGCTTTCTTCACGCTACGGTAGCCGCCGTTCTCCAGATATACGTCAATTCCGCGGATGCCGGGAATATGGTTCTGACTGAAGACGATCTCGTTAGCCATAGGTCAGTCCGGGGCCTCCATTCCGGTCAACTGAGGCGCCCGCTGCGGCTCCTCGGCGGGACGGCTGCGAAGTTCATCTATGAGCCGGTCTAGCTGATCCAGCGTCAGGTTTTCGTAGTAGCGGTCTCCGAAAAGCATCACGGGTGCGGACCCACAGGCTCCCAGGCACTCAACCACTTCGAACATGAACTTCCCGTCCGCAGTGGTCTGGCCCGCCCGCACGCCGAGTTTTTGTTCCAGGAAGCGGATGACGTCTTCCGCCCCGCACAGGGCGCAGGAAAGCGTTCCGCAGACCTGGAAAATATACCGTCCAACCGGCCGGTTGTAATACATCGTGTAGAACGATGCGACCCCTTTCACCTCCGCCGGGGAGATGCCCAGGATTCCGGCGATGTCCTCAATGGCTTCGTCCGTGACGTATCCATCCTGCTCCTGCGCCACATACAGGGCCGGAAGCAGGGCGGAGCGTCGCTCCGGGTATCGCGAAGCAAGGCGCTCCACGCGCTCCCTGGAACTCTCTGTCAGCGAGGCCATGCGTTCCCCCTGCCCAAGCGCCCCGCGTGCCGGGTCACTCCCATTCCAGCGCCCCTACACGCCATTCGTAGATAAGTCCCACCGTCAACACCAGAAAGAACACGCCCATCCCGATCAGTCCATACATCCCCAGCTCACCCAGCGCCACCGCCCAGGGATACATGAACACGACTTCAATGTCGAAAAGAATGAAAAGCATCGCCACCAGGTAGAACTTCACGGGGAAGCGCTCTCGGGCGGTGCCGACGGGCTCAATGCCGCACTCATACGGAGCCAGCTTGCGAGCATTCCCTCCACGGGGCCGTCCCACCACGAGAGCCAGAAGCAGCGCAGCGACGGCGAAGCTGGTGGCGATGATCAGCATCATCAGGATGGGCATATAGGGGTGCATCGTCCCTGCCTGTTCGTTCCCTCCTTGCGTCCGCCGCGCGACGCCCAGAAACATCGTGTGGTTTTGCACAAATCCGCGGCGCAAAAAGCGGCCGGACACCGTCGGCCGCAACACACGTGAATGTTAGCACAATCGCGGAAACGCCGTCAACAGATGCAATACGTTTGCAGAAAAGGGCAGTCGCGCGGCCTGTGTAGCGGTCTTGTCTTTTGGCGCCGTAAGCGGCGTGCCTTTCCCGGTCGGCAGGTCGCTCTTCGTCTGGCCCGTTACGGAAAAACGCCCGGCCGGCGCCCGATGGCGCCGGCCGGCATAGATGCGACAACATTGCTACAGGCTCGTGACTACTCCCCGGTGAGCTCCGGGCCCATGGCATCCCAGAAGAGATCCGCATAGCCCTGCATCCCGGCATCGTTGGGATGCCAGTTCACCGCTCCGCCTCCAGGGTCGTGGCAAAGGGGATTGCTACCCACATCCCTCAGGGAGCGGAAAGGAATCTCCCTTGCATCACAGGCGGCTTTCATCGCCTGTTCCATCAGATACACCCTTGCCCCCGGCTGGTACGCCCGGGGGTCGATGGCCCAGGTTCCAAAGCAGAAGATGCGCGGACGCGGAATGTTGTCCAGCAGCGCGTCGAGCACTTGCTCGTAATACTGACGGAACTGATCGATAGTAAGATCGTGATCGTTCTCTCCGATCTGGAGCGTGATCAGGTCGGCCTTGTAGCTCTTATACAAAGCCATCTTTCCCAGGATGTGGATGATCTTGCCGCCCTCCTGGTTGGCTCCATAGCTGCTGTAGTGTTGTACCGCGTTTCCCGTATCCGCTGAGCGCATCATCGCCATCACCAGGTGAACGTAGTCCTTCTCCTGAGCTGAGGCCTTCATTCCCCACGCTCCGTACCAGCCGATGCTGGGAAGCGGGGGATGGTAGGTGATGCTGTCGCCCAGCGACAGATACTTCGGATATACGCGCTTCAAGACGCGCGGCGTCGAGCTCGCCAGCAGGCGCTGTCCGTCCCAGTCGCCGGAGACATACAGAAACTGGCCGGGCTCGGCCTTAGCCACACCGTCCACCCGGATGCTCCACTTGCCGTCCGTCAGCGTCAGGGGATTCACCCTTGTGACCCTTCCGAAGACCTGAACGGGGTTTGGCGGCTGGGGCTGATGCTGAAGATCGCTGATGCGGACATTCATAGCAGCGCCGCATGGCGCGGCGTACAGGACGGCAATAGCCAGCAGAACCCAACGCATAAGATAGAGTGTCAATCATCCACCTCCGTAAGGGGAATGCGCAAGGATGGCGAAACCTCGGTAGCCAGGGCTTCGGATTGCGCCCACATAAACCATTCTACCATACCGGAGAATCGGTCCGGACCATCCTTCTCGCCAAAAATCGTGCGTCCCGCCCCATGCGGGACGGCTCAACCACCGTCCGGGGGCGTTCTAGGAACGGGTTCCCGGATCACTGAAACCGGTATGATCGTGGTTTCAGCCCCCTCATCCAGACCTTCTCCCGCCACAGGGGGGGAAGGCGAACACGGCACGGACGTCGGCCGTCCAGCCGAAGCCTTCTCCCACCACAGGGGGAGAAGGCTCTCACTCCCTCTGCGCTGCTTCACTATCTGTCTTTTTAATCTGCGACAGCTCTCCGGGGGCCAACGGCGGCAGGTTGGAAGCCCTCTCCGAGCGTGAGAGCCTTCGGGTCGGCCCCGCGGTCCAGCAGGACCGTGGCGGCGCGGGCCTGTCCGCTGTAGGCCGCCCAGTGCAGCGGGGTCCAATCTTTCCCCACCACCTCGTATGCACCCTGGTGCTCCCGGTCCCGCGCGTTTACCAGAGCGGCATCCTTGTCCAGCAGCATACCGATGGCCGCCGTGTCCCCCTTTTTCGCAGCCTCGTGGATGGCGGCGGCCCGGATCTCCCCGGCAGCCGAAAGCGCCACCGCCAGAGTCACAGCTGCAGCCAGCGCCCCGTTCAGTCTGAATGTCAGTGATCTGTGCATCTCTGCCGGCCTCCTTTTTGTGGCCTTTAGAACCGGTACTGCACGCGGCCGTAGAGTGTCTGCACGGTGTAGTCCCGGAACAGAGTCCTCATCAGCAGGGCTCCGTTGTAAGCTCCGGTTCCCGTAACCGGCACGTACGGCGCGCCGTCCTGGAAGTCACGGGTATCATAGGACTCCACGGCGTATCCCAGCGACACGGACAGGGCGCGGCTGGCCCGATAGCGCAGCCGAGCATCCACCAGGGTCAGTTTACTGGTATCCGCGTCCTCGAAATCCAGAACAGGGTTAGGCACGTTGTCGGCCAGCGGTCCTGCAAAGGAGATGCGCCCCTTGCTTCGTGAATAGGACGCCGTCACCTGCAGGTCCAGCTTCTCAGGTCGTAGCGGGAAAGTCATCCCGGCCCCGAGCGTTGTCACCCGGTCTCGCCCCCGGGCGGTCCAGTTGTTGGGGGAACCCAAGCCTGTGTCCGTCACATACGGATCCCCTGCAGCTCCGGGGATCCACTGCCTTGCCGCCTGGTCGTTGGTATATCGCTCCCGGCTGGCGAACGCAAAGAATGTCGCTCCCCCCGGAGTGGTGTAGTCCACATCCAGGCTGATGTCGCTTTGCCTGCTGCGGGTCAGCCCGAACGGAGAATCGGGATAAGAGTCCCTGCCCATCCCTAGGCTGGCTGTCACGCTCCAGAACTCCGAGGGATAGGCCGTGGCCAGAAGACGGAACAGGTTCCGGTTCCGGTTGGCCTCATCGTATTTCCGCAACCAGGGAAGCTGAGGTGGCTGAGGATTGCCCGGGAACGGAACAGTAAAGTCGTAGGACCCCCATCGCCGTCGGGAAAGCTCGTAACGCGCGTGCAGGTTCAGCCACTGCAGCGACCGGTGGTCGAACTCCAAGCGGTAAATGTCATCCGACGTCCTGGCAGCCTCGCGATGCTTGCGCTTCACGACGTCGTGGTCGTAGCCCAGCGTCAGCTCTGTGCGACCGGCCAGACGATGCCGCCACTCCAGACCGGTTGTCGTCAGCCGGTGGCTGATCGGCTCGCTGCGGATCTCCCCCGCCATCCACCCGGCATCCGTGCGGACATATCCCGGAAAGGTATACACCGGCGTGCGGTTGTCGTAGTCGTACATGCGGTAGCGCGCCTGCAGGCTAGAGCGGGGGCTGACGTTTAGAGAGTAGCGCACATTGTAGAGTGTGGTGTCCACGCGTCCGTCCACCCTTGACACCGGGAGCGACGCCGGATTGGATGCATCCAGGGGAGTGGTGATGGCCGTGTTCGTGGTATAGGGCAGAAGCGGGTCGTTCTGCCGCATCTTTCCCCACGAAACTGTGGCGGCCAGTGTCCCCTTGGCCGGAAGCTGTGTGGCCGCTCCGGTGAGCGTGAAGCTGGTGAAGCGGTTGTCCGGGTACAGGTCCAGCAACCCTCTGGCCGGGCCTGCCTGATAGGTGTTCAGGTAAGCGGTGGGTCCTGTGGAATCCACCAGCCGGAACGGGTTGTCCCAGGCCAGCTCGCCGATGTTATTGTCGAAGCGGGATGAATGGAACGCGGCGCTCACATAGTTGCCTTTTAGGGCATACTCCGCCGAGATATTGACGTCGGTGGTGTCATAGTTGATGGGCTCCACCACCTCCACCGTGCTGCCGATGCCAAACGACCCGAAGAATGGCCGCCCTCCGTCCCTTCGCTCCGTCTGCCACCCCAGATGCACTGTCACAGGGTCCGAGAGGATGAAGTCCATCCGCGTTCCCGTGGTCTTGCGGTTCAGCCAGATATCATATAACCTGCCGTCCGAAGCGAGCGCCGCAGTGACACGCGCCGCCAGATCCTGCGGCGAGGTGCTGGCCTGAAGCGTGGCGCGGATAGACGCCGGTATCGTCAGGTCGCCTGTGCCGATCCCGGAGTAAAGCGTGAGTGCGTCGAAGGCGAAGCGGTGAGGGATCTTGTCGTGGATGAGTTCCAGCCTGTACTCTCCCTGACGCCCCCCGCGGATGCCGATATACTGGTCGCTCTGCCCGATGCGGTCCCACCGGAACAGATAGTTCTTCCTTCCGTGATGGAAGATCTGCTCGAAGGATCCCGCCGGACCGGACGGGACGTCGCGATACTCCTGGAACCGCGCCGACTCCCTTTCACCGGAGACAGTCCTCCAGTAGATGTCCAGCGAAGTGTGGCGGCGCACATCGTCCGGAGTCTGGCCCGTCTGCGCCGCAAGCGGTCCGGCCCCGGCGGCCGTGCAAAGAATGCCGAAGGCAAGCAGGAGTTGTCTCATCTCATGTAGCTCCTTACCTCGTATAGCTCTTCCCGGACGGATGGTTGCTGCCGTGCACCTGCACATGGCAGTTCTGGCAGGCCCGATAGAAAGCTCGGTTGTTCAATGCCACATAGACAGACTGCCCCGCCGCGTTGGACGGAATGGCATAAAGCAAACCCGGATGCCGCGGATTTGAGTGGCAGGTCTGGCACAGGTAAGGGATCTTTGCCGTCAGCAGCTTCTCGTGCGAAGAGCCGTGCGGGCGATGGCAGTTGGTGCAGTCTTCCGTCACCGGTGGATGCTGCCACAGGAAGGGACCACGCTTTTCTGCGTGACACTTGTAGCAGTTCTCGTTGATGGAGTTCGCCGCGATCAGCCCGTCCGTGGCTGTTCCGTGCGGGTTGTGGCAGTCGCTGCACTCCATCTTGCTTTCGCGCAGGGGATGGTGCGATGGCCGCTGCAGGTCGGCTTTGACATCCTTGTGGCAGCGGACGCACAGCTCCGTGGCCGTGTCGGCGGTCAGGTTGCGTGGATGGCCTTTATGGACGCTGTGGCAGTCGCTGCAGGCGATCCCCCGCCGGTCGTGGGCGCTCCCGTGCCACAGAGCCATCTTCCCTTTGGTGTGGCAGGAGAGGCAGAGCTCGTTCTTCTGCTCGGCAGTGGTGCGTGCGGTGGGATCCAGGGCGACGATTCCCGCAACTCCCTTCCCGCCACCGGTCTTCACGTGCTCGGAGCCAGGACCGTGGCAGGACTCGCAGCCCTCCTTCGCGGCAGGGGTGCGGGGGTCGTCCTTCACCCCGTGGGTGCCCAGCTCGTAGCTTTCCACCTTGTCGGCGTGGCAGGCCTTACAGACCTCCGGGCCGACATAGGTAGGCTCCGCCGGGGCCTCCTGGGCAAGGTTCACGGACATTCCCGCGAACCCCGCCGCCAGACACGCCCCCAGCGACAGCGCGACAATCAACGCTTTCCTCATGGTGCTCGAACCCTCATGGTGCTCGAACCCTCCGGCAGCTTGCGTTGACAGCGGAAGGCGCTCCGCCGGACCCTTTCTCTCTTGGCCCGGCCGGCCCGTCAGACTGTTGTGGCCTAATAGTGCGCCTCCTGTAACATTTCTGCAATGGAACTTTGGTACCGCCTTTCGTTGTCGCCTTGCAGTAGCGGGGGCAAGAGCGCGGACCCTCCTGGCCCGGCGATCTGGAGACTTCAGCGGAAGCGGATGCGGCTGGAGGCGATGAAAGCGGCGATCAGGATCCCGGCGAGCGTGAATGGCTCAGTCAGGCCGGTGACGGCGAGCCAGGAGATCTTGCGATCACCGGCGGATAGCAGGGCAAAAGCAGCCCGCACGCCAGGCAGGCCCGCCGCCGCAGACAGCACGGCGATGATCTCCACAGCCCTGCCGCTGCGGCGTCCCGAGGAGAGATGAGCCGTTTCGCCCACCACCCATCCATATGCCAGAACCGCGATGAAGAAGAACGGCAGCGACTGGGCCACCAGAGCCGCCAGAAGGGAGACGGGCACCGTGACCGCGATGCATCGCAGGATGTTCGCCGCAGGCACGTCCGAGACGGTCCGCGCGTGCCGGGAGCATTCCGGGCACTTGATGCCTACCGGAGCGGGCACGGAGCAGTCAGGACAGATGGGCGTCCCGCACGAAGAGCAGGTCAGGGACGTCTCCACCGCTGGATGCCGGGAGCAGCGCATTGCCGGGCTACTTCCCGCCGGCGACCCGCATGCTCCGGATCAGGACAGTGGGCATCACGCAGCCGGGCTCGATGCGCGCATCCGAGCTGATGGCCTCGATGCCCTCCAGAAGCTCTCTTCCGGATGCGGCCACCATCGTCCCGGCAACCGGCCTTGTGATCTCTCCGTTCTCGATCAGGAAGCCGAAGTCCACCGTGGCCGAGACATCGCCCGTGGCGCCGTCCGGAGCGATGCCTCCCATATTCACGTAGAGGCCTCTTTTTACACTCCGGATGATCTCTTCCGACGTTATCTGGCCCAGAACGGGGTTTACATTGCTCGGCGCGATGCCGCCGCCGGCAGCGTGTCCGGTGTAAGGCACTCCGGCCTTGTTGGCGGTATAGGAGTTGTGGAGCAGGTTTGTCAGCACCCCGTCTTCAATGACCGTCAGGGGCCGGCAGGGGACGCCCTCGGAGTCGTGCGCGCGCGAGGATAGCCCCGCCGGGATGGTGGCGTCGTCGCGCAACGTGAGGACATCGGAAGCTATCTTCTTTCCCAGCATTCCGCAGAGCCAGCTTCGGCCGCGCTGATGCGCTTCTGCGCCGGCCTGCGAGGCCAGCGCCTCGAACAAGGAGCTTGCCGCCAGCGGCCCCAGGACCACCGGCATCTCTTCCGACTCCACTTTGACGGCCCCTAAGAAGCGCATTGCGGTTCTGGCTGCCTCCGCACCGATGCCGCGGTGGTCGAAATCTTCCATCCGCCGCGCGGCATCGAACTCGTAAAACGCGCCAACGTCGTCGCCGCACCGGATGATGGGTTCTATCCACGCCGAGACGCTCGTCCCACGGGAGGCACACGCCACCCCCAGACTGTTGGCCACCACGCCCCGTCCTGCCCAGGCGGATACCGCTCCTGTGCAGACGGCTTCCGGGGCCACGACGCGGGCGGACTCCACACATTCGGATGCAATCCTGGCCAGCGCGGGGACGTCCAGATCCTCCACAGCCGGATCATACAGCCCTTCCACACGGGAAGCCCCATCAGGTCCGGGCAGCGTCACGAAGTCGCGGTCCGGTACGGCGTAGCGCGCCATCTCCGCCGCCTGACGGGCGCACTGCGTCAACCGGTCCAGGTCCAGGCCGTCCACAGACACTGCTCCCAGTCCGCCGTTCACAAACGCCCGCACGGACGCTCCTTCCCCCCGGGAGACCTCCACGGAATCTATGGCCGAACGCTCCACGCGGACGCTGGCGCTCCGTCCTGCTCTGACGCTGACCTCCACGAAATCCGCGCCGGCCTGCTTGCCTGCCTCGCACGCCTCCTGCGCAAGCTGCAAAAGCTCCTGCTCCGTCATGCCTGCTCCTGACCTCCCACCACCAGCTCCCGCACGCGCACGTGCGGACCGCCTGCATTCACCGGCATCCCCTGTCCGCACTTCCCGCACATCCCGGGCATGCTCATCTCGAATGCGTCGCTCACGGCATCTATGTTGGCCAGCGTCTCCAGCGTGATGCCGGCCACGCTCACGTCACGGATCTCCTCCGCGAGCTCGCCGTTGCGGATCATCCATCCTCCTCCGGCGTGGCAGGTGAACTGCCCCCGCTCGCAGAAAACGTAGCCCCACTGTCCGCCTGTCAGATACACCCCCAGCGGGATGTCCTTCAGCATCTCCTCCAGCGGGGTGGTGCCCGGCTGGATGAATGTGTTACTCATCCGCACCAGCGGCCGGTAGCCGTAGTCCTGCGCCCGCCCGCTGCCGTTTGGCTCCGTGCCCAGCCGCGCCGCCGTCTCAAGACTGTGCATCAACCCCACCAGCACTCCGTTCTCGATCAGCACCCTGCGCTGTCCCGGGACTCCTTCCGAGTCGTAGCGGTAGGATCCCCACGAGCCGGGCAGAGTGGCATCGTCAATGATGGTCACCAGCGGACTGGCCACTGTGTCTCCCAGCTTGCCCTCCAGAATGGATGTTCCGGCCACCACGTGATCCGCCTCCGCGTTGTGCCCGAGCGCCTCGTGGGTGAGCAGGCCCGTTATGGACGGGTCGAAGATCACGGGGAATTTGCCCGAAGGAGCCTTGCGCGCGGAGAGCAGGCTGACCGCCCTGCGGGCGGCGGCCTCGGTGAAGTCTGCGGGCTCCAACTCCTCCATCAGCTCCCATCCGGCCAGGGCCGCCCGGCGTTTGTAGGCGCTCTGGCGGATCTGTCCATCCGACGCGAAGAACGTGCAGGTTGCAGACGTCCGAACGTATTCCGACGTTACGGACGCTCCGAAGCTGTTCACCACCGTTTCCCGCTGCCACCCGTCGCCGTAGGAGAGCACGCGGTTGACGATGCGGCCTTCTCTGCGGGCCATTCCGGCGCGGTCCAGGGCAGCCAGTGTGTCCATCTTGCGCGACAGCGGCACAGAACGGGGGTCAATGCGGAAATCGGTGGCCCAGTGGTCCGTCAAAGGACGAACCTCCGCCACCACGGCTTCTTCCGTGCGGCCGGCGCGCGAGGCCTTGGCGGCGGCAAGCGCCGCCTCCAGAAGCTCCAGTCCTTGCTCCCGGGACGCGCCGTTGCCGCTGGCGAAGCCCCAGGCTCCGTCCGCCAGAACCCGCACCCCCAGTCCGAAGCTGGAGGCGCGGAACAGCTTGTCCGCATTCCCATCCTGAAGGACAATGCTGGTGGAATCACGCTCCACTGCGCGAGCTTCTACGAAGGAAGCGCCTTTCTTCAGTCCCTCGTCGCGTATGTACTCCAGAATCTCCTGCACTGCGAGCGCCTTTCAGGTAATCGGCCGGGTGCGCCTCCCGGCGCCGCCCTTGATTAGCAGTATACCCCAATGGTGTTTTCTGACGGCGGCGCAGGAGTGGGGCGGGCGAGCAGAGTATCGGTAGCATGGGGAACGGCAACTGGCCGATGCCGCCCACGAACTGTTGAGAGGGCTTCTTATGAGCAACCGGAAAATACGCTGGGGAATTCTGGGCACGGGCAACATCGCCAACAAGATGGCGGATGCGCTGAAGTCTCTGGAAGACGCGGAGCTTGCGGCCGTCGGCTCCCGGACCAAGGAGAAGGCAGAAGCGTTCGGGGAGAAGCACGGCATCCCGCGGCGACACGGCAGCTATCAGGCGCTTGCGGATGATCCGGAGGTGGATATCATCTACGTCTGCACCCCGCACACGCTGCACGCCGAGAACACACTGCTCTGCCTGGACCGGGGGAAAGCGGTTCTCTGCGAGAAACCGTTCACGGTGAATGCCGCCCAGGCCCGGGCGGCCGTGGCGAAGGCGCGGGAGAAGGGGCTTTTCCTGATGGAAGCCATGTGGACACGGTTCCTGCCGGCGATGCGGAAATGCAGGGAGATCGTGCGGTCCGGGCGGATCGGCGAGGTGCGGATGCTGCAGGCCGACTTCGGTTTCCGCGCGGGATGGGATCCGCAGGGGCGTCTGCTGAACCCGGAGCTCGCGGGCGGCGGACTGCTGGATGTGGGAGTCTACTGTGTCTCCCTCGCATATTTCCTTCTGGGAGCGCCTTCCCGTCTGGAGTCGCTGGCGCACATCGGGGAGACCGGCGTAGATGAGCAGAACGCGTTGCTGCTGGGCTATCCGGGCGGTGAGATCGCCATCCTGAGTTCTGCGGTCCGGACGAACACCCCCCATGTGGCCTTTGTGATGGGCACGGAAGGGATGATCCGCATCCCCGCCTTCTGGTGCGCGCGCGAGTTGACGGTCATTTCGGGAGGCCAGGAGGAGTGCATCGAGGCGGAATACTCCGGTAACGGATTCGAGTTCCAGGCGATGGAGGCCATGCGATGCCTGCGGGAGGGCCTGACGGAGAGCGAGACCATCCCGCTCGACGAGAGCATCGCCATTATGGAGACGATGGACCGGGCGCGGGAGCAGTGGGGTCTGAAATACCCCGGTGAATAGTCAAGTTTTCTGCCAGAAAGGATGACATCATTGGACTACGGATCCGTTCCTGGAGTGGATAAGCCGGTTTCGCGGCTGGTGCAGGGCACGGTGATGGTGGGGCCGCACGACCTGGACTACAGTTTCCGCCTGCTGGACGATGCGCTGGAACTGGGCATCAACACATTTGATACGGCCCACATCTACGGGGGTGGCGACAATGAACGGACGGTGGGCGCCTGGGTGAACAGCCGGGGTCTGCGTGACAGAGTGGTCCTGATCGGCAAAGGAGCGCACTTCAATGCAGACCGTCAGCGGGTGACGCCGTGGGACATCACCTCGGACCTGTATGACTCGCTTGCCCGTTTCAAGACGGACTACATAGACCTGTATCTGCTTCATCGCGACGATCCTTCGTTTCCGGTGGAGCCCATTGTGGACTGCCTGAACGAGCACATGCGCGAGGGGCGCATCCGCGCGTTTGGCGGGTCCAACTGGAGCGTCTCACGTTTGAAGGAAGCGAACGACTACGCCCGCAGCTCGGGTCAGACTCCCTTTGTGGCCAGCAGCCCCCATTTCAGCCTGGCGGAGCAGTATGAGGAGCCCTGGCCCGGATGTCTGACCATCACTGGCGTGGCGGCAGCCGCCGAACGCGAGTTCTACCGCCAGACACAGATGCCCGTCTTCAGCTGGTCCAGCGTGGCTAACGGTTTCTTCTCGGGCCGGTTCACGCCGGACAATCTGGACAGCTTCGAGGACGGCTCCGACCAGCTCTGCGTGCGCTGCTACTGCCGCCCGGACAACTTCCGGCGGCTGGAGCGGGCACAGAAACTGGCCGCGGAGAAGGGCGTCACAGCCACGCAGATCGCCCTGGCGTGGCTGCTGCGCCAGCCGCTGAATGTTTTCCCATTGGTCGGAGCTCGATCCCGCCAGGAGCTGGAGGCCAACCTCGCTGCCCTGCAGATTCCTCTTACTCCCGGCGAGATGGCCTGGCTGAACCTGGACAGCGACTCCTTGTAGGGGTGGTCTGGCGACCTGTTCCGTGGGCCGGGTCACATCCGGCCCATAAGCCCGACTGCGGCGTCCGCCCTTTGAAACCGGGAGCATTTTGCGGTTATCCTGTCGGCGATTGACCCGACTATCACCGTCAGACGGAGGAGATAATCCAATGCAGCCCGCAAATGCCCGTCCGGGAGAGTTCCGCATCGAATCCGACAGCTTGGGGACCATAGAGGTTCCGGCCGACCGCTACTGGGGAGCGCAGACACAGCGATCGCTCAGGCATTTTGCCATCGGAGAGGACCGGATGCCCCGCGAGCTGATCCGGGCGTTCGGCATCCTGAAACAGGCCGCCGCAGAGATCAACCGCGATCTGGGCAAGCTGGACGCCGAACGGGCCGGCTGGATCATTCAGGCGGCGCAGGAGGTGATTGACGGAGCGCTGGACGATCACTTCCCGCTCAGGGTCTGGCAGACCGGAAGCGGCACCCAGACCAACATGAACGCCAACGAGGTCATCGCCAACCGGGCCATTGAGCTGGCGGGAGGTGAGATCGGCTCCAAGAAACCCGTCCACCCGAACGACCACGTCAACATGTCTCAGTCTTCCAACGATACCTTCCCCACCGCCATGCACATCGCGGCGGCGGAGCGGATCGTGAACGCGCTGATCCCGGCCGTGCGCACGGTGCGGGATGCCCTAGATGCCAAGTCACGGGAGTTTGCGGACATCATCAAGATCGGGCGCACACACCTGATGGACGCCGTCCCACTGACGCTGGGGCAGGAGTTCTCCGGATGGGTGGCCATGCTGCATGACGATCTGGAGCGCCTGGAGGCAGTCCTGCCGAAGCTCTACGAACTGGCAGCGGGCGGGACCGCCGTCGGGACGGGCCTGAACACGCACCCGGAGTTTGCAGAGCGCATCGCCGCGAAGATCGCCGCCAAGACGGGCCTGCCCTTCGTGACGGCGCCGAACAAGTTCGCCGCTCTGGCGGCCCACGATGCCCTGGTGATGGCGAGCGGAGCGCTGCGCACACTTGCCTGTTCCCTCATGAAGATCGCAAACGACATCCGCTGGCTGGCGTCCGGGCCGCGCTGCGGGCTGGCGGAACTGATGCTCCCGGAGAACGAGCCCGGATCCTCCATCATGCCGGGAAAAGTCAACCCCACTCAGTGCGAGGCGATGACCATGGTGTGCGTGCAGGTGATGGGCAGTGACGCGGCCGTGGGCTTTGCGGGCAGCCAGGGCAACTTCGAACTGAACGTCTTCAAGCCCGTCATCATCTACAATGTGCTGCACTCCATCCGGCTGCTGTCGGATGCCTGCCGGTCATTCACGGAGCATATGGTGGTGGGAATCCAGGCGGACCGCAGGCGCATCTCGGAGTATGTGAACAACTCGCTGATGCTGGTGACGGCGCTCAGCCCGCGCATTGGGTACGACAATGCGGCTAGGGTGGCGCATAAAGCGCACCACGAAGGGACTTCGTTGAAGGATGCGTGTGTGGCGCTGGGCTTTCTGACGCCGAAGGAGTTCGACGAGGTTGTGCGCCCGGAGCAGATGCTCGGCCCTTAGCGGCTGGCTCGACTGCGGTACACCCCAACCGAGCAGCTCCTCGCACTCTTACGGCGGTCGAGTAGCGCGGCGAAGGCGCGCGTATCGAGACCAGGCAGGTTGATGTCCGGGGTTTCGACTCGTCCGCCTGAGGCGGACGGCTCAACCACCGTAGGCGGTAGCTTCCGCGAGCGTTTACTATTCTCCAGCCATCGTCCCAGAAAAGCCGGAGAACGTTTCGTGTTCTCTGTAACACTCTCAGCCGCCTCCGCTCCCTCATCCCCTCCGATATTCTACCGGCCCGTCCGCCAGACATTTCTCCACAAGCTCAGAGATGCGGGCGGTGGCCAGGCATACGCAGGTGTCCGCCGCGCCGTAGTAGATCTTCAACTCATCCGGATCGTCTCCGAACACCAGCGCGGCCGTCGGGAACACCACGTTGTCCACCTGCCCGGAGCGCTCATACGGCTCCTGCGGCCACATCAGGCAGGCGCGCATCTTGCCGATAACCCGCGACGGGTCCTGCAGGTCCAGCAGCATGCATCCCGCGTTGTACTGGAACCCGTTCATGCTCTGGCGGCAGCCGTGATAAATGCAAAGCCACCCCTTGTCCGTCTTCACCGGCGGAGCGCCCGGGCCGATCTTCGCGGACTCCCAATACCGAGTGTTGCGCTCCAGCACCAGTTTTGTTCGTCCCCAGTGCACCAGGTCCGGGGAGTAGGAAATATAGATGTCGCCGGAGTCGCCCACATTGGGTCGCTCCAGTCGCGCGTAGTTGCCGCCGATCTTCTCCGGGAAGATTACGCAGTTGCGGTGGTCGGGCTGCGTAATGAAGCCGATCTCCTCGAAATCCACAAAGTCCCGGGTGCGAATCAGCATGATGCGCCCGCCCAGACGCGAGGCCACGTTGTAGGTGATGTAAAACCAGTCCTCCAACGCGGTGATGCGTGTGTCGAAGATGCCCTCGTGCGGAACATAAGGATATTCCTTCGGAGGGACCACCACGTTGCGCGGCTCCACGGTGAAGCGGATGCCGTCCTTCGACCGCCCCACCAGGAACTTCGGCGTCCAGTCGCTGGTCCACGTGTTGACCATCATCACGACCTCGTCGCCGGCCACCACCGCTCCGCTGTTGAACACGCAGTTCGCGCGTTCGGGAATATTGTCCACCGTCAGGATGGGGTTGCGAGGGTGTCGCTCTACGAAGTCTTTCACCGGCTCTCTCCTTCCGCCGTATCGCGGTGCAGTTCCAGTTTCTCGGCCTCTTCCAGCTCCTTCCTGGCTGCGGCCAGCGCTTCCGGCTCCACTGCCTTTTCGATGAAGTGGCGAAGCAGAGCCCGGTACTCCTCCAGCCTGCCCTGCTCCCGCAACACCTTCTTGCGGTCGCTGAAGCTTAGGCGTTCGAACTTCGACGGAAGCGGCGGAAACGGCAGGCGCGGATGCGTCTGATACCAGAAGGCTACACTGAAGAAGTCGTCGTTGCGGTCGTTCTGGCTGCCGTGTTCGTGCTCGAAACGGATGGAGCGTTCGAAAGCGATGGCGTCCTCCAGATGCCAGCGGTAGACCGTATTCTCGTTGCCGTCGCCCGTCATATACACCTCGAACAACGGGGATCCAAAACGAGCGAAGCTCTGACCGGGCTTCATTCCCCACGCTCCGCCGAAGTAGTCCTCCATTCCGGTCCCGTGCAGCAGTCGGCCGTCAACGTGGATCACGTCGTCGCCCTCGCCCCACCATCCGCCGGAGTTGGAGCGGATGTAATAGAACTGCCCCACGTAGTGTCCTTTGCCCCGGGCCTCGAACACCAGATAGTTTTCCGGTCCCAAGGCGGGCTTCTGCTGGCGATACTGCGCGTGGAAATACAGGATATCGTTCCGCGGCTCACGGAACCGTTTGTAGTTTACGTAGTAATACACCGCCTGCAGGGTCTGATCCGACTGATTTTCCAGCGTGACGCGCGCTCTGCGGTTGAATGGCATCGGGAAGAAGCAGTTCAGGCCGCGGTCGTTCACCACGGAGACGGGCAGCGAGTCGAAGCTGTAGATCTTTCCGTGTCCCAGCCCGAAGAACGCCCCCACCGGAGACTGCACGCTGGGTTCTTTCTCCCCGTCCCAGTACATCCGCAGGATGACGTTCGTCAGCACGTCTTTATCCATTGGAGCGAAGGTGAGCCAGATGTGCGCAATCTCGCCGGGCCCCTCCAGCTCGGCGATCACGCGGGTCTCTCCCGGCTTGACGGGGTTCGCCTGTCCGCCGTCGGCGTTTCCGCCGTCAGTGGCGTAGCTGGAGACCCGGTGGCTGGTGTAGTCACGGGGTTTGGCCAGATCGCTCAGCAGAGAGGCCTTGCAGACTGCGGCCGCTCCGGCCCAGAACAGGAGCAGTCCGCTCAAGCAGGCTGTCAGGCGCATGCGCAGGTCCGCCTTTCTTTGTCTTTTCAGGTGAAGAAAACAGCTTTTCATTCGGTGGCGTGGCTCTCGCCTCCTGCCGCTCACCAGGCAAGGGAACTCAAGTATTCATTGCGACGTTGTTGCATAATAGATAAGTGAGGCACGGGGGCTTGTGTCGGGTTTGCCGGCGGCAGGATCCCCGGAGAGGAAAGGAGGAAAGGTCATGAAAAGCATCCTCGCATTGACAATAGGTGCATTCCTAGTTCTGTCCGCAAGCGGCGTCTCCCGGGCGGGACAGGAGGATTTTTTCTGGGTGAAAGACTGGAGTCCGCGCAAGATTGTCATTGTCTGCGCCTGCGGTGCGGTCCATACGGAGCCTTCCGCAAGCCGGGCAAGTGATGACTCCACGGACACCCGCGCTGTGGCGGCGGCGCCCAATTACTGATCGCCTTCCTGAAGCGGCATCCAGGTCCTGGCGCAAATTTCCATCAGGCCTGTTAACTCTGTGGGAACCCGCCACGTCCAATTGCTGTAGATGCTTCTGAGTCTCAAGAGCAGGCTCTCTTCCCTTTTGGGAGGCATTCGGTCTGCAGAGAAAGGATATCGTCATGACGAAAATCGTTTTCGCTGTGCTCGCAGCTTTTGCTCTTCAGGTGATCGGGGGAGCGGCTTTCGCTGCCCCGGATGTTCTGAAGGCGGATAACGCTATCTCCAATCCGATGGCTGCCTGTTGCGGCGCCGGCAAGGACGGCAAGGAGGAGAAGGATAAAAATAAGGAGTCCAAGAAGGGCTCAAGGTCTGTTGTGTCCGTCTCTGAATTTTTGCCCGCCTGCGGCGGAAGCTGCGACACCAGGAAGAAGGATGAGAAGCAGGAGCCTAAGGCGGCTGTTGCCTGCGGCAAGGACAAGAAGGATAAGGAAGATGCCAAGCAGCCGAAGTCGGTGATGGCCTGCGGTGGCAGTTGCGATTCCAAGAAGAAGGACGAGAAGCAGGAGCCGAAGGCCGTTTTCCTTTCCTGACCTCTCGCCCGGATTCGGAAAGGTCTTGAGAGGGCCGCCGGAGATCTCCGGCGGCCTTTTCGCACTCCGGTTATTGACGCAGGCGGCGGGCTGCCGTACACTGAATCCGGTAAAATCGCAACTTCCTGGGTCGCGGGAGTGCCGCGGTTGCCGCGGACAGAAGGGAGAAAACCGGAGTGTCGTTTCCACCTTCGCGCCATATCGTTCTTCTTGCCATTGCCGCCGTCCTCCTGGCCACTCCGGCCGGGGCTGATGTCATCGTGGACATTCCGCTTGATGCCCAGATAGACAGCGGGCTCGGCCCCGCCATTACAGGTTTCACCTCTTTTGAGTCCGAGAACGGCGTCGGTTTCGTGCGCAAGTATGTCACACCCGGAGGATGGTATTTCGGTCCGGTGGTGGACCTGGTAAAAGCCGGCTACGGGCCGTGGGTTGACCTCTCCCGTCCAGGGACAGAGATCCGCTATGTCGCGCGTTATTTCCAGGGAGGGGGAAACAGCAATCCTTACGGTGATGCCCCCATCTTCATGGTTCTGAGGGACGTAAACGGGAAGAGCGGGGGGTTGGGGATCTCCTACGGACCGCGACCTGAACCCACCTTCCCGCAATGGATCGAGTGCGTGGACTCTGTGGTGGCCGATCACTGGCCGCTGGATCCGGACTTTGACCCTTCCCGCGTGGTGGCCATCGAGTTCTTCGGGACGGACTGGTCCGGGACCGGGGACGATTTCATTGACATCCGCAACCTCCGGATCGTGACCCCGCGCGTGTTCAACCCGATCCCGCTATCCGAAGCCCGGATGGCGGGTGACGGACAGGCGGTGGAGACGTCGGGTTTTGTCACGGCGGTCTTCGATGCGGTCGGACGTTTTTACATCCAGCAGCCCGGCCGGTTCTGCGCGATTCAGGTTCGTGCGGAGAACCTCCCGACGGAAGGGGCGACCGTGGCGCTTGCAGGAACACTCGCCCGGGACGACGAGACGGGCGAGCGCTACATTCAGGCCGAGGAATGGAGGCTCATCCCACAGGCTGGCACAATCCGGCCGCTGCATATGAAGGCGTCTGCTGTGGGAGGCTTGGCGACACCGTGGCAAGCAGGGGTGGAGGGTGCAGCCGGGCCCAACAACGTGGGTCTGCTGGTCGAGCTGACAGGTCTCATCATCCGGAAGGAACCCTTTGCCGAGGCGCTTTACCTGGACGACGGCTCCGGGGTTGGGGATGGCCCCGGAGGGAAAGGTGTGCGTGTGGACTGCTCGTGGCTCGCCACGCGCGACCGGCCGTATCTTTGCGAGGGGGAGAGACTGACCATCCGCGGGATCTCCAGCCTGTATAGGCAGCCGGACGGGCGTCTGATCCGCGCGCTTCGCCCCTCGGGGAAACCCGTCCGTGAAAACTTCTTCTCCCCGGGCAACGAGCCGGTCACCATCAGGGCCCTGGTGATCAACTTCGATCCGCGCTGCCCGGCGTACGGCAACCGTCCTACCCACGAGGTGTTTGGATGGTATGACCCGCCGACTCAGATACAGTCTTACATCCGAGATCTGAGAGAGGCGAGCGGCGGCTGGTGCAACTACGTGGTGGTGGACTGGATCGAGGCGGATTATCATCCCTACTTCGAGGACGGTTTCGCATACGACCCGGACGAGTATGTCTATCGCTGGAACAACCGGGACACCATCCCCCTGCACCCGGGCACGATGGACTATGTCCGCCTGGTGACCGACAAGACTTATCCCCATAATCAGCCATTCAGCATCGCCGAGCGGGTGGCATCCGGCGAGGTGGACGAGGTGTTCCTGTTCGGCGCTCCGGCCGGGATGTCGGCGTGGGAGGCCGCGATGGCCGGACCCAGTCCTTTCTTTGTGAACGGGGGGACGTATTATGTGCCGTCCGCGGGCCGCAACTTCGTGCTGATGGGGTTCAACTATGAGCGGGATGTGGACTGCATGCTGGAGGACTTCCTGCACCGGACGGAATGCGTGCTCAGCCGGGTCTACTCGCCTCCGCAGTGGTGGTTCCCCACTTGGCCTATCACGAACGACTGGGACCGGTTCCGGATGTTCGATCTCATTCGGCCCGGCGAGGCGGCTGTCGGCATCTGCCACTTCTCGCCGAACAGCCTGAGCGACTATGACTGGGGAAATCCCACCTATGTCTGGAGTATGTGTGACGACTGGAAGCTCAACTGGCCCAACCTGGTGGGCGCGGCTTCCAAGAGGCTGGTGAATCACCGGGAGTGGGGCGGAGGGGATCAGCGCCTGCACCATCTCTGGTGGCTGGAGCACCTGCCCCGCGCGCCGGGCGTAAGCCCGGACGGCCGCCAGAACAACTGGTGGAAATACACCTGCACGTTCAACGACTACCCTGAAAGCCGCTGACGCTGCCGGCGCGTTCCGCGCGCAGATCGGCAATGCATCATCCTGACCCGAAGGCTCTCCCGAGCCCGGGAGAGGGCTTTTATACCATCGCCCGCAATCAGGACAGCAAAAAAATCTAAGATGCCTGCAGGGAGGAGGGCAAGAAAAAGCCCTCTCCTGTTGTGGTGTTTAGATTGGTGGAAGAGGGTTGGGGTGGGCGGTAACCTGGTAATCGGTGTCCCTACGGTGGTTGAGCCGCCCGGCGGAGCCGGGCGAGTCGAAACCACATCCTGCATCCCGCGGTCTCGATACGCACGGCTGGCGCCGCGCCACTCCACCAGCTTAGAGAACTGATGAAAAAGCCCCCTTACGGTTTGAAGGGGGCTTTCGCGACTCTCCTTGGGAGCGCGTTCCACTCAAAGCGCGCTTATCACTCTCGGATGCGGCGCCGCCACCGGGCGCCGATGACTGTCAGACGGGCCGCTCGCGCTTCCTCAGCCTGAGAAGGCCCAGTCCTCCCATTCCGGCCAGCGCTCCCATCTGGAAGAAAACGGGCTCGGGAATGGAATACACGAACTCCTGGCGGTGATCATACCAACTGAATTCGCCCGATCGCGGGGCCTGCACCCAGATGGCGTTACCGGTATAATTGGCCGAGTTGGCGAAGGCCAGTTGCACGTAGCTCTGAGCCGACGCCGCCCAGCTGCCGCCTATCGCGTTGATAAGCGTGTAGTTGCCTCCGTACTGAACGATATCCCAGATGGCCAGCTGCACGGGGACCTGAACACTCTGGGTCCACACATTGACGTAGTTGTCTGTCAGCCACGCCACCGCAGCGGCCCGCTTGGCCGCAGTATCAGTCCCAGACGGAAGCGTGGCATTGCTCGCCAGATAGTCTCTGTCGTGCAGCGCGGAGCTGAGGCCTGCCCCTTGACTGGAGTCATTAGGGTTCTCGTAGTACCAGAGGTTATTGGGTTCCTGCGACAGGTCCGGGTAACCGTCCGGCGTCCCGGTGGGCCGCAGGTCGGGGGCCGAAGCGTCCGTTACCCGGCCTAGCGCTGCCAGGGTCTGGTAGGTCTCGTTACCGGCAATATGGTGGTTGTAGTCGACGCAGAACATCCGGTAGGCAACACCGTTTATCTCTCCGCGGTAACCCCCCACATATACGCCTCCAAGGATGGCGGACACGCTAGTGTCCACTCCCAGGAACTTGAACGGCTGCAGGGCAGCTCCGGATGCCCCTGGCGCGGCCGCCACCGCCACTGCCAGTATCAGAACAACCACACGGGAAATCCTTGAGATTCCCATTTCTTTCTTTACCTCCCTTCCTAAGTCTCCGATCTTACCGGAAGCGGGGAAGGAACACCCGCTCGCCGGGGGTCGCTTTCACCGGCCGATCTCCTTGCCCACGGAGCAAGCATGTCGCTTGTGTCCCTCACGGCCGGTCACACTCCTTTCAATCCAAGCTTGGTTGTCTCTTCACTGCCTCCTTTCAACAATGGGATATTGTGGCCGGGACAGCCCCAGCATGGCGGCCATCCCGGCAACACCTGGGTCACTGCACCTTTATGACTTCAGAATACTGCGGCCAGAACGCCTTGACCTCGGCGTTTTTCTGAAACTCCGCGAACTTGGCTTCCACCTTCTTTGCCGTTTGCGGGCCTGCCTTGACAAGCTTGGCGCCAATCTCGCACTCGGTCTTGACCTCTTCGAACGGCATGGTCTGGGCCGGACGCTTGTCCAGGCAACGGATGATCCACCAGGCTCCCGCGAACTGCCGGGGTCCGATGCGGTCTCCCACCTTCATGCCGAACACGGCTTCTTCCAGGCCGGGAATGACGCTGGCCCGCGTGCGGCCGCGCACGGTGGGAGGAAGTACGCCGTCATTCTCCTTGCTGTCGTCCAGGCTGTAGTTCTTCACTACCGTCGCCCAGGCGATGCCGCGGTTCAGGTCCGCCAGCGCCTTCTTCGCATCCTCCTCGGTGCGCGTCACAATCACCGCGAGCTGCACCGTCTCGGGCATGTAGAACCGAGCGTTTGGGTTCTTAGGGTCGGTGTTCCGCCGGTAGAACTCCCGGATCTCCGCGTCGGTGACCTTGACCCCTTTGGTCAACACATTTGTCTGAGCCAGTTGGAGCTTGAGGTTGCTCTTGAACTGCTCCTCGGTTAGGCCCTGGCGCTGCAGGTTTTCCTTGAAGTTCTTGCGCTTTGCCAGCTCCTGGAAGCGGGCCTCCACCTGTTCATCCGTGGGAAGCACCCCTTCCTTCTCAGCGAACTGCAGCTGGAGCTGCTCGGCCACCAGCGCCCGGGCCACCGGCGCGCCAGCCGCCCGTTGCAGGCGGTCGAAGAAGGTGTTCTTGTCCACGGTGGCCCCGTTGACGGAGAATACCACCTCCTTTGCGTGATACCGGGCGCGCATCCCGAAGACGCCGATCACCAGCCCGATGAACAACGCCAGGAGCGCCACTCCCCAGACCAGAAGGGGAGAGCCCTTCTTCGCGGCGGCTTGCGTCCCGGCGGCCGCCTGCCGCGGAGTCGCGGCCCGTCGGGGCACCGCTTTCGATTCTGCGGCACCGGGTTCGGCGGGAGACGGAGCAGTCTGCTCTGTCGCGTCTGTCATCTATCGAGTCCTCCAAGCTTCTCCGACCACGCGGAGGTTCCTCTGCAGACACGGGCGGCTTCATCCGCCTCCCGCCGAGAGGCCGTGCTCCGGTAACACGAGCACCCTTGCCTTCCTCTCATCATAGTTCGCTAATAAGCCCCTTCGCCCCGCAGCACAGCGCGCACCGCCCGTTTCAGGATATTGAAGTCCGTCTTCAGGGAGCGCCGGCGAATGTACATCAGATCCAGCTCGATCCAGCGCTCGAATGGCAGATCCGAACGCCCGCATACCTCCCTGAGACAGACCAGACCTGGCGGAACGGTCAACCTCAGCTCGTGGTGCAGCAGGTACTTGTCCACCTCGTGCGGCAGATGGGGACGTGGACCCACGAGGCTCAAATCCCCCTTCAACACGTTGTAGAACTGGGGCAGCTCGTCCAGCGAAGTCTTACGCAGAAACCGCCCGACGCGCGTCACTCGCGGGTCATTGCGGATCTTGAAGACCGGCCCGTTCTGCTCGTTCTGCTGAGCCAAATGATGCTTGATTTCGTCCGCATTGACCACCATACTGCGGAACTTGTAGAACGTGAACGGACGCCGGTGTTGTCCAATGCGCGTCTGGCGGTAGAAAATCGGTCCGCGGTCTTCCAGCCAGATGGCCAGCGCGATCAACAGGAACAGCGGAGAGAGCAGAATTAACATCCCTGCCGAGACCGCGATGTCCACAGCGCGTTTGATGCGGGGATACCACGGGCTGGTGGATGCCTCCAGTGAAAGCCCGCAGAGGAAGAAGAGCTCCTCCTCCTCCTTCGTCAGCCCCAGGCCACCACCCGCCACGCCGGGCCAGGCAAACGGATAGGAAATCTCAGGCTCTTCCTGGGGCGACGGTGTTGCTTGGCTCCCTTCCTGAGGCGCGGCGGTCATATCCGTTTCAGGCTTCTCGCCCAACTTATTCTCGGCGACTGCCATAATTCCCCAACCTCCACGATCGCTCCTTGCCGGCTTCCCACCCGACTCGCTTCGCCGGCGTTCGACCGCGGTCTCTCGTACTCGAAAGCTTCTTTCTTTCCTGTGGAGGACGGTTACCTCCATGATGCTGGGCAAGGCAGCCCCGATCACCCGGGACTGCCTCCTCCACTTTTACGATTAAACCACAGATTATTCCGAAAATTGATCCCGACTGGGATCAACCAGCCAAGCGGGATCCCATCCCGCCTGCAACTCTCAGGCCCGCCTCCTGCGGAGGAGGCTCAGTCCGCCAAGGCCGGCCAGGGTCCCGAACTGGAAGAACACCGGCTCCGGAACCGGCACCACCTGAATATACGTGCCCGGGTCATGAAAGATGAAATCCTGCAGATGATCGCCTGCGCTGGTAGTACGGCGCGCCTGAATAAAGACTGTCTCATCCGGCCCGCCCCAGTTCGCGTTCGCAATAGCCTCCGAAATATATGTGGGAGCAAGCGAAGCTACACCGTTACCGGAGACCTGGAATGTCCCTGATCCAAGGCCGTCACCGCCATCCTGAACGATGTCCCAGATGGCCAGCTGAATCGCCGCCGCCTGCTGAGCCGTCAGGCTGGCATTCAGATATGTGGTTCCCAGCCAGGCCACAGCGCGGCTGCGCTGGACGACGTTCAAGGACCCTGACGGGAACGCGGGCATATAGTCAACGTTCGTCAGTGCGGATGCCAGTCCGCCGGGTGCGCCCTGAGCTCCATTCTCGTAGAAACCCGTCGCGGGTTGCCAGGGATAGGCGGGATCCATAGTCCTCCCCAACGTCGCCAGTGTGGTGAAGCTGGCGTTCCAGTTGATGGTGTGGCGGACATCCACGCAGAAGATATTGAATGCGGGCGAGCTGTTGAACTTGCCCAGGTAACGGCCTGCGTATACCGCCTTGCTGACACCATCCAACGAGATCGTCACGTTCGTCCCGATGATCCCCGGGTTGCCGTAGCCGAGGAACGTGAACGTCTGCGTTCCATAGGCGAACGCCCCCTGACTGCACACTGCCAGCGTGGACAGTGCCAGAAGGCTGATCAAGAGCTTATTGCTCCTCATCTCCCTGTGAGCTCCTTTTCGTATGGTCCCAGGAGGTTTCCCCCCATCCCTGAAATCCTGTCTCTCTCCATCTGGTCAATGCCCGGTATTGAACGGCCACTGTACTTCCAAATTATACCACTTCCTGCCCTCCTAACGCAAGACAGGCGGGGCAATTCCCAGCTGATTTTGCGCGGGCCGGAGAGGCAGTAGTTTCTTATACATACACAGAATTGAGCATACGGATTTACCGGCATCCTGTCAATCCCGGATCGCCAAAACAGGTATTTCTACTGGGTTGCAAGCTTCCCCGGCTGCTCGATTCAAGACCCCGAACACGCTGGTGGAGGGGGTGCGCCGCGGGCGCGCTGCTCGCGACTGCGGCGATCGGCGCCTGTGGCTTGACTCTTCCGCCTCCGGCGAACGGCTCAACCGCCGCAGGAGGAAAGAAAGAGAAACCCCTTCCTTGCGAACGGGAGAGCCCGGGGCTGTAGCTCCGGAGCTAATCTTCACGCTGCTGATCTGCCTCACTGGAACAGTTCCATCAAAGCCAGCGCAAACATTAGGTGTCCCCGTTCATCAGGGTGGTTCAGCGAGTTCGCCAGCAGAGTCTCGTAGGGTATCCCCTCATTCACCAGATGTCCCCACCGGAGGCTGGCATCGGCAAGGGCGACACCATGCTTCTCCGCGAAGTGCCGGAGTCCCGCCACATAGGGTCGGGGATCCTCCTTCACGCGGGGAGAGGCCACACCCATCCACCGGTGCCAGACGAAGTGCGGAGTCAGGATGACCCACTCCGCGCCGATCTCGCGGAAGCGCCGCAACAGGTAGCCATAGCGCTCCTCCACCTGGTCCGGCGTCAGGTTCGAATCGTTCACGAACTCCGAAATGATCAGGTCCGGCCGTGCGCCCAGAACTCTCTCCTCGAAGTTATAGGGTGAGCCTGGGGGTTCTTTCAGGAAGCTTTCCGTGTTCCGGCCGCCCCAGGCCAGCGTCTCCAGCCGGATTCCTGCTCTCGGGAACTGTTGCTTCAACAGACCCAGAAAACGGTTCTGCCAGCGCAAGTGCTCTTCCGGCACTTCCCCGCCCGCTGTCACGCTGTCCCCCCACGCGAGGATCTTCAGGGATCCTCCCATGTTCAGCTTCTCCCACGCTTTCGGAAGAAGAGTTTGCGCCGGAGGGGGCCAGTGCTTCTTTTCGGGATAGGCGGGTTCAATAACGCGATAGACGCTTTCATCGGACAGCTTCGTCTGGCCGGCCCGCACCCAGATGTTGGCCAGGATCACTTCGCCGGGGCCAGGGTCGGGATGGCGCACCGTTACCGTGCCGTGCCGGCCGGGCCGGAGAAAAGGTTGCCCGCCCACGCGCGCGAGCACCACGATGGAGTCGAGCCGGTCCTGGCAGACAGAGTAGTCCAGGCTCACTTGCGTGCCTTCAGGGATGGCCCCGCCCTGGAGTCTTCCCACGGTGCCCCACTGCTCGTCCACCTCGTAGTCCTTTCCGCGGCGATAGATCTCGTGCCGGCCATCCGCGCTCCTTACTGCGAGGGTTCCGGGCAGCAGATGGTCCGGCGCGGACGTCTCGAAAGTGCGGACCCCTTTGAGTCGCAGTCCTTTGGCCCATCCGGGCGCATCCGGCTGCCACAGCGGGAGCTTCTCCGTGTCGCTGAGGCGCAGGACAGGCGGGGGCGCCACCTTTAGAGTCACTGCATCATGCACGCGGATGTCACCATCCGGGTGACGCAGCATACCTGCGGTCACTGTGATCTCCCAGTCGCCGGAGATCACAATCGCAGATTCCTGCTCCGGCGCTCCGTTCACGGTGCCTTGGCAGACCATCGCCAGCACCAGCAGCAGTACACCGTGCTTCATCGCCTCCGCTCGAGCTCATCCAGCAGAAGTGTTCGCGCCCGACGGAATTCCGCGGGATCCAGGGTGTAGTCCGTCATGGAACGCACCACGGAAGCACAGATGCGCTCCGCGGCCTTTCTGTCCTTGAGGGCCAGCAAACGCAGCAGCTCATAGTCCTCGATGCCGTCCCGCATAGCCTCAAGCCGGATGCTGGAAAGCGGGCCGTATTTCCCGGGATACACAATGTGCGTGTCGCCGGGGGGCAGGTATGTCTCTCCGCTGAGGAGCGGTTCCAGGTTGCGGAAAGGATCCTCGCGCCAGAAGTTCAGCCCCCAGTGCAGATAGCCGGGAAGGTTGTAGCGGAAGTTCTGCCAGTGCAGCAGTCTGACGGGCAGCAGGTGGTAGTCCACCATCCGGTTCATGTAGCCCGCCGTGGGCGACAGGCAGGTGTAGAACCAGACCTCCTCTCCCTTCGATCTGCGCTCCTGAAAGAAATCCCAGTGTGCCGCGATCTCCTGAGGCTGGGGCACCCAGATATCCACGGAACCTGCCACTTCCCGGCACAGCGTGGCGTCAATGATGCGGAACTCGGGAGCGAACTCCCGGACCATCGCCGCCAGGCGGTTGTAACTCTCCGCGTTGACCGTGATCGGCTCATCCACCAGGTGCTGCACGTAGCGGTCCAGCCAACCGATCTGCCGTAGATGGTCCCGCAGCGCTGGCAGGAACTGGGAGAGAAACTCACGCTGAGCCGCGCTTGTCACTTTGACCGGCTCCCAGCGCTTCAGGCTACCGTCCGGGAGCAGGGTGGTGGGACGCGCGGCGTCGAAGTCCGGCGCTTCCCATTCCGAGCGTCCTCCCAGGTGTCCTCCTTCTATAAGCCCCAGCGCTCCTGCCTCGTCGAACACGCGGATCCACCGGTCCAGACGTGAAAAGTCAAAGCTCAGGCGGCCGTTCGCGTCTTCGTGGGCCACGATGAGCGACATCAGGGGCGTGATCACCACATTCTGCCGGTGATCGGCCATCAGACGCGCCCAGGCTTCCAGCAGTTTCCAGTGCCCCTCGCTCCAGGGTTGCACTCCGGCGGCGCCAGCGATGTTCTCGACGTTAAACCAGTTGGTGATGAAAAGCGTCCGCTTTTCCGGCAACGTGACGTCCCTGACCCGCACTCGCACGGGAACTTCCGTCTGCCCGCCGGGTCCCACCAGACGGACCGAACCGCGGTAATCACCCGGCGTGCACTCCTGCGGCACGCGCACAGTTACCCAGATGCTCTGCGTCCGGCCGCGCTTGAGAGTGATGGAAGCATCCTCCAGTAGCGGATCCGGAATCTCGACAGGAGGTTTGGCAACTAACAGGTGCTCCGGCGTGTTTCCCGTTCCCCGGGTGATGGGAACATATCCGGTGAACTGCACCCGGATCGCCGGCTTTCTGCCGGCGGGTCCGGCCAGGGAAGACGCCGTGGCCTGCACGGTGCCCTCCTCCTCGCTAAGTACGACGATCTGGGCGCTCTCATACTCTCCCCGCGCGGCCTCGATGACGGCCTCCTGCATGGAGGATCCGGTCGCGGGTTCTTCCGGAAGCACCTTGACCAGCGCATCCACAACTCGGACCTGCATCTTAGCCTCCAGTGCGGTGCCCATCGTGAACGTCACTGCGACAGAGAGCGCCGCAGCAAGTGATGTTGACTGGAACATGGACATGGCTGTCAGCCCTCCGCCAAAGAAAGCTGTTGGTCGGGAGACGCTACGAATCCTGCCGGAGCGCACCGACCATGCCGGCTTCCTGGTGGCCTGATGGCGCCGGCCCGGCTAGAATTGCTGGAAGTCTGCGGCGGCCCGCAGCGCCACCAACGGCAGGATGCCTCCGCCTTTCTGCTCGCAACAACTGAATCCGCAGACCACCACTCTGCTCCCTGCTGCGGGTGGGGTAACAGGTCCGCACAGCACTTTCAGTCCTCCCGGTCGGGAACCGTCGTCAATGACAAACCAGCCCTGCCCCGTTTCGCAGACCACCCCCGACGTGCGGATGAGGCAACCCAGATTGTAAGGCCCCTGCGAGCCGCTTGCGCCAGGCGTGTGTGGGTTTAGCCCGCTTCCGCCCACCGCACGGTTGAGCATGAACTTGGGCCGCACGGGCGAAGATCCACCCTGCTCCGCCAGAGCCCAACCCATCAACACCCTCTGGCCGTTCTGTGTCTGAAGCTCGCCTTCCAGGCTGATGTGCGCTCCGGCCGCAAGCGAGGGCGCCGCACCGCGGTAGCGGACCCTCAGCCCGGAGGTGCCCGCAGGGTTGGTCACGAAGAATGTCTGTCCGTCCAGCGCGACACTTGTCCCCGCAAACACCACCGGCCCCAGGAACAGGCGCGTGGAGTCGGCCGACACAAGGGCTGAGGAGACGGGCGGGCCGTTCTGTACGTGCACAGTGCGCGTGAGGGAGGTCTCGTTCAGCATCCCGTCGTAGACGGTCACCCTGACCGTGTGCGGCCCGGATGCCGCGCCTGCCAGAAGGCAGGATGTGGTCAGGCTGCCGTCCACGGAACTGTCCGCCAGCACGCCGTCCACATAAAGTTCCGCCTTGCAGAGACCCGGGCTGGCGTCATAGGCGCCCACAGGCTGGGCGGTCAGCCTAAGGGAGGAATCCAGCGTCAGATTCACGTCGCCGACCACGGGAGCCACACGGTCGCCTGGCTTCGCGCTGCCCCACGCGGGAAACCACCTGCGGACCTCCGAGACGCGCCGCCCGCGGACCTCGATCTTTCTGGGATCGTCCGTTCCCAGCCCGAGCCGCGCCGCCCAATAAAGGGCAGGAATGCTCTCCGAGTGCGTCTGATAGCCGCAGACCAGGGCCTGCACCGTGTCCGTGGCCACCGGATCCGTCCCCGCCAGGATGGCCCGGATGGGGCCTCCCGAGGGGAGATTTACGGTCCCTCCTCCGCCATCGCCTCCGCAAGGTCCATTCGTCACGCCCACAAGCCCGTCCGTCACCACCATGTCCGGCGGGCGGCAGAGCGTCATATCCGCCTGGGTCTTGGCGTTGGTGATCAGCTCGTTGTTGCTGCCGCTCGGCTGATGCAGTAGCGCCCATTTGTAATATGGCAGACCGGGGTAGTGATAGATGTCCGTCGGAGCCAGACCACAGGCCAGCTTCAGCGCGCCTGTGATGCCCGCCAGATTGTGGCTTTTGATGCACGGGATGCGGATCAGGAAATCGCAGTTGACCACCAGGTTGGGCAAGACGTATACCCGGTTCAGCAGGAACGGCTTCACGACGTGGGTCACGTAAGCCGGGTTGTAAGGTCCGCTGTAGCCGGGGAAGTCGGGATAGAGCTGCCCCGCCTGATTGGCGTCCACCAGACGCACGCCAGTCTCGTCGTCAAATAGGTCGCCGTTCGTGTCCAGCCCGCTGTCACGGAACGCCTTGAGCGTCATCTCGCGGGCTCCGTAGCTGCCCTGGCTGCCGTAGAAGCTGGCCGATCCTTCGCAGACGAAGATATCCTGCGCCCGCGCGCCCTTCTCCAGACACATCCGGATGACCTCGCGCACCACGCGTGCGTGAGTGACGACTCCGCTGCCGCTCGTCCATCCCGCCTGCACCAGATTGGGCTGGATGACGATGACCTTGCCCGGCCCGATTCCGGAAGGCAGCCCGCCCGCGAGTTCCACCGCCCGGCGGACGGCGGCTTCGATATCGGCGGGGGTCGGAATGTCAGCGATTCCCACCACCGAGCGGTCAACGCCGAAGCCGGCCATTGCGACCGGTCCGGCCTCGAGTGTGATAGCGTCGCGTCCCACAAGCCACGCCCCGGCGGAGAAGACTGTGATCCCCTTCAGGAAATCGCGGCGGGAGATGGTATTGCGGTCCACTTTTGTAACCTCCCGGGACGTATCCGCAGGCATATTGACCGTCCCAGCAGAAGGCGAGGGGCCAAGGAATCCCCTGACGCCCGCAGGCTTTGCTCCATTCTACCGCCCGTGGCGGAACAGCACAAGCTATCGATTTCCGCCAGGAGGCACGTTCCGGCGAGAACGCAAATGCGGCCCGGCGTCGTGTGCGCCGGGCCGCTCTGGCTGAAGGGAGGCGATATGGGCGTCAGTCTATGAAATACTCTTTGTGGCCCCCGCCGTAGCTGCGGGCGTTCTCGCGGCTTTCCTTTCCCTGCTCCAGCGCCTGCTGTGCCTCCCTGGGAGATGTGCGGCTCAGGTAGGTAAGAGCGGCGCGGCTGAGTCCCAGCCCGGCGATACCCGCCGCGCTGGCCACGATCAGCACCAGACCGCGTCTGCGGCGAGACTGCTGCTCCTCCTGTGAACGGGGAGTTGAAACATTCCCAGCTTCCGCTTTGGACTTCTGGTGAGTCTCCAGCGCGGCAACCAGGTCCGTGGGAGATGCGTTCTGATCCTGGCTGTAGTCGTACGCCGGAGGCTGGGCCGGAGTCGGCAGGTCGGGCTGCTCAATAATGGGAGCGCTCTTCTGTTGCTCCTGCCGCTGGCGTTCCAGCTCTTCAGGAGGCACGTAGGGCGTATCCGGAGCGTAGGGATTCCGGTGCATCGCGGCCGCCGCTGACGGCAGAGCAATGAGCGCCGCCACGGCCAGAATCAGTAGTCTGCTCGCTTTCGTCATATCTCCCTCCACGCCCGCGTGCGGGCCATCGGGCTGAACGGAAGGTTGATGTCCACCAGCGGTTCGCCCTCCTGAATGCGCCATTTGACCCGCGTGTCGTAGTTCAAATACATGGGCAGGCTCCGCGTTACCATGGCCTCGTCGCGGCAGATGATGGAGCCGTTGAAGGTAACTCCCTGTGATCCTCCTCCGATCTCCCCACCTCCCAGAAAGTTTGTGTAGAGGATGGCGTTGATGACGTTGACGTTCTCGCTTATAGAGTCGATATAGTTGTCTCCCAGAAGAGACTTGTAGCGCATCACGCCGTACTCATCTATCTCTCTCGCATTGTAAGGCGGGATCCAGTTCCCGAAATCGTCGTAACGCCCCTTGGTGAAAGGAGGTGTCATGTACGAGAGGGTCAAGGAGCTCATCCTCTTTGTGTTGCCCATGATGATGCTCCCCCGGGCGCAGAGGGCCAGCAGGTCCTTCTTCTCGTTGGCCTTGTCTATCAACTCCAGGTTGTTGCCGGAGAAGTTCGGTCCTTGGGCATACTGCACGTTGCCCACAATGTGCACGTTTCGGCCGGCATAGAGCGTCCCCTGGCCGGTGAAGACACCCTTGATGACGATGTCTCCGGTCACGGTCACCGGACCATGGATGCGGATCGGCTTCGCGGTGGTCCCGATGAGCGCCACACTGCCTTCGAAGACTCCCTGGTTGGTGATGCGCTCATACCGGTTCGTTGAGGGGTTGAAAACCTCGATGAACGCCGGCTCGTTATAGTAAGGGTTGTTGGAGTTGTCCCGGAACTTTCGCTTGGTGTCCAGATAGTTCCGGCTGAGCTGCTTGTAGTATTCCACGTCGTTCAGGTCCGGCATCGGCAGCTCTCTGGTGGCTCGCGGATCCAGAATTGTGCCGTCGAACCTGCGGATGCCGTTCACGTCGCCGATGACCGCTCCGGCAGGCCGGCCGTGGACGATGGATGCTTCAGCGTCGTAGATGATGTCGCGCCAGGCTTCGAACTGATCCGATCCTTTCACACCCATTCGGGATTGCTGGTAGGCTTGCCGCGCCTGTTGGGGTGCTCTGGACGAATAGTAACTGTTGGACCAGAACTGCGGCGTCCTGTTGACGACCCCCGCCGCATTGGGCCACAGTTTGTCATTCCGGCAGGCATAGACGCTGCCGTTGATGGTGGGCGAGCCGTTCAGAATGCTGAAGTTGCCGTTCGCGCGCATATCGCCGTTGACAATCAGATCCGAAGCGCCGAAACCGTCCAGCCAGCCATAGTTGTTCACGAAATACGCGTAATCGAACACGCTGGACGGATCCAGAGAGAGATCCAGCAGCGCTTCGACGGCGCGGGAAACCTCGCCCTGGTCCAGCACCCCGTTTCCGTTCGTATCGCACCAGCCTACCGACTGAATGGTAAACCGGCGCGTGCGCGAGTTCACGGATTCATAGCCCACCACGGCAGCTATGTAGCGGGTGCCGTTAGGGAGGGTGCCGGTTGTCACCAGCCTTGCGGATGTCCCGGGTCCTGCGCCCGTAAACTGGGTGTCCAGATACTGGATCCGCTGCTGGGCACGGAAGGGTATCCAAATGAGGTGGATCTCCCGCTGCAGACCTCCATCGGCAGCGGCCAGCGCCTCGGCACGCCGCTCTTCTGAGACGACCCGGGTGGTTCCGGAGGTGGAGAACGAGACGATCCCCGTGCCCATCATTGACAGAAGTCCGAGCCAGACCAGCGCGGCGGCGATGGCCGCGCCGCGCCGTCTGGAAAGTCTTTCGTTCCATTCAGTGAGCATCTCTCTCATTTTCAAGGAGCATTCCTGATCTGAACGACGACGGTGCGGGCGGCCGTCCAGTTGGACCGGCCGTCCGAAGTGGATGTCCGCAGCGCCACCCTCACGGCGCGCTGGCTGGCGGTGGCGGTGAAGATGGGAGCGCTGGCCGGAACGTTTCGCAGCAGAGGACGATTGAAGCCGGTCATGCGGAGTGTCCCGTCTGGTGCCCTCCAGATGCGCCGGGCCGTTGCTTCGGGCTGGATGGGAAGCACAGGACGTCCCTGGGCATCGCGGACGGGGAAGAAGTAAGTGATTCCCAGGCCGTTGGCATCCACCTCCACCGCACAGGCGAACCGCAGCGCCTCCTCCACACGCCGAAGCGCCTGGGAGACATCCGTTTCCTGGGATCCCCGGGCGAAGTCGCGGTTCCAGCTATTGGCTCCGCCCACAAGGAGCCCCAGCCCTCCCAGTGAAAGAAGGGTGAAAATGGACACCGCGGTCACCATCTCGATGACGGTGGCTCCGCGGCGGGAAAGCCGGATGCGAGCGATTACAGACTTCACGGTCCGGTCTCCATCCCTGCGTCTAGATGCCTGCCACAAGGGTGCTCAGGGTTACCGCGTGCCACTCGCCATTCTCCTGCCAGCGGACGGTCACGGTGGCCTCGTCCAGTGTCGGGGCCAGCTCATTGATGCGAAGCAGTCCCTGCCCCTGAGGCAGGCTGTTGGCCGGGCTCTGCCCCGTGCCGAATGTGACGGTTGAAAAACTGTAGGTCAGCGGACTGCTGAGGGCTACGCCGTCTATCAGCCCGTTGGCCGTCAGAACGTTCTGGGTCTGGATGCCTTGGAAACCGGCATCCTGGATGGCCTCAATGTGACGCTGCGCCAGAGCGGTGGCGGTGGCGCGGTTGTCCGCCTTGACGCGCGACTGGGTGGAGACGGGGAAGGTGGCGCTGAACAGAAAGGCGCACAGGAGCAGCACACCCATCGCGAAGGTGACCTCAACAAGGGTCATCCCCCTACGGTTGCGGAGCATTCCGGTAGGCGTCATTCTGTTCAAATGGACCCTCCCGTCCTCAGTCAATCGAGTGCTCGCCGCCAATGCTGCAAGTGGGATCCTCATCCATCCTCCCGATGGTGTAGGTCCCTCCCAAGGGGCACTGGGGCGGCCTTGCCCTCAGATATATCGGCACCAGGTCACCCCAAGCTGGAGTGGCGTCCGATGGAATGTTGTTCTCCATGGCGAAGCGCTCTTTCGCCGTGGCAATGGCGCGGAGGTTCTCTCTGCAGGTCTTTGCTGCCCCTGAAGTGCGTGCCTTCAGCATGGAGGGAAGGGCGATACCCAGGAGCATGCCGATGATAAGAATGACAAGCAGGATTTCAATCAGAGTGAACCCGCGCCGGTCCGCTTTTCGCACTGCCCTTTGCATGCTGCTCTCCTGACTTTTCAGGACCGGTCTTCCGTGCGGCTTGCCGGCCTTTCAGCCTCAAACGGCTTTATGGGGGAACAGGCAGGTGGCGGGTTGCCCGTTGGGTCCGCCACCTGCCACATCAAGCCGTGCGGCTGAAGCTTACGGAAGCGCGTGGTCCCCGCCGATGCTGCAGGTCGGGTCGGTGTCCACGTTGTTGATCGTGTAGGTGCCGCCAGAGGGGCACTGCGGGAACGAACCCTTGATGTAGGTCGGCACAAGGTCGGCCTGGGTCACAGCCGCGTTGCCGGCCAGGCGGTTGTCCATGGCGAACTGCTGCTTGGCGGCGTCGATCTGCTTCAGGTTGCTGACACAGCTCCGGGCGCGGGACGAGTCGCGGGCCTGGACGAAGTTCGGCACGGCGATCGCCAGCAGGATGCCGATGATCAGCACCACGATCATGATCTCGATCAGGGTGAAGCCCTTCCGAGACTTGCGCATGCGATTGAAGAATGTCATCTATTGCTCTCCGTGGGAGTGGAAGTCCCTGATGTGCAAGGCCGGCCGTCGGGAACCGGGTTCCATCGTCTGGCCGGTGATTCTCACCAACTTTGTTCCACTCCTCTGGAAGGGCGGTCCCGACACAAATACCGGTTTTGACTGCTTCTCTTTGGGCCTGAGGATTCGTTGTGAAACGACCTGAGCGCGCAGGTTTCGGAATTGATATAATGGGTTTGCCAATGCGTTGAGGAGCCGTCAAGCGAGTCCCGCTGGTGGCCAAGGGCGCCGCCCGCCCGGCGACGTCCCTGAAAAAGAGAGTCCGGCCGCCCGATGATTCCCGATGCCGGTTTTCCCGGCGCATCAGGCGATCCAGCAAACAAGCCTGCGGAACCGTCACCGGCCCTCAGTTTCGCCGGTGGCGAGAAAGGGGTCTGGAGGACAAATGAAAGTGCCTGCGCTCTTGTCGGGCCTCGGAAGGCGACTGTCCGATGGCCGGCTGAAGGGGTTCACCCTTATCGAGCTCCTGGTGGTTATCGCCATCATCGCCATCCTGGCCGCCATTCTGTTCCCTGTCTTTGCGCGCACCCGCGACGCCGCTCGGACGACCGCCTGCAAGAACAACCTGAAGCAGCTGGGCTTGGCGTTCATGATGTTCGCGGAGGACAACGGCGGAAAGCTCCCTACTATCAACGAGTATTTCCGGAAAGAAGGGACGGTCTGGAAGCAGGGGCCCCTCTGGAACTACACCAAGACGGACAACATCATGGCTTGTCCCGGCATGACACGTGCGGAGAAGAAGCTGGCCGACCAGCCGCCGTTCAGCTACTCCATGAACGGTTACTGCACTGTGGAGGGCTGGAACGGTCCGCCGCAGGTGGCGAAGAATCGCGATGATCCGGCCAACCGGGTCAAGATGTCCATTTATCCTAAGCCCTCTGAGACCATCCTGCTTGTCGAGGAGAACCGTGACCTCCTCATGTACGGCATTCCTGTTAATGACGCCGTCTTCATCAACGTGGACAGGTCTTCAGAGCGGCATGGCGGCAAGGCCAATGTGGTGTATCTGGACGGGCACGTGGGCATGATCCCCGGAAACCAGCAGTGGGACATCGCCCGCCTCAACCCCTCCGATCCGCAGAGCCCTCTGCTGTTCTGCCCGGTGATTCCCCTGGTGCCCTGAAGCGCTGGGTTCGCGGCATTTCGTGTTTTTGGGTGTGCGGCCCGGCTTTTCCCGTGCGGGAGAGCCGGGCCTTTTGCCGTCCCCGTCGGCGGTTGCGGGTCGCGGACAACGGTGTTAGGTTGATGAGAGGCGCCGGCCGGGAGGATGCACGAACCAGGCAGGCGCGGGAGCGGATTCTGGAGCCGAACGATGGATCCACAGCGTGACTACTACGAGGTTCTGGGCGTGAGCCCGGACGCCACGCTGGAGGAGATCAAAAAGAGTTACCGCCGGCTGGTGAGGAAGTACCACCCGGATGTCCATCACGACAAAAAGCTGGCGGAGCGCGCGTTCGTCCAGATCAGCGAAGCTTATCGCGTTCTTTCGGATCCGGACAAACGTCGCAGCTACGACCTGGAGCGCAGCGCGCGGCGGAGAGAGGCGGCTTCCCGTGCGCGGCAGTCCGCCACCGGAACGGGAAAGGGTGCTTCGGATTCGCCGCCGCCCCGGGCCGGGAGTGCGCGGCCGCAGGGGCAGACGGCGAGCGGACCGGTTGCACAGAAGGCCGTGCGCGATGCAGAATTCGCGTTCATCAGGGGGCGGCTATCGGAGGCGGAGAGCCACGCCCGCCGCGCGCTGCGGGCAGACCGGACATGCGCTCGGGCGTGGGAGGTTCTGGGGGACGTGCATCAGGCTCGGAACCGGCAGGATCAGGCGCTGCAGTTCTACAGCTACGCGGTGCAGTTCGACCCGCGTAACCAGAGCGCCTTGGGCAAGCTGGAGCGCCTGATGGCGCGCACGGGACGTCCGCGTCCTGCGGCAGCAAAGGCGGGAGAGGTTCCCCGCCGCGGGTCGCCAGCAGGAGCGCTGCTACATATGGCGGGCTGGTGCGCGGTATTCCTGGTCCTGTTCGTATGGGTGCCAGCCATCCCGGCACTGGAGCCCGCCCTGTCCCCGCAGGGACTGGAGAGTGTGCTGGAGGGGTGGAACTGGGCTGTGGCTCCTCCTCTGGCTGTCGCCGGGCTGCTGATGGGCCTGCTGCTGAGGAGCGGAGGCTTCTTCCGGCACCACGCTGATGAGATGGTCTTCCAGACCATCAGCCGCGGAGCGGCCCGTCCGCAGGCTGCGCCCGTCGGGCTGCTTCTGGTGGGATTGTCGCTGGTGCTCTTCTGGCTGGCCCTCGGAGTGTATCTGGCCATGGCCAGCGTGCAGGATTCCATGTCGCGCAGCCTGACCCGTGCGTTCACTGTGACGCTGATCTTTGTGCTTGCCGCTGCGTTGCTTTCACAGATGCACGTGGCCATGCTGCTTTTTGGAGGAAACGTGGTGTTCGTGTCTTTGCTGGCGGGATGGTGGATGGTGGACTTCTGGCGCGAAGCGGGAGAAGCCTGATGAGCTCGGAAAAGCCGGTCACCGTTCCGTGCCTGAGCAAAATGAAGAAGGAAGGGCAGAGGATTGTCGTCCTTACCGCCTATGACTATCCCTTCGCCCGGTTGATGGATAGTTGCGGCATTGACGTGCTGCTGGTGGGGGACAGCGTCGGCAACGCTGTGCTCGGCTATACGGACACCATCCCCGTGACGGTGGAAGAGATGCTCCACCATGTGAAAGCGGTCTCCAGGGCGGCGCGGCGGGCGCTGGTGGTGGCGGATATGCCTTTTATGTCGTATCAAGCAGGGCGCAAACAGGCGCTGGAGAACGCTGGCCGCTTCCTGAAGGAGGGTGGGGCGAAGGCTGTCAAGCTGGAGGGTGGTGCGAGCGTCGCGGAAACAGTGGCCTTCCTGACGACTGCCGGCATCCCGGTGATGGGGCACATCGGGATGACTCCCCAGAGCGTGAACGTGACAGGCGGGTACCTGCGCCAGGGAACGAGCGAGGATGCCGCCGCCGCGCTGGAAGAGGATGCCCGCGCGCTGGAGGAGGCAGGGGCGTTCGCAGTCGTGCTGGAACTGGTCAACCCTCCTGTGGCCGCCAGGATCACGGAGCTGCTGGAGATCCCCACCATCGGCATCGGATCCGGGCCGGTTTGCGACGGTCAGGTGCTGGTGATGCACGATATGCTGGGGATGGACGAGCATTTCCGGCCCCGCCACGCAAAGCGCTATATGGAACTGCACGCGCTGCTGCGCGAAGCGTTCACGGCCTATGCCGAGGATGTGCGTTCCGGGCGCTTCCCGTCGGAGGAGCATTCATGAGCGCCCGCCGCGACGCGGGGAGGGTGGGGTGGTGAGGACCATTCAGAATCCACGGGAGCTTCAGGAACTTGCGCTCTCTGTCCGCAGGTCGGGCGCAACCATCGGTCTGGTCCCCACGATGGGCGCGCTCCACGAGGGGCATTTGAGCCTCATCCGCCGGGCCCGCCAATCGGATGAGTTCGTGATCGTCAGCATCTTTGTGAATCCCACTCAGTTTGGACCGAATGAGGATCTGGACCGCTACCCGCGAACGCTGGATCGTGACCTTGACGCTTGCCGGGCCTGTGGAGCGGATGTGGTTTTCGTGCCGTCAGCCGTTGACCTGTATCCCGCAGGCTTCCAGACCTATGTGGAGGTTGGGCCTCTGGCTTCACGGTTGTGCGGCGCGTCCCGGCCCGGGCATTTCCGCGGAGTGGCCACCATCTGTCTCAAGCTCTTCAGCCTTTGCCAGCCCACCCGGGCATATTTCGGACTGAAGGATTATCAGCAGTATCGCGTCGTCGAGAGGATGGTGCGGGATTTCGATCTGCCCCTTGAGATCGTTCCGATGCCCATCGTCCGTGAGCCGGACGGCCTGGCGATGTCCAGCCGCAACAGTTATCTCTCTCCGGAAGAGCGCACGGCGGCCACGGTGCTGTTCCGGTCGCTAGAGGATGCGGCCAAAGCGTGCGAGGCTGGCGAACGTGACCCTCAGACGCTGGCCGCCCACGTTCGCCGCAACATTGAGGCGGAGCCGCTGGCGCGCGTGGACTATGTGGAAGCTGTAGACCCCCTCACTCTCGAGCCGACCGGCAGCCTGCCTGCGCTGATCGCCGTTGCAGTCTTCATCGGCAATACGCGCCTGATAGACAATCGCCTTCTGGAAGCGCCAGACAGTCCAAAATGACAGCGGCCGGAAGGAATGTTGTCCCTTCCGGCCACCGAATCCGTCCGATCTGATTGCTGTCAGGCCCGGAATTTCGCCTCGCTCTCCATCGTGAACGCCTGCACTTTCGGCGGGCACTCGCGGGCGCAGATGCCGCAACCCTTGCAGTGGTCGTAGTCCACGCCCTTCACCTTCGCATCCTCCACGATGATGGCCGAGTCCGGGCAAAATACCCAGCACAGCAGGCAATGGATGCATTTCTGGTCGTCCCAGATCGGGCGCAGGGTGCGCCAGTCTCCCGTATGATACTGAGCGGCGGTTCCGCCACCGTCGATGATCCCTCCGATAGGGAGATCCTTCCATCCGGGAAGCGTTCCGGACGAAGAGCCGGTCTTCTTCGCGTCTGCCATTCGTAAAGATGCCTCCGGTAAAACTGTTGCGGCTCGTGGGAAAACGCCCGGGTGCTCCCGGGCAGGCGGCTGCATGTTCAATATACCACCTTACCGCACCGTGTGGCCACCGTAAGCGCCCCTCTGTGCGATATTTCACTAATGATTTTCGGTAGCGTCCGCCTCCGCCTTCAGGCCGGTTTCCCCGCGCTCAGGCGCGGCGGTTGCAAATCACCGCATATTGGTGAGCAGGGCGCCGGAGGAGCGGCGTCAAAAGAACCCTCTGCGGCGTCTGCCTGCGGGGGCGGCCGACAAATCTGGGAGCTATAAAGCAGTGTCGAAAATCCGTCTGGGCCTGGTGGGCGCTGGTGGAATGGGCCAGACCGCCCACCTTCAGAACTTCGCAACCATTCCCGAATGTGAGATCGTGGCTCTGGCCGAGGGCCGGGCCAAGACGGCGGAGCTGGTGGCGCGCCGGTGGGGCATCCCGCGCGTCTACCCGGACCACCGGGCGATGCTGGAGGATTGCCAGCTGGACGCGGTGGTCGCCATTATGGACTACCACCTGCATTCCTGCGTGGTGCCGGACATCCTGAACGCAGGACTGCCCCTGATGACCGAGAAGCCCATTGCCGTCCGCCCGGAGACCGGCAGGCGGCTAGCGGAGCTGGCGGAGCGTAAGGGCGTGCCCTATATGGTCGGCTATATGAAGCGCTCGCTTCCTGCTGCCGTCGAAGCTGCCGCAAGGGTGCGCCGCTGGCGCGAGTCCGGGGAAGCCGGACCGATGAACTATCTGCGCGCCACAATGCCGCCCGGGGACTGGGTATTCGGCATCCAGTGGGGACCAAGCGCCGGAGACGCGCCTCCCGCGTATGAGGGCGTGGTCCCCGAGACCCCTCCCGACTGGATGGATGCGGCACTGGCAGGGCGTTATGACGCCTTCGTCAATTACTACATCCACCAGGTCAACCTGATCCGCTACCTGGCCGGGGAGGATTACCACGTCACTTACGCTGACCGCAACGGAGCGGTCATGATCGGCGAGACGGAAAGCGGTGTGACGCTGACTCTGGAGATGAAGGGGCGCGGCCTGCGCAACACGTGGGAGGAGTTCTACCTGGTCAGCTTCGAGAACGGCCGCGTGGATCTCTCCATCCCCGCCCCTATGGCTCAGCAGAACGGCGGTGAGGTTCGGATCTACTTCGGCGGCTCCGGCGAGGAACTACCACGCTGGGAGCGCCCGATTATGCCTCCGGTGTGGAGCATGCTGGCGCAGGCCAGGCACTTCATCGAGTGCGTGCGGGACGGCAGGCCGGTCCGCTCACCGGCTTCCGAGGCGGCGAAGGACCTGGAGGTGGCGGAGCAGTATGTCAGGGCTCTGAGCCGCACCCTGCAAAGGTAGGGATCGCTTCAACAGCGCGGGCCTACTCCGGCTGGCGCGGCAGCCACGAGCGGGCGTCCCAGACCAGGTCACCTTCTTCAGTGAGCTGTTTGGTTTTCTTGCGTGTCCGTCCCTGATCGTCTCTCAGGTCCGGTCCAATGCTGTAAAAAAGGTATCCGTTTCGAGTGCGGGTGTAGCGGAACGGCTCGCCCGAGAACGGATCCGGGGGAAGGGACCCGCCGGTCGGCATCTGCAACGCATCCAGCGTGCGAGGGTATTCCCCGTTTCTTCGGCGGTGCGCCTCCAGAGCCAAACTGAGCCTCATGGCGCTGCAGCAGGCGATAATAGCGTCGCGCTGCCAGAACGGTCCCGTCAGCGCTGGACGTGTGATCTCCACCAGCGACCGGCCCGGGGCCAGCCAGTTTGTCTGCACTGGGTTGCGCACTGCGGCGGGCCAGTGTCGCCACGGCTCATCCGCCAGACCCCTGGCTGTCTCCAGCAGCTCCAATAGTCGCAGATGCATCGCCGCGGCATAGGGCCGCCAGATCACCCCACGGAGACTCCGATCGCGCCGCCACCTTCGCGCCTCACTGACCACGACGACCGTGTGAGAGTCCAGCACGTTCCGGGAACCAGCCATCCAGTCGAGAGACGCAAGCGCTCTGTCCAGCAGGGCTGCCTCGTCTGCATCAAGGGGGCGGATGGCATGGGCTGTCTGGATACCTGCAAGAGCGAAGTTTACAGCGGGCCAGGCTGCTATCCAGCAGGACCTGTCCTTCTGAATGCGCAGCGAACGGGCGATCCGCAGGGCTGCTTCGAAGCTTGCCGCCGCCTGCTGGCCATCTCCTGCGGCGTGCAGGACCACTCCCTCCGCCGTTAGCAGCCGACCGGCCAGTGTTGCGCTTGCCGCCGCCCTGCCGTCAACATCGAGCGAGCCGGAAGCCAGGGGATATCTCGCCTCTGTCAACGCCGCTGCCCGGTGGAGCTGCCGCATCGTCGGGGAGAGTTCTCCTGTCAACAGCCTGCGGAGTTCCTTTATGTCCTTGCTGGCCGGCCGCTTGACCGGCGTGGCCAGCATCCGTTCGAGGACGGCTTCCAGGTCAGGCCGTGATTTCGGGCTTTCAGGCGGCAGCGCCCGAAGGACGGCTGTGGCTTGGTTGCGGTCTTCGTAAAGGGAATTCCCGGCGAGCTGTTCCGCCGTCACGGGGATTCCCTCCCGCTCAAGCTGCCGGATGTGTCGCTCCAGTTCCCGGGAGTATCGCTGCTCCATCCAGACGTGCGCTGCGGCCGCCGCAGCAATCAGTCCGGTGGAGACAAGACCCGCGACCCTCATCGCGCGGCTGATCCGCGTCCTCGTGCTTTGCCGCCGGTTGTTGTTCATGCAATGCTCCAGCGTGGCATTTTACTGCCTGCGTAATCCCAGCGGCCACGGCGGTTCTGCGTGTGCGGCGGGGCATACGCTGGAGGGCCGCAGACCCATTGGCCTGCGGCCCTCCCCGTAAGCATCCTGTGAGGGCTGAGAAGCCCTCAGATGACTACCGGTGATGACTCGAAGCCGGGCGGGCGATGCCTCGCAGCACCGTCGCCCACGTTCCTGGAGAGCAGGTCCGTCCCGTGCTTACACACGAGCGCAGTCCTGACCTTGCCGGGATGATCAGGTCCAGATACCGGCCCCCGCGGGGCGCCGGATCCGGATCCACTTCATCCCTGAAGGGTTCGGCTGGCAGAGAATCACTCTTCTCTGCCCGCGTGGCGTTCGTCATGGTTCCTTTTCTCCCTTCCGGGAGCCGCTTCCATTCGCCACGGGCCCCTCTGTCTCATTCCCGCGGCGCAGGCGGCTTCACAAAGATGGACGACCGCCGCGCTCCCGCGGTTCCCCGGCCAATCATCGGGAGCTGGCAAAACGGAGGCCCCTCCCGGCACGGGAGGGGCCGTAGCCAGTCTCTGTTCACAGGAGCGGCTCGTTACTGTTGGCGCTGAGGGCGGCCGCCTCCGTCGCCCCGTCGGCCACCGTCCCTTTCGCCATCGCGCGGCATCCCACGCCACAGCTCGCGGCGTTGCTCGCGGTACTGCTGCCAGACTGGTGAGTTGCTCTGCGCCAGCGCACGGAATGCCTCCATCCGGGCACGTGCCATCGCCTGCCGGTCTGAAGGGTTCATCGCCATCTCATTGATGAGCGTCTGCTCCAGCGCGGCGGCCCGCTGTTCCGGAGTCATCTGCAGGAAAGCCTGATTCCGCTGGAGCTCCATTTGGGCATACTGCTGCACGATGGGAGCGCCGGCCAAATTGCCTGCCGGAACTACCGGCTGCGCAGCCGACGCCGCAGATGCCGTGGATGCCGCGGCTGCCGGTTTGCCCGCGATGTAGTACACTGGCGCAAGTCCCTGCGCCGCGGCCGCCTCATCGGCCTGCTCGTCCTTCTCCTCCTTGCGGGAGAAGAATGCCTGTGTCCCCGTCGCCGGGTCGTAGACCATGGCGCTCTTCAGCTCCTGAACAGCCTGCAGCAACGCCACTTGCTCGCGCGCCTGCTTTGCGGCTTCCTCCCGGCTGATGTCAGCGGGAAGATACACCTTATACCACTTCAGCCCCGCAGCCTTGGTGGCCGCCGAAAGCACCTGATCCAGCGGTGTGTTGTTGAACCCTCCGCTGAACTGCCCCTGCGCTGCAGGGTCCGCCACCACCGTGACACCGGCGGCGCTGGAGAGCTGCTGCGCCAGGTTTGCCATCGAAAGGTTGTCCGCATTCAGACTGACCACCGGCCCGCCCATGGCCACTGTCGCGGCAGCGATGGTGAGGGCCAGAGCCATAAGGAATCCTATTGGTCGCAACATTTCCGTGTGTCCTCCGTTGCCAGAAAGCTCCATTCATCCCGGAGCGGCCGGTTCAAGGACTGTACGACGCCAATTGGCCTTTTGACCTTAACAGGCAACGTGCTCGAATTGTATTCAGGAAAAAGAAAAGGCCCCCGCCTTCCGGCGGGGGCCCAACCTGCAATGTTCAGTTCTTGGAAGGCTCCTCCAACGGCAGATCCTCCAGAGCCGCGACAGACTTGGTGAAGAAGATCTTGCCGTCCTCCACCTCGGCGCGGATGGTGTCGCCCTCGCTGAAGCGCCCCAGCAGGATCTCCTCCGACAGCGGATCCTCGATGTTCCGCTGCACGGCCCGGCGAAGCGGACGGGCTCCGAACGTGGGATCGAACCCTTCCTCGGCCAGCATCTCCTTGACCTCGCGGCTGACCTCCAGCTCCATTCCCTGATTGCGCAGCTGAGCCTTCACCCGGTCCAGCAGCAGATCCACGATCTGCAGGATCTGCTCGTGCGTCAGGGAGTGGAAGACTATGGTCTCATCCACCCGGTTCAGGAACTCCGGCCGGAAGACCTTCTTCATCTCCTCCATCACGCGGTTGCGCATGCTCTGGTAGGAGCGATCGTTCTCGTCTCCCTTCTTCGCGGAGCGCAGCCCCATGCTGCTCTCCCCCGCGATCAGATGCGCCCCGATGTTGGAGGTCATTATGATGACCGTGTTCTTGAAGTCCACAACCCGGCCCTGAGCATCCGTCAGGCGGCCGTCCTCCATCACCTGGAGCAGAATGTTGAAGACTTCCGGATGTGCCTTCTCGATCTCGTCCAGCAGGATCACGCTATACGGGCGGCGGCGGACCTGTTCGGTCAGCTGGCCGCCCTCGTCATAGCCGACATACCCCGGAGGAGCTCCCACCAGCCTGCTGACGGCGAAGCGCTCCATATATTCCGACATGTCGATACGGATCAGCGTATCTTCGCTGTCGAACAGGAACTCCGCCAGAGCCCGGGCAAGCTCTGTCTTACCCACACCGGTGGGTCCCAGGAAGATGAACGAACCCATCGGACGGCGCGGATCCTTCAGGCCGCTGCGCGCGCGCCGCACCGCCCGGCTGACGGCCTCGATGGCCTCGTCCTGCCCTATGACCCGGTTGTGCAGAGCCTCCTCCATCTTGAGCAGCTTGGAGGTCTCGCCCTCAACCAGCCGCGACACGGGAATGCCCGTCCAGGAGTAGACAATGTGGGCAATTTCTTCATCGCTGACCACATCAGGCATGCTCTGCTTGCGGTCCTGCCACATCTCGTTCAGCTCGGCGATGCGGTCCTTCAGCTCGCGCTCGCGGATCCGCAGATCAGCTGCGCTTTCGTAGTCTGATGTGTTCGGAATCTCGGCGAGCTTCTTCATGACCTCCTGCAGCTCCAGGTTCGCCTGCCTCAGCTCAGGAGGCGGCAGAGCAAGCTGCAGTCGAACCCGGGACGCAGCCTCGTCAATCAGGTCGATAGCCTTGTCCGGCAGGCAGCGGTCACTGATGTAACGGTCCGCCAGCCGGGCCGCGGCGGTCAGCGCGGCATCCTCGATGCGGATGCCGTGATGCTCCTCGTAGCGGGAAACCAGACCGCGCAGGATCTCAATGCACTCCTCGACGGAAGGCTCCCGTACCTGGACCGGCTGGAACCTGCGCTCCAGGGCGGCGTCCCGCTCAATATATTTGCGGAACTCGTCCATGGTGGTGGCCCCGATGCACTGAAGCTCGCCGCGCGCCAGGGCAGGCTTCATGATATTGGAAGCGTCGATGGCGCCTTCGGCCGCACCGGCGCCGACAAGCGTGTGCAGCTCATCCACAAACAGGATGACTTCGCCCGAGGCCTTGCGGACCTCGTCAATGACACGCTTCATGCGCTCCTCGAACTCGCCCCGGTACTTGGTGCCCGCCACCAGACCCGGAAGATCCAGAGCCACGATGCGGCGGTCCTTCAGCATCTCCGGGATATCACCGGAAGCGATCCTCTGCGCCAGACCCTCCGCGATGGCGGTCTTGCCAACGCCAGGTTCGCCAATGAGGCACGGGTTGTTCTTGGTCCGCCGCGACAGGATCTGGATGACGCGCTCGATCTCCGTCTGACGTCCGATGACCGGGTCCAGCTTGTCCGCCCGGGCAAGCTCCGTGAGGTCGCGCCCGAACTCGTCCAGAGTGGGCGTGCGGGAGCGCGCGCGTGTGGCGGAGAGGGCGGTGTCCGTATCCTGCAGGTTCATCACTTCCCGGCGGGTCCTCTCCAGGTCCACGCCGAGCTTCTGGAGGACGCGGCCGGCCAGACCATCTCCCTCGCGGATCAGGCCAAGGAGGAGATGCTCAGTTCCGATATAGTTGTTATTCAGCTGTCGCGCCTCGTCATAGGCCAGGTCAATGACCCGCTTGGCGCGCGGGGTCAGCTGCATATCCTGGCCCAGGCGGCCATCGCCGCGCGAGACCTGTCGCTCCACTTCGGCCCGGATGCGGCTCAGCGAGACGCCAAGCCGGTCCAGGATCCGCGCGGCCACACTGTCATTCTCACGCACCAGCCCCAGAAGCAGATGCTCCGTACTGACGTAGTTCTCGCCGAGCCGGTTGGCCTCTTCCTGGGCGAAAAAGACCACGCGCCGGGCGCGCTCCGTAAACCGCTGCCACATAGACTATCGGACCTCCTCTCCTGGCCGGTTGCCTCCAGACACTTAGATTATACCTCTTTCATTCATGGAACCGGGGCGTACCGGGACGCTCCGGGCACCTTCTCTTACCACCTGTTTCGGTCTTCCGGGCTTCTTGCGAGAGACCCCGCGCCGCAAGACTTTCACAGGTCTCCCTTACTCAGACAGGACGCCCGCCTGCGGGGTTCCTGTTGCGTTCGCTGCCGCCCCGCGCGGGCATCGGTGGAACAGAAGAGCCGCGGAAGCTGACTTCCGCGGCTGCTGGACTGTGCGGGATCTCGCCGTCTTTCAGTGCCGGACTCCGCCTCACCCGACACCCGTCGCGGCTGTCGCGTTTTCATCATAGATAGGAACGCCGGATGTCGCGGTCAGTTCCCTGAAAGCCTCCATAAGCGAGCGCGTCACCGGCCCGGGGTGTCCCTCGCCGATAACCCTGCCGTCCACCGTCCGCACCGGGATGACCTCCGCCGCCGTGCCCGTCAGGAAGCACTCGTCGGCGGTGTAGACATCGAACAGCGTAAAGATGTCCTCGCGGACCGTCAGGCCCTGCTCGCGGGCCAGCTCGATGACTGTGTTCCGTGTGATGCCCAGAAGGATGCCCGCCCAGGACGGCGGAGTAATGATCTCCCCTCTCCGGACGATGAAGATATTGTCTCCCGTGCATTCGGCCACGTAGCCCTGCGTGTTCAGCATCAACCCTTCGCCAGCATTGACGCGGTTGGCTTCGATCTTCGCCTGGATGTTGGCCACGTACTTGCCCAGACTTTTGATGCGCGGCTCCACCGTCTGCGGAAGCGGGATGCGGGTGGAGACCGTCATGACGTCCAGACCGTTTTCGTACATCGAGCGGGGATACAGGCTCAGGGCGTCGTTCATCACCACCACGGTTGCCGGCCCGTTGATGTTGCGGGGATCCAGCCCCAGGGAAACGCCCCGGCTGACCGTGATGCGGTTGTAGCCGTCCTTCACGCCATTCCTGCGAGACAGGTCCAGAATCGCTGCCCGCAGCTCGTCGCGGCTCATGCCGATCTCGATCATCAGCGCTTTGGCGCTGAAGTACAGCCGCTCCAGATGCTCATCCAGCTTGAAGATGCGCCCGTTGTAGGTGCGGATGCCCTCGAATACGCCGTCGCCGTAAAGGAACCCGTGGTCGTAGACGGAGACCTTGCCCTGGTCGTGCGGGACGACCTCTCCGTTGAGGAAGATGAAGTTGCCCATGTGGTCCGGTCTGCTCCTGAAGAGGGTAAAACGGAGTATAGCATACCCCCCGGGCCGCGGCAAACCGCGCTTTTGCCTCCTACCGTGCAATACCGGCGACCGTGGTCCATGTCCCCCGTTTCCGGTGCTTAAGTTTCGGTGTCCCGGTAAGCTTATTCCCGGAACCTCTCCACCTCCGCAGGTTGAGCCGTCCGGCGCAGGCGGACTAGTCGGAACCACGGGCTGGAACATTTCCATTCTTTTGTTCGTCTCTCGGATAATCCTTGACCTGGCCGCAAGGATATGCTACGCTGAGTTTAGGTCAGGAAATGCAGGTCCAATCCCCCCGGCGTCCCGGGATCGGCGCCGGGAGATGGAATGGGGCCTCCCGTTGCGGACGAAAGGAGGAGAAGATATGGAAGTCGTCCGCATCCGAACGGTCGTGTGCGCGCTGCTTGCCGGCATGCTCCTGTCAATGTACCCCCCCCCGCGCCTGAGCGCGGCTCCTCTGAGTGATCCTGCCGCCGTCCGGAGCGTGATGGACGCTCTTGCCGCACCGGACGGGACATCGGTGACGCTGCGCGCTGTGCTTGTTTCCCGTGTGTCTGCGGACGCTGTGTATGTGGAGGTGCGGGACGCCTGGGACGGTCACTTCCGCCTTGCGGTTGTGCCGGGAGAGCGTGTGGCGGTTCATCCTTCGCAGACGGTGGATGTGTCTGGAGTGATGGGGACGCTTGCGTCGGGCCGGCGAGTGGTGCTTGGGGCGGTGTTGGGGGTGTATCGTGACAGGCGGGGAGAGGTGGTTCTTCCGCCTGTGGCTCCCGGGATGGCGGAGGATGGGACCCTGTGGCGTTCGCCTGCTCCGGTGAGTGGCGTTGGCGGTGCGCTTGCGGGGTTGTCGCTGCGTCGTTTGGAGGAGGAGCCGGAGGTGCCTGCGGATGGTGAGGGTGAGCCTCCGGTGGGTTCGCCGCCTGCGGTGGGGACGATCGCCTGGGCCAAGACCCGGCCGGACGGGACGCAGGTCAGCCTGTACGGCAAAGTAGTCACAGCGGTGTTTCCCGACGCCGCTCCGCCCTGTTTATACATACAGGAACCGGACAGGGCTTCGGGCATCCGAGTTGTTCCTGAGCACTTCGGCGGGGTGTGGCCTGTGCGTGGGAACACAGTCAATGTCGTTGACTATGAGGTGCTCACGGACGCTGACGGCGAGAGATATCTTGTCGCGCCTGGCGCGGGCGGGCGTTTCCCCAGCATCGGGGTAGTCCCCACGGCAGTGCCGGTGCCTCCTCTCACAGTGACGACGCGTTCTGTCTGGTGCGGGCCGCTGGGAGGCGAGGCAACAGGAGCCCGCGTGGACGGAGTTGAAGGGAGCGGTCTGCATCTCATAGGTCTCTTTGTCCGCCTTGCGGGAGTGGTGAGCTACGTTGATCCCTCTGGTGAGTTCTTTTGCGTGAGTGATGGTGCAGCTCGACCGGGGGTGGTGGCAGATATCCCGGTAACAGACCGCGACGGAAACCCGGGCGTCCGGGTGCTGACGGATGACTGGGTGCCTCAGACAGGAAGTCAGGTCACGGTTGTAGGTGTGGCAGGGCTAGAGCGGGATGTCGCCGGCGACGATATCTACCCGGTAATACGGGCGCTTCCTTGCGAGTCCCTTCGCTTGAGCACCCCGGTGGTCTTTGTTCCGCAGTGTCAGGGCACCACCTCTGTATACGCTGTGGTTGATCTGTGCGGAGACACAGCGCGAGAGGTGCCTGTGGAGTTTGGCATTCACTTCGCCGACGGGTATTTCCTTGAGAGCGGGCAGCAAACTGCCACCGTCTTAGCTGACTCTTCCGGGCGGGCGACGGCAACCTTGGTGCAGACATCAGGAGGGTGGTCTCCTTTTGTCACAGCTACCGCTGGTGGATCGCAGGTTTCGACGCCGCTGGTGGTGGCCGGCTCATCGTGGCAATGTAACGCGGAGATCACTTGCGAGCCCTTCTGGGCTCTGGCAGGAAACCAGGTGGAGGTTGTGGCACGTTGCACAACGGGGAGTGGAGAGACGTGGCGGGGGTTGCCCGGGCAGTTGGTGACCCTGACTTGCAGTGGCGGGGCGTTCTTCAATGGCGCTCAGTCTTTGACGGCACTTTCGGATAACAATGGAGAAGTGCGAGCGGTGCTGGCCGTGGGGTCCCAGTGCCCGTCGCAGATCACGGTGGCAATGTCTTACGTTGATCCCTGCAACATCGTGCGGGCGGATGCCGCGCAGGTGGACGTCTATTGCGATGGCAGTGCGGTCCGCGATCTGTGGTTGTGCATTGACGTGACGGGAAGTATGCAATGGATTTGGGCTGTGCCCAGTATGGTCAAACTGGTGCGGGACCTGGACAGCGCGCGCATTCCGCTCCGGCTGGGCGGAGTGAAGTTTAATGACGAGAACCTGATCCGGCCGGATCAGGTGCGCTCACTGGCGCAGTTCCGCTCAGTGCGCCGGTTCATTGAGGAGTATCTTGATCAGTGGTATGAAGGGAACAGTCACAGCTCGGTTCAGGAGCTGCAACTTGATGCTCTGATGCTTGCGGCTAACGACCTTGCTGCGAATGCGGCTCCGGGCAACACGCAGAACCGCTTCGTTGCACTGGTAACAGATGCCGCATATCACTACCTGGACGATCCATACGGTGGAACGGAGAGAAGTAGCCTTACCTTCACGGCGGTACGAGAGGTGCTGGAGCAAGCAGAAGCTCGCGTCTATATCTCGCTGTGGGAGTTTGATCATTTTCTCCGTGATACAGTCTACGATGGTCTGAATGTAAACGACGGCCAGTTTGAAGATCCGGTGATTACGTATCTTGACGAGGAGCGGTATCCATTTACGCTGCTGCGTCAGGCGATGGGGCTGGTCCAATGAAGGGGTTCAGAAAGATGCGTAAAGCCATCCTGCTCAATACTGCCTGTGCGGCGCTGCTGTTCTGCACTCTCCCATCTCTGGCATCGTGGGATCGCTGGAGCTGGGGATTCGATGCCTCGATTGACAGGGTGAACTCATACGGGGCTTTCGGGGTAAACGCCTCAGCTCTCGATGGGTTTGACGCCTTGGACACGCTGGTGAGGGACGAGCCTCTCCCTCTGGTGGGAGTGTACAAGATAGCTGGCGAGGACGGGTGGGATGGGCCGACGGGCTTCTACGCCCGTGATATGAGGGCACCGCTTCCAGCGGTGGTGGGTGCCCGGCAGACCTGGCTTTTCTATACCTGGATAGATTCCCGCCTGGAAGGCGATGTCCCCTGGTTCGCCCTGGGATGGGTCTCTCCACGCGGTGCGCCTCCACAGATCTGGGTTACCATTACTTTGCTCACGAAACCCGAGGGAATTGCGGAAGGGCCGTCGGTGGGGACGATGTGGGATGTTTCTGCGAAGCCGTTCGGCGGCGTGCAGCTTCCTCCGTTCAAGACATCGGACGGCAGGGAGGGTTATCTTTTCGCGCTGACGGCCACGGTGATCCCGGAGCCCGCCTCTCTTTTCATCCTTACGGCCGGACTGGCCGGGATGGGAGGCCTGATGCACAGGCGGCGGTGAAGTCTCGACACGCGCGCCTGCGGCGCGCTACTCGACCGGCGTAGGGGCGGAGCCTAGAGTCTAGCGTCGAGCCTCAAGAGAGGGTGATGAGAAGTCGCCCTCACCCGGATCCTCTACCGTTTCCGTGGAGAGGGCCCTTTCTCTGGTTCCTGCCGGGGACTCCGGGGCGGGTCATCTCTCCGGCGGAAAGAATGACGTCCAGATCCTCTGCGGAGAGCAGCCCTGTCTCCAGCGCCACCTCCCGGACAGTGCGCCCGGACGCCAGGGCTTCTCGCGCGATGGCCGTGGCCTTCTCGTATCCGATATGTCCCACAAGCGCCGTAGCCAGGCCAAGCGAATTCTCGGCCAGCTGGCGGCACCGCTGCTCATCCGCCTCGATTCCCGCCACGCATTTCGTGGCCAGAAGGTTGGCCGCTCCGCGCAGAAGATCGAAGCTCTTCAACAGGTTGTGTGCGATGCAGGGAAGGAAAGCATTGAGCTCCAGCTGTCCGGACTGCGCCGCCAGGGTCACAGCCAGGTCGCAGGCCTGGATCTGGAACGCCGCCTGGGTCACCGCCTCCGGCACCACAGGGTTAACCTTGCCCGGCATGATTGAGGAGCCTGCCTGAAGCTCCGGCAGACGGATCTCCGCAAATCCGGCCCGCGGGCCGCTGGAGAGCAGCCGCAGATCCGCGCTGATCTTGGCCAGGTTTACCGCAGCGGAGCGGATCAGTCCGGAAACCTCCACGAAGACGTCGCAGTTCTGCGTGACGTCCATCATGTTCTCGGCGCGCGCCAGCGGCAGGCCGGTGATCTCCCGCAGGATGTCTGCAGCCACATACAGGAAGCGCAGGTCAGCGTTCATACCGGTTCCCACTGCCGTCCCGCCCAGGTTCACCTGCCGAAGCCTCTCCCCCACGTTGTACAACCGCCACCAGTCACGCTTGACCGCCTGAGCCCAGGCCGCGAACTCCTGTCCCAAAGTCACGGGAACAGCGTCCTGCATCTCCGTCCGGCCGATCTTCAGCACGCCGGCGAACTCGGTCTCTTTGGACTGTAGAGCCCCTTGCAGGCGGTTCATCTCGCCGGTGGCCTCCTGCAGCAGCCGCAGCGACGCCACCCGGACCGCGGTGGGGAAGACGTCGTTGGTGGACTGGGACAGGTTCACGTGGTCCAGGGGGTGGACCAGTGAGTAGTCACCCTTGGTGCCGCCCAGAAGCTCGATGGCCCGGTTGGCCAGCACCTCGTTTGCGTTCATGTTGGCCGATGTCCCGGCCCCGCCCTGAAGCGCATCCGTCAGGAACTGGTCCCGCAGCTCCCCTGCCGCCACCTCGTCTGCGGCGCGGCAGATGGCGTCGGCGATCTCCGGCTTCAGAAGTCCGGCGCGGCGGTTGGCCAGGGCGCACGCTTTTTTCACCAGAGCCAGTGCGCGTATCAGCTCCGGATGGAGTCCCTCTCCCGCCAGATGGAAGTTCCGGGCGGCGCGTGCGGTGTGGATGCCGTAGTAGGCCTCCGCTGGGATCTCCATCTCTCCCAGCAGATCGTGTTCCCTGCGAACGGCAGGATTAGCATCCGCGCCCATTCGTTATTTCTGCTCCACCGACGGTCCGGCGAGAAGCCTGGTCTCCCGGCTCTCCTGCACCACTACGGGCATCTCCTGACCTTTCGGTCCGCGCAGCGGGACCTGGAGGGTGCGGGAGGATTTCTCGAAGTGCACGATCATTGTCTCCGGGTCCACCAGGCGCTCTCCGGACCCGCTGATGCTGAATCCGGGAAGCTCGGCTACCGGGCGCGGTCTCAGACGGAGGCGGACCGTGTCGCGGGCGAGGTCGTTGGCCTGCGCCTGGAGCTTCCCGGAGTCCGTTCCGAATGTGAACTTCAGTCGGGCAAGCCTTCTGTCGCCCTGCTGCTGCCATCCCGTGAACACGGTCACGATGTAATAGCGTGCCTGCCGTCCGTCGGGGAGGGGGGCGACTCCTTCGCTCACCCATCCCGCGCCGGGCTCCGCCGGCAGCCCGATGGCGTCTCCGATGCGCGCCCTCCAGGCACTGGTCTCCTTTTCCACCAGCACCTTTTCGCTCAGCGTGGCTGGCAGGGATCGCGCCATCTCTTTCGGCGCAACACGCAGAGCCGCATCCAGGACGCTGCCGTAGCCCTCGATGCTCTGCAGCCTTCCCTCCGCGTCTAGGCGATACGTCACCCGAGTGGTGTTCACTATTTGCTGCACCGGATCCGCCACGGGTTTCCCGGCGCGCATCATCTCGAACCCGGACGGGTCGGCCACCATCGTGTATCCTGCGTCTGAGCGGGTCACCGAATACCGGATCCGGACCTTAAGGGTCTCCTCGTCCGGATCCAGACCTGCGGCCAAGAGCGTGCGCCGGGAGGTGGATTCCTCCGTCCACGTCGTCCCGCTTGCGGGATTGAAGCGGAACACAGGCTGCGTATCCTCCTCCGCGGCGGCAGGCCGGCAAGCGGCCAGTGTCGCGGCGATCAGCATTGCTTTGGCTAAGGCTAAGATCAAGAACCGGTTGTGTTGCATTTTCAAACGGCCTTCCGTTCCGTGAGCAGGGGATGATCTCCTTTGCTGTCCCATATCAGTTGGAGTGTTCGATGAATGGGGAAGGTTTTTCATCCCCAAGCGTAGCGGATGACCGGCTGCCTCAGGCTTTGCACTCCCTTTCCCGGCCGCGCATGCCATAATGATGCTTGATGCCCCGTCCACGGACCGGCGGCGCGTTGGCGGCGCCGGTTCCGTTCCCAATGCTGTGGAGGATCTGGCTTGCTGAAGACGCGTCTCGTCCCTCTCGCCGCTGCGGCTGCCGCAGCGCTTTTGTCCGTCGCCTTTTCGCGATTCGCCCTGGCATCCGCCGTTCCGCCGGAGGATGCCGCGCGCATCATGCCCGTCTCACAGGTTCGCGCGGGGATGCAGGGGTATGGCCTTACCGTCTTCAAGGGGGCGCGCGTCGAGCGCTTCGATGTGAAGGTCCTTGGGGTGATGCCCGGGATGAACCTGGGACGCCCGCTCATACTCGTGCGCATCGGGGGAGGCGAACTCGACAGGCGCCCCATCAACATCGCCGAAGGGATGAGCGGCAGCCCGGTGTATATTCAGGGCAAGATCATCGGCGCCATCGCATTTGCCGGCAGCTTCGCGCGCGAGCCCATCGGGCTGGTGACGCCCATCGAGGATATGCTGGCGGCCTGGGATCCGTCTCTGCCGAAGTCGCCTCCGGGGATGGACGAGCCCCGACCGCTTCCCGCGAGCATTCCTGTGGGGCAGGGCCGCATCCGGGCGTTCGGCATCACGACCGATCCGAAGCGCGCTTCCTCTGGCGGCCCTGACGGTACCGCCTGGTTCCGGCCGCTGACCGGCACGGTAACGGTCTCCGGCTTTTCGCCACGCACTCTGTCGCTTCTGAGCGCGGAGCTCGCCGGCATTCCCCTGCAGGTGCGTGAGGGACCGGGCCGTATGGATCGTGACCCCCTGCCTCTCAAGGAGGGATCGGCGGTGGGCTTTTCCCTGGTCACCGGGGATGTGGATGTCACAGCGGTGGGCACGGTCACGTATCGGAGAGGCGACCGAATCCTGGCCTTCGGGCATCCGTTCCTGCAGATCGGGCCGCTGGAGGCGCCGATGTGCACCGCCTGGGTGCATGACGTCTTCACCAGCTATCTCTCATCCTTCAAGCTGGCCTCCCCGGTGAGCTTTGTGGGCGCTTCCACTCACGATCTGCCCTTTGCCGTCTCCGCCAGGGTGGGGCATCGCCCGGCGATGGTGCCCGTTGAGGTGACCATGCGCATTGGAGAGAGGGGCGCTGTCCGCCGGTTCCGGGCCTCGGTGGTGCGCCATCCGCTGGTGACCCCTCTTTTCACGCGGATGGTCGCCCTGGAGGCTCTGGGCCGTCTGAGGCCCTATCCCGGCGAGGGGATGGCCGTAGTGCGCACCACTGTGAAGCCGGAGGGGCTGGATCCTGTGGAACGGACCAACCTGTTTTTCAGCGAAGCGGATGTGACGTCTTCGGCGCTGGAAGATCTAAACGCCATCGTCGCACTGCTGCAAGGGAATCGGTTCGCGCCTGTGCTGCCGGAGCGGGTCTCGCTGGAAGTCACGCTGTACGACACGCGCCAGACGGCGGAGGTGGAACGCGTCTTCACGGACCGCTCCACATTCCGGCCCGGTGAGTCCGTCAGGTTGCACGTGCAGCTTCGTCCTTACCGCTCCGAGCCTGTGGTCCGCACGCTGGAAGTGCAGATCCCCGAAAATGCGCTGGACGGACGCGCCATTGTCGTGGTCCATGGGGGCGGCTCGGGCCTCGGGCAAAGCGCTTCCGGCCCTGCGGGTTCGCAGACGGCTCCGCCTTCCAGTGCGCTGGAGGACATCCGCAACGCGGTCAGCGTAAGGCAGATGTTGCAGCGCTTCCGGGAACTGGATGCGAACAACAGTCTGGTGGCGCGCATCATCCTTCCAAGCGCCTCGTTCACGCTGAACGGTGAGCGCCTTACCGGTCTGTCGCCCGTCATGGAGGAAGCCCTTCAGACCGCAGGTGGGACCGGTCTCCGCCTGGTGCGTGACGAGGTGAAGACCGTCCAGCCCACCGGCTGGGTGGTGCAGGGGTCGCAGATGCTTCCCATCACCATCCAGCGCAGAAGCCTGCTGGAGAAGGCTCCTGCAGCGGCGGCTTCCACCTTGCCTGTGGTCAGGACGACCCCGTCCGCTTCGCAGGAATCGTCCGGTACGGAGGAATCCTCGTCCGCCGCAAGCGACAGCCAAGAGACGGCGGTGTGGTATCTGACGTCTCAAGGGGCTCAGGATGATGCGGCAACCCCCCCGTCCGACGAAGAACCTGCGAGTGAAGCAACAGAGGAAGCGGCTGAGGATGCTGCAGACTCCTCCACTTCGGCCGAGCCTGCAGAGCAAGAGCCCGCGGATGCGGAGACGACGAAGAAGACTTCCCGCGCAGCCGCCACAGACACAACCCCTGGCCCTTCCGTTTCGGACGTGGGCCGCAAAACGCGCACCTGGCTGCAACACTCGCGTGAGGATTTTCTGAAAGGTGAGAGCGATGGTGTGGCTGTCAGCTCACGCGGCGAACTCGCGCCGGGGTATGCTTTCCGGCGGCTGACTGCCTTCGCGGATGCATTTATTTGGGCTGTTGGCTGGCTCCCCGACGGCAGCGTCGTTGCCGCTGCGGGCACCGGAGGCCAGGTCCGGAAGATCTCACCGGAGGGCGAGGCCACGCCTCTTGCGTCGCTCGGCCCTCTCGTGCCGGCCTGTCTTGCCGTGGACGGAGCGTCCGTCTGGGTGGGAACGGCGCCGGATGGTGGCGTCTGGCTGATAGAAAACGGCCAGCACCGGCGCGTCGCCAGGCTTCCCGCGGTGCATCCTGCCGCTCTGCTGGCCGCAGGTGATGGAGGAGTTTTTGTGGGAGGTGGCGGAAGCGGGCGCATCTGGAAAGTGGAGCGTGATGGTTCCGTGCATGTGGTGGCGGATACCGGTCAGGGTCACGTCACGGCGTTGGCGCGAGGAGACGGGGATGGTCTCTACGCCGCCACTTCCGCCGGAGGCGCGGTATGGCGGGTGGAGGGAGGATCCGCCCGTGCCCTGTTCCGGGCTTCGGAAGACTACGTCTGCTCCCTGGCGGCCGGGCAGGACGGATCGGTCTACGCCGCCACCGGGCCACGCGGCAAGATCTACCGCTTGCGCCCAGGCGGGGCTCCCGTGACGCTGGTGGAGAAGCTCGCAGGAGCTTACGCTGCGCTCGCCTCCACCAAAGACGGGAAGATCCTGGCTTGCGACGGGGCATCGCTGCATAGATTCTTGCCGGATGATACTGTCCTGACATCTCGCAGCCGGGAGCCTTTCGAGAGTTACTCCTCCGCCATAGCCGAGGATGGACGTATCGTCATCGGGACAGCGTCCAGCGGAGCGGTCTGGCTTGCGGAGGCCGCCCCATCCGGCTGGTTCGAGTCGGCCATCCACGATGCGGAGCGCCCGGCGGATTGGGGAAGTGTGCGCCTGGCCACCGGGCAGGGCGGGCCACTGCGCATAAAGGTCCGCACGGGTAACACGGACAGGCCCGGCGCGGGATGGAGCCCCTGGCGCGATGTCACGGATTCGCTGCACGTGGGGGCAACGGGGACCCGCTATCTGCAATACCGGTTGGAGTTTTCTTCTGAACAGGAGGGGCCGGCTGTGCGGGAGGTGGAGGTCAGTTATCTGCCCGCGAACCGCCCGCCTGTGGTGAAGCTGACCAGCCCCGAGCCGGGAGCCTTCTGGAGCGGGGAGAAGGAGATCCGCTGGAGCGGATCGGACCCGGACAAGGACCGCCTGAACTACCGGTTGCTGGTGTCAGCCGACGGTGGCAAAACGTGGAAGCCTCTCGAAAAAGCGATTGCCGGTTCTGGCACCGTGCAGGCGGATAACGCCAGAGGGGGCAATGGTGCTGAGCCGTCGGACGAAGAGCTGGAGCGCCAGATGCGGGAGGAGCTGGATCGCCACCCGGATCTGCCGGAGAGCGTCAGGAAGCAGATGTGGGAGTCGCGCGCCGCGTTTATCGCTAAGGCCCGAGAGCGTGAGGCGGCCGCGCGTTCCCGTCGTCAGGAGGAAGCTGGGAAGGACAGCGCGCCGGAGCAGCCTTCCAGGACGAACGACACCTCGCGGAAATGGGACACGCGCAAAGTGGCGGACGGCGAGTACCTGCTAAAGGTCATTGCGAGCGACGAGCTCTCCAACGGCAGCCGGGCTCTGACCGCCGAGGCCATTTCGGGCCCGCTCCGGGTCTGCAACACCAGACCTGAGGCCATTCTCTTCGCGGCCAGCGCGGAGTTCGTGGATGGCAGGCTGCGGAGGCTGGAGGGGCGCGCGGACGGCAGGGGCGCGCCCGTGGCCGCAGTGGAGTATCGGCTGGACGGCAAAGGCGAGTGGGCCACCGCCGAACCCTCCGACGGCGTCTTCGATCAGGAGCGGGAGTATTTCGTCATCAACGTCAGCGAAGCTGCGCCTGGAAAGAGATCTGTGGAGGTTCGTGTGAAGGACGCGGCCGGGAACACAGCGTCCGTCACCCGGGAGGTCGGCCCGCGGGAGGACGGCGGCTCGGCGCGACGCTGACGGCGGAAGAGTTCTACCAGTCCTCGACCGGCTGGCCGCGGCGCTGCTGTTCCAGCATCCGGCGCAGAAGCGCCAGATTGCGGGGGATGGCCCCGTCGGAGGGGTCCATCTCCCGCGCCTGCTCCATCACCCGGATGGCGTCTTCATAGAGCCCCAGCCGCCGGTAGGTGTGTGCAAGCGTCTTCCATCCCTCCACGGGGGCTCCTCGCAGGCAGGCGTGGGATAGCCAGAGGGCGGCGCGGACATAATCGCGACGGCCGGACCAGTGATGACCGGCCTCAAGATAGGGCTCCCAGCTGTCCGGCGCTGCCAGCACGGCCTGACGGAAAGTCTCCTGAGCCTCGTCGTCGCGGCCGGAACTCCACAGGAGCCAGGCCGTCAGGAACCGGGGCTGCATCTCGGAGGGGGCGTAGGCGGTCATCATGCGGAACGCCTGAATGCTTCGCAGGTAGGAGCCCTCGTGGAACCACTCGTCCGACCGGGCTCCCAGAAGCTCCATGATGTTCCGCACAATCAGCCCGGCGTTTCCGTACCATTCGTCCCGCATCTCCCCGGCAGGGAGGACGGGCGAGGCGGCGCAGAGCAGAAGGGCGCAGATCAGGGCTTTCATATGTTCATCATAAAGCTGGACTGCGCATCCGCCTGCAACTGGATGTCCACCAGGTCCTGCAGAGTCATGCCGTCCGCCAGATCGGTCACCGCGTCCGCAAGGCGCTTCCAGAATGTGTGTACCCCGAAGGATGCCTCGTGCTCGCAGGGTCCTTCGGCTTCCTCCATAACGCAGGATACCGGCACCAGAGGCCCCGACAGCGTGCGAAGCACGTCGCCCACTGTGATGGCGGAGGGTGGTGCGGCCAGCAGGTAACCCCCCGCAGCGCCCCGGACGCTTCGCACCAGCCCTCCGCGCCGGAGCGCCCCCAGCAGTTGCTCCAGAAACTGCTCCGGGATGCCCTGGCGGGTGGCGATCTCGCGGGACTGCACGGGCCCGCGCTCCACGTTCAAGGCCAGGTCCAGCGCGGCTCTCAGTCCGTAATCCTCTCTGGCGGTAAAGTTCATGGTTCTCCCGGCGGTGAAACTGTGAAAAGTTGACCGTAAAGGTCGAGATTCCATTTGCACTCTACCGGAGGCCGCGGCGGGATGTCAACCCCTGGAGGTGGCAGAGGCATCCCGCTCGTTCTCCTCACGGGGTGGCAGGCAATAAGCCATGGAAAACCGCCCGCCCCGAGCAGGGCGGGCGGGGGATGAAGAGGGAGGATTCTTCTGATTCCCTACGGCTCGTCCGCGTGCGTGACCACCTGGAAGTCGGCGGATGAGCGCGGACGGATCACCAGCTGGTAGGACAGACCCGCTCGGCGCATCGAGGAGATCCCCGTCACCTTCACGAAATCGTTCACACGGACGGTCGAAGGCGCATTCAGCCGCGACACTCGCACACCTCTGATCACCGGTAACGACCCCTCGTTGATGTAGATGAAGTTGGAGTCTATCTCAGACACCCAGCCGCTCACTCGCACCAGAAGGCCCGTCGTGTTAAGGCTCCGTCCCGCAGGATCCGTCACTCCCCGCTGACCGGCCCCGGTGGCCAGACTGTGGAAGAAAGGCCCTCCTGCCGCATTGGCAAGCGTCAACCAGACAGGCTCAAGAGGCTGCGTCTGCCCGATGACCCGGATGAACGGCTGGGTCAGCACACGCTCCCCGTCCACGTTCGTGCTCATCCGGCCGACCGCCTCGATGACCTGCCCCTCCATCAGAGCAAGGTCCGTCAGTATGGCAAGGCCCGCGGAGCGGTCCAGGCTCTCCACATACGCCCGGCCGGCCGCGGTCTGACCCGGAGCCGCGGTCACCACGCACCCGGTCAGAAGCAGCTCCACTCCGTCCGCCTGGAGCTTCGCCCGGCCCGCGCCACTCACTTCAACCGGAAGAGAGCCTGCCAGCACCCGCCAGGTCACCGACGCAGGAGTGGGATCCACGTTGCCCACGAGATCCAACGCCCGGAGCTGGAATGTGTGCACTCCATCCACAATGTTGGTCAGATGGACCGTGGCCTCCGTGGAAGCGGTGCTCCATTCGGCGTTATCCAACCTCCACTGGAAGCGCAGCGCTGAAGACGATGTCAGGTTGTCCGTTCCCGCGAACGTGAATGTGGCATCAGCATTGCGGCTCAGGCTGGAGTTTGCCGGCCCACCGGTGATGGATGTATCCGGTGCGGTCAGGTCCACCGTGATCCCGTCACTCACCCCCACAGCACTCCACAGACCGGAGCCGTTCCGGGCCTTCACGTACCAGTAATAGGTCACACCATCCTGCAGATTTAGATCCGTCTCTGTCGCCTCCGTGGCGAAGCCCGCGGACTTCCAGCCCACCAGGTATCCGCTCCCCGGATCCGTGGGAGAGGTCCCGATGGCATACTGATACTCCACAATCCCGGACTCAGGGTCCGTGGAGCTCCACGACGCGGACAGAACCGAGGCGTTGGAAGTGAAACGGCCGGTGTCGGTCACGACAGGCATTGCGGGAGGCGTCGTGTCCGGAACGTCATACTCCACCAGATACCCCCGGACGTGGAAGTCAGGATCCGATATCCCACCGTAGACCGGGAAGTCGTTCCACCCGCTCTCCGATGACGTATGCCACCACGCAAGGTAATGTTCCGGATCCCCGTTGTAGAACCGGTCATTCGGCTCCCCAGAATGCCATCGCGTCCAGTTCCACACTTCGCCCGTCACCCACCTCCAGCCGCCCAAAGGCTCCGCATAGTCCGGCGCCTGACGGTCCTGATACCCGCCAAGCCACAGATGGTCGAATCCTGCCGGACACCACTGACTCATATGGCTCACCAGCCAGTCCCATTCCTCCTGAGACGTCACCGTCGCCAGATGACCACTCAGTCCCTGATACTCCAGAGTGGCCGCCTCGGCAGCGGCATCCTCCCAGCTCCGCCACCCAGGCACATACTGGTAGTAGTGGCCGTTTGCCGGGTTCAGCACCGGCACCGCGACATAGATGCCGTCGCTTGCTCCCACCGGACTCCACGAACCCGCGCCATTGCGCGCTTGGACGTACCAGTAATACGTTACGCCTGATTGTAGATTCAGGCCCGTCTCGCTAGCCTGCGTCATACTTCCTACGGATTTCCACGCCACGACATAGCCGCTTCCCGGATCGGCCGGCGTCGTCCCGATTGCATAACGATACTCCGCGATGCCAGAGTGCGGATCCGATGCGCTCCAAGACGCCGACAGACCCGATGCAGTAGATGTGAATCGGCCGGTATCCGTCACTGCCGGGCGAGAAGGTGGGCTGGTATCTATGGTGATCCCGTTGCTGACGCCCACATTGCTCCACAATCCTGCCCCGTTCCGAGCCCGGACGTACCAGTAATATGTGACGCCATCCTTCAGGCTGAGGCCAGTGTACGTTATTTCCGTAGCAGTACCCGCCGACCTCCAGCTCACTACATATCCGCTCCCGGTGTCGGCAGGTGAGGTGCCTATGGCATACGTATACTCCACGATTCCAGATCCCGGGTCGGATGAAAGCCACCCGGCGGACAGTTGGGTAGTGCTGGCGCTGAAAAGACCGGAGGTCATCACTATGGGAGTCGAGGGCGGGGTGGTATCAGAATAAGGAGCGTATTCGACGATAAACCCTCTGTTGGTCGTGTCAGGCGTATCGGCCCAGTAACACCCGGGCGTCGTCCAGACCTCCACATAAGAGTCGTTTCCAGTATAGTTGTTGGGTTCGCCAGGACACCAGTTCGTATAAGACCAAGTTTCGCCAGACACCCATCGCCAGCCGCCAGCGGGTTCGGAATAGTCAGGTGCGGTACTGTCTTGAAAACCCCCGACCCACCAGGCACCGTCCGAGTAGTACCTGCTGAGCAGTTGTTGAGTGATGAACTGCTGTTCTTGAGCGGTGGTGATTGTTGCCAGGTGACCTCGTAACCCGTTGAAAAACCGTTGGCCGGCGAGAACATCCGCTTGAGCCCACGTCACCCCCATTCTCACGAACTCATAGTAATGGCCGTTAGAATTGTTCCTTACTGGTTGAGAGGCGGGGAAGTCACCGGTGGGCGCGAAAGCGACTGTGACTGTCGCGTCTCCTCTACCCCATGCCAGCAGCGTACCTCCCGGTGAAAATGCCAGACTTGCGATTCCCCTTGCTGTCTCCTCGTCGAAGGACTCAACGAGGGTACCATCTGAGACCTTCCAGAATTTAATGGTCAAATCATAACTTCCGCTGGCCAATATCTGGCCGTCCGCAGCAAACGCGACACACTTAACCCCGTTAGTGTGCGCCCAGAGAGTGTAGAGCAGAGATCCGTCTAGGACACGCCAAAACCTGATGGTATTGTCCTCGCTTCCGCTGGCCAGTGTCTGGCCGTCTGGAGAGAAGGCGACAGAGTTAACCCCGGCCGCGTGACCACTCAGGATGCGGATGAGTGTGCCCTGCGACACGCGCCAGAGCCTGATGGTGTTGTCCCAGCTCCCGCTGGCCAGGAACTGACCGTTTGGCGAGAAGGCGAGGGAATAGACGACCGAACCATGACCGCTGAGGCCGCGAATGTAGGCGCCGTCCGAGACACGCCACAGCCTTACCACTTTATCGTGGCTCCCTGTAGCCAGAATCTGACCATCGGGTGAGAAAGCAACGGAGGTCACATCGTCAGTATGTCCGGCGATTGTACGGATGAGTGAACCGTCGGAGACGCGCCAGAGGCTGATGGAGCCGTCCCATCTCCCGCTGGCCAAGATCTGACCGTCAGGAGAGAAAGCCACAGCGGTGAAATGAGAGGTCTGCCCTGGAAAGGTGCGGATGAGTGAACCGTCCGAGACTCGCCACAGTAAGATGGTATCGAATTGACTCCCGCTGGCTAGTGTCTGGCCGTCGGGGGAAAAAGCGACAGAGGTCACAACGTTTGAATGGCCGGTGAGTTTGCGGCTGACTGAACCGTCCGAGACTCGCCAGATTTTGAGGGAATTGTCTCCGCTTCCGCTGGCCAATGTCTGGCCATCCGGGGAGAAGGCGACGGAATTGACAGCGGAGGTATGCGCGGCCAGGGAGCGGAGGATTGTACCATCGGAGATTCTCCAAAACCTGATACTCAGATCGTAGCTTCCACTGGCAAGTGTTTGGCCGTCCGGGGAAAAAGCGACTGAGTTGACTGAAGCTGTATGCCCGGTGAGAGTGCGGATAAATGTTCCATCTGAGACCCGCCAGAGCCTTATAGTGTTGTCCCAGCTTCCGCTGGCCAAAATCTGGCCGTCTGGGGAGAATGCGACAGAGTATACGGAGTAGGCATGGCCGGTGAGGGTGCGAATGGGCGAGCCATCCGAGACTCGCCAGATCCTGATGGACTTGTCGTCGCTTCCGCTGGCCAGAGTCTGGCCGTCCGGAGAGAAGGCGACAGAGAGCACGTCGTCCAGGTGCCCCGTGAGGGTGCGGATAAGCGAACCATCCCAGACCAGCCAGAGCCGGATGGTGCTATCCCAGCTGCCGGTGGCCAGAGTCTGCCCGTCCGGAGAGAATGCGACAGACGTCACTGCGTCCGCATGCCCGCTGAATCTCCGGATGAGCGCCCCTTCCGCAATACGCCAGATATTGATGGTCCCATCCCAGTTTCCGCTGGCCAAAATCTGGCCGTCTGGGGAGAAGGCAATGGAAAAGACAGAATGCGAGGGCCCGGTGAGCGTACGGATCAGCAACCCGTCAGCGACCCTCCAGACCTTGATGGTCCCGTCCCAGCTTCCGCTGGCGAGTGTCTGGCCGTCCGGCGAGTAGGCCACGCAGGAGATTCCATTAGTATGCCCGCCGGCCATCCACTTGATGTCCGGTCGGGTTGCAGATACGGGTGCTACAGGCAAGAGTGCAAAAGCCAGCGTAAGCGCGATGCAGAGACTGGCTGCCCGGCCCTTCCTCATAGCTGTCCATCCTCGGTCGGTAACAGCAGCCTGCAGTCCCTCAGCCAAACGTCCCGATGTCAGAATAAGCCTTTTCAAGTTCTCGACCTCACTCTCTCTCGCTGTGCACCGTGCGTCCACAATCAAACCATACTAACACCTCGCATTCTTCGCGGTCAAGCATTTCCGCACGAATTCGCGGGATGGGGGCAGAAATGGGCAAAAGGTGCCTGAGTAGGACCGACCCCGTCTGCGTTTGACAGGAACGCTGCGCCGGAGGTATATTGTGAAAGGCAATTGGGGGCTATTCTGAAAGGTTTTCGCCCGGGTCCAGGCGGCCCGGGCATATTGCTGTTTCGGCCGTTTCTTTACGGACTCATGTTCGACAACCTGACAGCCAGATTGCAGGAGGTGTTCCGCAACCTGCGGGGCGGCGGACGCCTCACCGAGCAGGACGTGGACTCCGCACTCAAAGAGGTGCGCCGCGCCCTGTTGGAGGCTGACGTCAACTTCCGGGTGGCCAAAGAGTTTGTCGCTCGCGTCCGCGAGAAGGCGGTGGGCCAGGAGGTGCTGGAGAGCCTGACCGGCCCGCAGCAGGTCATCGCCATCGTCCGGGACGAGTTAATCGCGCTGCTGGGGGAATCCGACCCCCGGCTTGCCGTCAGCGCCAGGCCTCCCACCGTCATCCTGCTGGCGGGTTTGAACGGGGCGGGCAAGACCACCACGGCCGCCAAGCTGGCGCTCCGGTACATCTCTGACGGGAAAAAGCCGCTCCTGGTGGCCGCCGACGTGCACCGTCCGGCCGCCGCGGAGCAGCTGGCGGTGCTGGCGCGCCAGGTGGGCGCGCAGGTCTTCCCTGGCGGGGCGGGCAGCACGGCCGTGCAGGTGGCGCGGGACGGCATCGAGCAGGCCCGGCGTCAGGGCCTGGATCCGGTCATCGTGGACCTGGCCGGGCGCCAGCATGCGGACGAAGACCTGATGCGCGAGCTGGCCGATGTCAGCCGCGCCGTGCAGCCGCACGAGGTGCTTCTGGTGTTGGATGCCATGACGGGCCAGGACGCCGTCAACACGGCGGTGGAATTCGGAAAGCACGTGCCGGTGACAGGGTTCGTGCTCACCAAAATGGACGCCGACGCGCGGGGTGGGGCGGCCATCAGCATACGGCACGTGACGGGACTGCCCATCAAGCTGGTTGGGGTCAGCGAGAAGATGGACGGTCTGGAGCCGTTCCATCCGGACCGCATGGCCCGTCGGATCCTGGGAATGGGAGACGTCCTGTCTCTGGTGGAGAAGGCGGAGCAGGCCTTCAGCGAGGAGCAGGCCCGCCAGCTGCAGGACAAGCTGGCGCACGATACATTTGGCTTCGACGACTATCTGGAGCAGCTCCGCCGGATGCGCAGGATGGGCCCGCTGGAACAGATCCTTTCCATGATCCCGGGGCTGGGAGCGTCGGCGCGCCAGTTGGAGGAGGCGGGAGTCAACGAGAAGGAGATGGACCGCATCGAGGCTATCATCAACTCGATGACCCTGCAGGAGCGCAGGGATCCGTCCATCATCAATGGCAGCCGCCGCAGGCGGATCGCTCTGGGCAGCGGCACGAACATCCAGGACGTCAACAGGCTGCTGCGCCAGTTTCAGGATATGCGGCGCATGATGCGCCAACTCGCGAGCATGGAGCAAAATCCGAAGGCGCTGAAGCGCATGGGGAAGTTGCCGTTTCCGGGAGGATAGGGCATTTAGTCAGTTGCCCTGAGATTTGCGGGCCGCGGCCCGCGGAACGCATTCGGCCTGCCGGCGGGGCCGGCGGGCGAAGGAGGATACGCACAAGACTTGGCCGTTAGAATGCGACTCAAGAGAATGGGGACGCGCCAGAAGCCGTTCTACCGCATCGTGGTGGCGGACTCGCGCTCCCCGCGCGATGGGCGGTTCATCGAGCAGATCGGAACTTACGACCCGAAGCTGGATCCGCCAGCGGTGACGGTGGACCGGGAGAAGGCGGAGTTGTGGCTGTCCCGCGGCGCGCAGCCGTCCGATACCGTGCGGGCACTGCTGGTGAAGCAGGGTATCCTGCCGCCGCTTCCGCCTCGTGAGCTTGGAGGCGGGCAGAAAATGGCCGCCGCTGCTCCAGCTGCTGCCGCGGGCGAACAAGCCCCGGCTGAGCAAGAGTAAGGCGCACGGGACAACAGGGCGGGAAGGCTCAAGGAGCGGCGATGAAAGCGGTGCTGGAAGTGATCGTCCGCGGACTGGTGGACGAGCCGGAGCGGGTCCGGGTCCGGGAGACGGTCTCCGGATCCAGGGTGACCTATGACATTAGCGTCTCGGAGCGCGACCTGGGCAAGGTGATCGGCCGGGACGGACGCATCGCGAATGCGCTGCGGACGGTGGCGAGCGCGCTGGCCGCGCGGCAGAACAGGGAAGCCCAGGTGGAGATTCAGTCCTGAGACCCTTTGGGGGACGCCGGATGGTGGCGCGGTGAACGCGGCTCTGGTGGTCGTCGGTCGAGTGGTGCGTCCGTTCGGCATCCGGGGCGAGCTGAAGGTTGCCTTGGAGACCGATTTCCCGGATGTCTTGGGCCAGCGCAGGGAGCTGATCGTCACCCGTGACGGAATCAGCGGGACCCCCGCCGCCGTAGAGTCCGTAAGGATCCATCAGGGGGCGGCGCTGGTCAAGCTCTCCGGGGTGGATAGCCGGACAGGCGCGGAGGATCTGCGCGGAGCGCTGCTTGCCGTGCGCGAGGAGGACCGCCCTGAGCTGGAGGAAGGCCGCTTCTGGCTGGACGATATCATTGGGCTGGAGGCGGTCTTCGAGGACGGCAGGAGCATCGGGGTCATTACCGAAGTGCTGACTGGACTCGCGAACGATGTCTGGGTGGCGGGGAAGGTCTTGATTCCCGCGGTGAGCGAGTTTATCGTGCGCGTGGATCTGGAAGGACGGCGTGTGGTGGTCAGGGACATCGCCGGCCTCACCGGGGACTGAAGGAAGGGGCGGCCCGCCCACCCGATGATCATAGAAGTGGTCACGCTCTTCCCGGCGATGGTGGAGCAGTGCGCGTCGCACAGCATCATCGGCCGGGCGCGGGAGAGTGGAGCCCTGCAGTTGCGGGTGGTGGATCTGCGGGATTACACCCACGACCGCCACCGGACCGCGGATGATGCCCCATACGGCGGCGGCTCCGGGATGGTGATGAAGGTGGAGCCGTTGGATGAGGCCATCACGGATCTCCGCCGGAAGGCCGGGGAACCGGTGCGGATCATCTTGATGAGTCCGCAGGGCAGGAAGCTGGATCAGCGCCTGGTGGAGGAGCTTGCGGAGGAGGACCATCTGGTCCTGATCTGCGGCCACTATGAAGGCGTGGACGAGCGGGTGCGCGAGCACCTGGTGAATGATGAGATCTCCATCGGTGACTATGTGCTGACGGGCGGGGAGCTTCCGGCGCTGGTGCTGGTGGATGCTGTGGCCCGCTATGTTCCGGGCGTGCTGGGCAAGGCGGAGTCCGCGGAGGAGGAGAGCTTCCGGGACGGGCTGCTGGAGTATCCCCAGTATACCAGGCCGGAAGAGTATCGTGGGTGGCGGGTGCCGGAGGTGCTTCTGAGCGGGCACCACGCGATGATTGCCCGATGGCGGCGCAGGGAGTCGCTAAGAAGGACGCTGGAAAGGCGGCCTGATCTCTTGGCATCTGCGCGTCTCACGCGGGACGATCTGCAGATGCTGGAGGAGCTGGGAGCGGACGACGCTCTGCTGGAGAAGCTGAGAGCGGAGCGCGCGTGAAAGTTAGGTTTTGTTGGTCCCTGGGGGACCGATTCCGGGCCGGTGAAGCGGAAGAGGGCCGGCCAGACACTGATAGGAGAATCCATTGCAGCAGGTTATCCGGGAACTGGAAAAGCAGCAGATGAAGCCGGATGTCACCGACTGCCAGCCCGGTGACACGGTAAGGGTGCACGTCCGCGTGTCCGAAGGGGGCAAGGAGCGGGTGCAGGTGTTCGAGGGGACGGTCATCGGCCGGCAGCACGGCAGCGTCCGCGAGAGCATCATCGTCCGCAAGATGTCCCACGGAGTGGGTGTCGAGCGGACGTTTCTTATTCATTCTCCCAAGATTGATAAGATCGAGGTCACGCGGCGGGGAGATGTCCGCCGCGCCAAGCTCTATTATCTGAGGGGCAAGGTCGGAAAGGCTACACGCATCAAAGAGCGCCGGGACCGGTAAATGACCGAAAAACTGGCTAACCTGAGCTGGCAATCGGTCCTTGTGATCGTTGCCGCTCTACTGGTCCTTAGGTACGCTCTCCTCAAACTGGACGAGCCTCTGGCGAAGTCGGCGGCCGAGGTGGCCGAGTCGCTGGCTGTCGCCATGGCTCTCGTGTTCTTCATCATCCGGCCGTTTCTGGTTCAGGCGTTCTTCATCCCCAGCGGGTCCATGCACCCGACCCTGCTGGAGGACGATCACATCCTGGTCAACAAGCTGGGCTACCGACTGTTCAAGCCGCAGCCGGGAGATATTGTCGTGTTCAAAGCTCCGGAGTCCTGGGACCAGGGGGGCGGCGGCGAGAAGGACTACATCAAGCGCCTGATCGGCGTGCCGGGTGATACCATCGAGGTCCGGGGTGGAGAGTTTATTGTGGGCGCACAGATCCTCAGCCGTTCGGAGGTCAAGAATCTGCTCATCCAGAACGGGGTGGTGCCGGTCAACCGCAGCGAGATCCAGTGCAAATATCTGAAGGACGGGATCATCGCGGACGGCAGGGTCATCAGCAAGAAACAGCTGGCGGATTGGTTGGGCGTGAAACCGGAGGATGTCAGGATCGTGCCCGGCCAGACTCTGCGCAACGGCCAAGTGCTGGACGAGCCATACACTCTGGAGGATCCGGATTACGACCTTCCGAAGACAAAAGTAGAAGAGGGGACGGTCTTCGTGATGGGCGACAATCGGAACAACTCCAACGATAGCCACCGCAACGGAGCCCTGGAACGTAAACGTATTCTGGGCAAAGCCATGCTTATCTTCTGGCCGCCGTCCCGCATTCGGCTGTTGTTCTAGCAGAGGAGCTGGCGGGGCAGCCAGGAGCGCGAGGAGGAACGGGAATGCCCCCGGAACCGGGCAGCATCGGAGCGGCTTGCAAAGCCCCCCGGGACCGTTGGCGCTTCGAGCGCCTGGCGTGGCAGGAAGGGTTTGTCCGGGTGGCCGGGGTGGATGAGGCCGGGCGCGGCCCGCTGGCGGGCCCGGTCGTGGCTGCCGCAGTCATTCTTCCTCCGGACTTCGACCCGGATGGCATCGAGGATTCCAAGTCTCTCTCCGAAGCGCAGCGCGAGCGCGCCTGGGAGCGGATCCGCGAGCAGGCCCTCGGCATTGGCATCGGCCTGGCCGGGCGGGACGAGATCGACCATCTCAACATCCTGGAAGCATCCCGGAAGGCGATGGCAGATGCAGTGCGCGCCCTTTCTCCTCCACCCGATTTCTGCCTGTTGGACGGATTGCCGGTCCCAGGGTTCGTCGCGCCGCACCGCGCAGTGCCCGGCGGCGATGCCCTGAGCGTCTCCATCTCTGCCGCCTCGATTGTCGCCAAGGTCACCAGGGACGGCCTGATGCGCGAACTGGACGCGAAGTACCCGGGATACGGCTTTGCGCGCAACAAAGGTTACGGGACCGCCGAGCATCTCCAGGCGCTGGAGCGTCTCGGCCCCTGCCCGGAGCACCGGATGAGTTTTGCTCCGTGCGCGCGGATTGTGGCGCAGCAAAGGCTGCATCTCGGCGCGCAAGAGGAACGGCGGAGATTGCTGGCCGGTGCGGCCGCAGAGAATGTGGCGCGCGCCTTTCTGCGCGGCCAGGGGATGCGGATCGTGGCGTCCAACTACCGTTGCCGGTTCGGGGAGATAGACATTATCGCGCAGGACGGCGAGACCGTTTGCTTCGTGGAAGTCCGCAGCCGCAGGTCCGGAGCCCCTGTGGGAGCGGCGGAGTCCGTCGATGCCCGCAAGCGTGAAAAGATCACGCGGGCGGCGCGGAGCTGGCTGCAGGAGCAGGGATGTCAGGCCCCATGCAGGTTCGATGTGGTTGAGGTAGAGTGGAGAGGGCGCACCGGACGGGTGGGGCAGTTCCTGAAAGACTGTTTTACGCCTTCATCCGACGACCGGTTCTGAAAAAGAGTCTATCTGGCAGCCGGATGCGGAACCCGCGGCAAAGCGGATTGCGTTACGGTTCTTGCCATGATGGCCAGTACCCAGCTTGACAAGTATCTGATGCGACCACATACCGCCGACCAGATCATGACGCGCAATGTCATCACGGTGAAGAAGGGCGCCTCGGTGGAAGAGGCCATGCGCCTGATGGCAAAACACAACATCAGCGGACTGCCCGTGGTGGACGTGGACGATAGGCTGGTCGGCATCATCTCGGAGAAAGACCTGCTGCTAAGGGGTATGCCTGCCCCTTCCAGCGGACCGGCTCCTCTACCGTTCACGGAGAAGCTGCCGGACCCCGTGGCCGAGGCCGCGGCACGGGCCAGCGCGGTGACGGTCGGCGAGGCCATGACGCGCAAGGTCATCTCTTTCAGCGAGAAGTCCTCCGTTGCGGATATCGCCCGCGCGATGGTGGAGCACAACATCAACCGCGTTCCCATCGTGCGCGACGGCAAAGTGGTGGGCATCATCAGCCGGGGCGACGTCATCCGCTCGATGGCGGCGCTGGATTTCGACGATGACGACACTCCTGAGCCCAGGGATCGCCCTCGCCTGACTCTGTTTTAGACCCACGCCGTCATTTCGGAGAGTATGCGTTCGTTGCGGGCAGGAGCCTGATTGGCCGGCGGCGAACTCCTTCGCGTCGGAACGGTCATGGTCAAGCGGCTGCCCATCTACCTCGTCCTCATCGCCTATGCGGTGCTTGTGGCTTACCCGCTTGCCTGGGTGGTCATTGCAAGCCTTCGCAGCTCCTCGGAGATCAGTCAGGATCCCTGGGGACTGCCGCAACAGCCTCGCTGGGAGAACTACGTGAAGGCCTGGCTGGGCGACACGCTCTCCGGCGATCTGGGGCTGGCTCAGGCATTCCTAAATAGCGCCGTCGTGACTGTGGTCAGCATGGTGTTCCTGCTCCTGATCAGCGCGATGGCGGCCTATGTGCTGGCCCGGTTTGTGTTTGCCGGCTCCGGGGTGCTTTACAACGTCTTCCTGTTCGGGATGATGTTCCCCGTGTTTCTGGGGGTTATTCCGCTGTATCTCCTGCTTAACCGCATGGGCCTACTGAACACGTATGCGGGCCTGATCGTCGCATATGTGGCGTATTCCCTCTCGTTCACCATCTTCATTCTCACGGGGTTCTTCAAGACTTTGCCTGGCGAGCTGGCGGAGGCTGGAGCGATTGACGGATGCTCCCGATGGGGAATCTTCTGGAGGATCATGCTGCCGCTCGCGCGTCCTGGCCTGATTACGGCCGGCATCTTTGATGCCATCGGGCTATGGAACGAGTACCCGCTGGCGCTGGTCATCATGACCGAGAACGACCGCATCACCCTTCCGCTGGCGATCGCCAACATGGCTCAGAAGCAGCACTATCAGACGGACTGGGGCGCCCTGTTCGCCGGGCTGGTAATCGTCATGGTGCCCACGCTTGTGGGCTATATCCTGTTCCAGAGGCGCATTACAGCGGGGCTGACGGCAGGAGCGGTGAAGGGCTAGACGAGCCCTGGAAGATCGAAGGGGTGTCAAGCGCCCCCGGCAGGGATCGAACCTGCGCTTCGGGCTCCGGAGGCCCGCGCTCTATCCACTGAGCTACGGGGGCGCGCGCCGCAAGTGGCACCAGCCATTATACGGAAAGCCGCCCCGCTCGTCAACGCGGAGCGCCGGACGGTCCGTGTGGCTCCGGCACCTGTTCCTCCACCTGCCGCTGCAGTTCCGAGTCCATGAAGTGCTCCATCCGGTCCGCCGGGGAGTGCAGATGGTCGTCGGGAAGAGGCAGGTGTTTGGCCAGGTAAGCCTCCCATAATCTGTGCCGGTGCACCAGTTTGGAGGCTCGCTGCTCGCCGCTGGCGGTCAGCCGCAAGCCCTCCCCCGATTTCACAAGCAGACCCGCACGCTTCAGCAGCCAGAGGGCAGTTCGGGAGGCAACTCCGCCTCCCGCCGCATCCAGCGCGCCGGATGCTGTCAGCGGCGTCCGCGCGCCGCTCTCCTGCCAGCGGTAGGCCAGCCCCAGCAGGTCTTCGCCGGATATGCGCAGTCCCAGCCTTACCTGCGCAAGCCTTCGCGCCACAATGCCGTATCGCGGGGCAAACAGAACAGCCAGCATAAACAGTCCGCCCGCCACCACCGAGGCCATCCCGGCGACAGGCGCATCATAGACCGCAGCGATGTTCCTTCCCAGGATGGCGATCAGAATGCCGATGGCCGCGGCGATGAGCGTCATCCAGTGCAGACGGTCTGTCAGCAAAAAAGCCGTGGCCGCCGGTGCGATGAGCATGGCCACCACCAGGATGGAGCCAACCGCCTCGAACGCAGCCACAGTGAACGCTGCCACCAGTCCCATCAGAAGGTAGTGGACCCGGTCCGCGTTGATGCCGAGCGTAGTCGCCAGCTGCGGGTCGAAGCTGACGATCTTCAGCTCTTTCCAGAAGAGAGCTACAAAGGCAACGGTGACCAAGAAGGTGGCGCTCAGGGTCACCGCCACACGGGGGATCTCCATCCCGAACACTGTCCGCGTGTCCAGCGCGGCGGACTCCAGCACGCCATACAACACACATCCGGGATCCAGATCCACGTGAGTTGCCACCCGGGTGATCATCACCACACCCAGCGCGAACAGAGACGTGAACACCACCCCCATCGCCGCGTCTTCCGGCACATTTGCATAGCGGTGGATCAGGTGTGTCAAAAGCGCGGTCAGCAGTCCGGCGGCCATAGCCCCGGCCAGCATAGGGAAGGGTTCGCGCGTTCCCGTCAGCATGAAGGCAAGCGCCAGTCCGGGCAGCACGGCGTGGGAGATGGCGTCTCCCAGCAGGCTCATCCTGCGGAGCACAAGGAACGTCCCCAGCAGCGCGCCGGTCACATTGACCAGCGCCATTGTGGCGATGATCCAGAAGACGATGGCATCCATACCGAAAACGGTGTCCATCAGCGTTCCTCCCCGGCGACTCCTTCCAGCGGATGAACGGACGCGGGTACCCTGTCTTCCGGCCAGCGGCCTTTCTGTTTCAGCCGGTCTTCCAGTTGATGCAGCATCTCGGGCGGGAGAATGTGCTCCAGCTCGTCCGCGTCACGGTCCACGTGGTCGGCGGCGATGGACGCCTGCTCCACCAGATACAGTTCCCAGAGCCGGTGCGCCCGCACCACGTCCAGGGCTCGTTGGAGACCGAGATCCGTCAGCGTCCACCTGCCGTCCGTTGTCCTGCGGATCTCGCCGCGCCCTTCGGCCCGCCGCAAAAGCTTCATGGCATCAGGCACGCTCCAGCTGCGCTTGCCGGCCACATCCTCCGCGGTAACGGCAGAGTCAGGTGATTCCTCCACCAGCTCATACAGAGACCGCAGCAGATTCTGCCGCGCCACGCGCTCCTGCATCTGGAGTCTTCGCACGACTCCCGCAGCGATCCCCCGGCGCGGGGCCGCAAACATCGAAAACAGACAAACTGCTGCCGCCGCCAGCACAATGACCGGCCCGGTGGGCATCCCTTCCCGGACGGAGCTGACGTATGTACCCGCCACCGCGCTTCCCAGCCCGATGGCCCCTGAGAGAGGAAGAAGAGCGGCAAGCCGGTCCGTCCAGAACCGCGCCGCCACGCCCGGGATGATCAGCATGGCCGCCATCAGTACAACCCCGACCGCCGGCAGCCCGATCACCGTTGCGGCTACCAGCAGAGTCATCATCAGAATATCCAGCGCGTTGACCGGCCAACGCTGCACGGCGGCGAACCCGGGGTCGAAGCTGAGAAGCAGAAACTCCTTCTGAAACAGCCCCACCAGCAGCAGGATATTGGCGGAGGTCACCGCGATCAGCAGCAGGTCTTGGCTTACCAGTCCCGCCGTCTTGCCCAGAAGGAATCCTTCCAGGCCGGCGTGCGCGCCGCTCGGGTCGCGCTGCACGGCGGACGTCAGGACGATTCCCAGCCCGAAGAAGACGCTCAGCACCAGCCCGATGGCGGCATCCTGGCGCGTGCGCGTGCTCTGCCGCAGCCAGGAGATGACCATCGCTCCCAGCACGCCGGACACCAGAGCTCCCAGCAGAAGCAGGAAGAAGTTGCGCTCCCGCGCGATGAGGTACGCCAACGCGATGCCGGGCAGCGCCGCGTGCGCCACTGCATCCCCGATCAGCGACCGCCGGCGCAATACCGCGTAGCTTCCGATGACGGCGGAGGATACGCCCAGCAGACCGGAACCCGCCAGCACCATTACGGTGTTGTAAGGCAGCCCTGCCGAGGCCCAGGCGGCCTGCACCCAGCCCAGCAGGCGTTCGGCTCCAACAACGGCGAACAGGGCCGCCTGTAGTATCGCCAGAGCCAGAACCGCAAGCCACGGAGCAGGGCCAGACATAGTCCTAGACGCTCCTTCTCTGCACGGCGTCCGCTGCCTGCTCCAGCAACGGCAGTCGGCCGCCGTAGGTGTTTCTCAGGTTCTCCTCCGTGAAGACCTCCTCGATGGGCCCGTGCGCGACGACGCGCATGTTCAGCAGCACCACGTGATCGAAGTATTCCCGGACCGTCTGCAGGCTGTGGTGCACCACCACGACGGTCCTGCCGTGGCTGCGCAGCTCCTGCAGGATCGTCAGAATAGCCTGCTCCGTGGCGGCGTCCACTCCCGCGAAGGGCTCGTCCATGAAGTAAAGCCGGGCCTCCTGCGCAAGAGCCCTTGCAAGGAACACCCGTTGCTGCTGGCCGCCCGAAAGCTGGCTGATCTGGCGACCCGCGAAGTCCTGAAGCGCCACCTTTCGCAGGCAATCCATCGCCGCCTCGCGATCCTCACGCCCGGGCCGCCGGAACCATCCCAGTTTGCCATACCGCCCCATCATCACCACGTCCAGGACGCTCACCGGGAAGTCCCAGTCTACGGACTCGCGCTGGGGTACATAGCCGATCAATGAGAGTTGCTTTTCTATGGGTCTGCCATACACCTCGACCCTGCCGCTTGCCCGGGGCACCAGGCCGAGCGCGGCTTTGATGAGCGTGCTCTTGCCCGCCCCGTTGGGGCCGATGATGGCGATCAGGCGTCCCTCCGGCAGCTGCAGGTCGATGTCCCAGAGCACCGGGCGCTTCTGATAGGCCACCGTCATATCGTGGATCTCCAGTGGCGGCGCATCCGCCGCTATCGCACGCTCTGCTAAGTCTTTCTCCTGCGTTGCCGCCATATTCAGCCTCTTGCTTCTGCTATCTCAGAGATTGGACGATGGTGTCCACGTTGTGCCGCACCATGCCAGCGTATGTCCCCTGCGGTGTACCCTCGGCACCCATGGCGTCCCCGAACAGCTCTCCGCCGATGCGCACCTCATGCCCCAGTGCCCGGCACCCCTCGATGAGCGCCTGAACGTTCTTCGGGGAGATGGTGGACTCCACGAATACGGCCTTCACGCCGCGACTGGCCAGGAATCGCGCCAGCTCATTGATGTCGCGCACGCTTGCCTCGCTCTCCGTGCTCAGCCCCTGGATTCCGCGCACCTCGATATCGTAGGCTTCTCCGAAATACCGAAAAGCATCGTGCGCTGTCACCAGCACCCGGCGCTCGCGGGGAATGGTTGCAATCTGTTCCTTGCTGTAGCGGTGCAGCTCCTCCAGCTTCGTGAGGTAGCGGCGGGCGTTCTCCTCGTAGACCCGTGAGCTGGAGGGGTCGGTTTTCTTCAGCGTATCTGCTACGACTCGAACCGCCATCTGCCAGAGCGAAACGTCGAACCAGATATGCGGGTCCAGGGCTCCTTCCGGGGTTCTCCGTAGCCGCTGGGCTGGCAGGCTGTCTCCCAGCGCCACCACTGTTTTACGCTCACCCAGCCGGGACAGCACCTCGCCCATCCGCCCTTCCAGGTGCAGCCCGTTGTAGAACACGATATCCGCGTGCGCCAGCAGGCGGATATCCCTTTCCGTGGCCTTGTACAGGTGCGGATCGACGCCGGGGCCCATCAGAGCGCGCACGTCGGCCAGCGGCCCGGCCACGTTGCGCGCTGCGTCGGCAATCATTCCCGTCGTGCAGACAATTCGCAGATGCCCGTCGTCTTTCTGCTCGGGGTTCCTGCCAGCGCAACCGGCCAGCAGCGCGGCGCAGAGCAGCAGAGCCGCCCCCCTCGTCAGGAGTCTCACCGCCATCCTCCAACCTTCAATCGAACCTCACGCTGTACCCGACGCCGCCGAAGAACGATGGACCTTTGCCGTCCAGCCCCCGCCCGGCATAAAGATCCCACTGCGTTTTCCCATTGGCTGACAGGCTGACGCCCCAGGTTGTCAAAGGCTCCCAACGGCTCCCCTCAGGGAAATCCGCATAGAGCTCGCCATACCACGCGGTACCGGGGCGCAGATCTCCTCCAACAGACAGCCAGAGAATCCCTTTCCAGTGCCTGGTGCCATCGAGGTAGAGCGACGAGCCCCCCGCGTTGATCAGCAGATACAGGTCTCCCAGGCTCCTCTCCGCTGCCAGCCAGGCGCCGTAGTCGCTGCGTCCCTGTGACTCCCTGGCCGACCCGGAGGGCAGGGTGGCGAACACAGTCAGCGCCCGGGGTATCTCGGCACCCTCGCCGCTCAACCGCAGCTTGCCCCCGATGCTGATATCTCCGGACTGCACGGCTTCTCCGGCTGGCCATGCCCAGCCCGGTGCTTCGATCCTTAGCTCCGCCCGGTCCGAAAGTCCGTGCCTCACCAGCAGGTTCGGCGCAAGCCACGAATGCCCTTCTCCGTGTCGTTCCCGGCAGTATTCCCAGAGTGTCTCAATCTGCGTGCTCCCCATTGGCAGCACCGCCGCGCTGTCCGGCCGGTCCGTCACAATGGCCTCCCGCGCCGTCGCCGATGCTGCCGTGAACCCGAGCACCGCCACCACTACTCTGAGCCTGGTCATTTTTTCTCCCCGCCGCATCCGGATTCCGCAAAGATCAGTCCCGCCTCCGCTAGTGTAAGATCCACGGCGCCGGCGGGCGTCTGCATTGTTATCGGCCCATCCGCCCCACCTCGCAAGATCCGCACTTGCCCGCCCGGGAAAATGCCGGCCTGTTCCAGACGCCGAAGCAGCGCGGGGCAGGAGTCGTCAACGTACTGCACAACAGCAGATTCGCCGTCCGCGCAGGCCGCCAGCGGTTTGCCGAGGCGGCTCCGGACAGAACCGTCCCGGGAAGGAATGGGGTGCCCGTGCGGATCGAACATCGGATCTCCCAGCAGCGCCGCGATCCTCTCCTCAAGCCGTTCTGAAATGTGATGCTCCAGCCGCTCGGCCTCCTCGTGCACCTCATCCCACGAGAATCCCATCGCCCTGCAGAGCCAGGTCTCGATCAGGCGGTGATGGCGCAGTATCTGGAGAGCCGCCGTACTGCCGGACTCGGTCAGGATGAATCCGTGATACGGCCGGAGCGATACCAGCCCGCGATCGGACAGATGACGCACCATCTTCGATGCGGCGGCAGCGCTGGTGCCGAGTGCCGCAGCCAGCTTTTGCGTGGTGGCGCGAGCCCCTTTTTCCTGCAGGCGGTGGATCGCCTTCAGATAGTCCTGCACCGAGCTGCTCAGGTTGTGATGCTCATCGGCCATAGCCAACACGGGGTTTAACTCCGGTTAAATTCTGCCCTCACGTGGGTGAAGTTTATCACGGCCAAACCTTCTTCGCAACCCTTGAACCGCCAACAGAGCCTGCGGTGCAGATTTGGCCGCAGGGAAGACCTCCCTGGTCTGTCGAACTAGCTTGGGGAGGATCCAGCCTCGAATGACCGCCACCGGGGACGCCACATTCCTCATCTGTCCGGACTCGTTCAAAGAGTCACTGACCGCTTCCCAGGCCGCCACTGCCGTGCGGGACGGGTTGTCCCGCGCTTGCAGTGGCTTCCGCTTTCATCTGGCGCCCATCTCGGACGGCGGGGAGGGGTTCGTCGAGGCCATGCTTTCGGCAGGGGGAAGGCGCGTGCAAGCGTGCGTGACCGGTCCTCTCGGGCATCCGGTGTCAGCTTCGTATGGCATCCTGCCGGACGGCGGGACGGCGGTCATCGAGATGGCTGCCGCAGCGGGGCTGGGGCTTGTCCCTCCTGAGGGGCGCCGTCCGCTGGAGGCCACGACTCGCGGGGTGGGTGAGTTGATGCTCGATGCTCTGTCCCGGGGAGCGCGCAGGCTGCTGATCGGCATCGGTGGCAGCGCAACCACTGATGGGGGCGCGGGGATGGCCCAGGCGCTCGGGGTGCGACTTCTGGACGCGCAGAGAGATGAAATTCCTCCGGGGGGAGGCGGTCTTCTGAAACTGGATCGGATCGAGATGTCAGGTCTGGATCCCCGCATCAGGCAGGTCTCCATCCGCGTCGCGTGCGACGTGAAGAACCCTCTGTTGGGGGAGCGCGGTGCGGCGGCCGTGTACGCTCCTCAGAAGGGTGCAACCCCGGAGCAGGTGGCGTTGTTGGAACAGGGGATGGCCCGGCTGGCTGAGGTTGCGAGGCGGGATCTCGGAACCGACCCTTCAGACGCCCCAGGTGCTGGCGCTGCCGGGGGACTGGGGTGGGGTTTGATGGCGTTCTGCGGGGCGGAGCTTGTTCCCGGGTTCCATCTGGTGGCGGACACACTGGGGCTTGAGAGACGGGCGGCAGAGGCGGACTGGATCGTGACGGGCGAGGGACGCACGGATGCCACCTCGCTGCAAGGCAAGGTGGTGGGTGGAGTGCTGGAGATCGCCCGCCGGGCAGAAAGGCCCTGCGTGATCCTGTGCGGATCAGTGGGGCCGGACTGCGCAGCGCTCTACCAGGCGGGGGCCACCGCCGTGCTGTCCATAGTCCAGGGACCTGCTTCGCTGCCGGAGGCACTGCAAGAGGCCGGGCGGCTTGTGGAGGATGCGGCCTATAATCTTGGAAGGCTGATCGCCGCAAGCCGGCCGGAGCGGGAGGAGCGATGAACATCGGGGTCACAGGAGCGACAGGCTTTGTGGGGAGTCATCTGTGCCGACTGCTGGTCGAACGCGGGCACAGGGTGACCGCGCTCGTGCGTCCCGGATCAACCCGCGCGCGCCCGTCCGGCGGCGGGGTCCGCTTCGCGGAGGGAGATATCACCCGTCCGGAAACGCTTCCCGCGGCCTTCCAGGGCTGCGACGTGGTGGTCAACCTGGTGGGCATCATACGCGAGACGCGGGATCAGACCTTCGAGCGCATCCACGCGGAAGGCGCGGCTGCCGTGGCTCTCGCTGCCAGAGAGGCCGGAGTGCGCCGTCTCGTCCATATGAGCGCCGTCGGCACGCGGCCGCATGCTCCCAGTGCCTATCACCGCACCAAGTGGCTGGGTGAGGAGGCTGTCCGCGCAAGCGGTCTGGAATGGGTCATCCTGCGGCCCTCGCTTATCTTTGGGATCGGGGATGGGTTCACCACGACGATGATAGATCTGGTGCGCCGCGCGCCGGTCATTCCCGTCATCGGATCAGGGACCAATCTCATGCAACCCATCGCCGTGGAGGATGTCTGCGCCGCCTTTGCCTCCAGCGCGGAGGAGGATTGCCACTGCGGTCAGACCTATGAGCTGGGCGGCCCGGAGCAGATCACATACGAGCAGATCGTCAGAATGGTGGCGCGCGAGCTGGGAGTGCGGCGGCCCTTTGTGCATCTGCCGGTATGGATGATGATGCCACTGGCAGGCGTGCTCTCGCGCTTAAGTGCCCGCTTTCCGCTGACGCCGGACCAGATCAGAATGCTTCAGGAAGATAATGTGGCGCAGCCCAATCATGCGCTTACGGTATTCGGTCTGGAGCTGATGCGGTTTGAAGATGGGTTGAAGAGGATCGTTGCGTCGGTGGTGGGGGGGAGAGCGGCATGAGCCTGGCGGATGCCCTGCAGAGGTTTGTTCGAGAGCATCGCGAAGACCCGGCGCTTCGGGTGGTCCGGGGGACGCCGCAGTTGGACGAGATGACAGAGCTTGCTCCCGCCACGCCGGCCACGCACCAGGCCCGAGTGGTGGAGGGTTCCCTCTTGGAGCAGAAGGCTGTCCCGGACGCTGCCCGTTCGGGGTTCACCCATTTTCTGGACGGCATTCAGCGTTCCCGGGTGGCCCTCATCTGGCACGGGGTGCCGGTGATTTGGGGATACGCCGCCGCATGTGTGCGGGAGAGAGGGCCGGACAAGCTCATGCGACTGGCCCTGGGGATGTATGAGTCCACCGAGGCGCTCATCTTCCCGTTTGCCTTCGCGCCACCGGAGGAGCTCCAGAGCGGGGGGCTCGCATGCGTGGATTCCTCGCCGATGGCGCGCGTGGCGGAGGACGCGGACAACCCGGCATACATCCGCCAGTATTCTCTGGAGATGCTGGGGGACCTTCGGAGGCGGCTGGAGAGGACTCTTCTGAAGCGCTGGCTGGAATCGTCTGGCCAGGCGCAATGGCTTCTGGTGGACGGCGAACTTCCGGATTCAGAGCAGGAGGGAGGTCTTCGCCGGGTTGTGGGACTCATCAAGAGCCATCAAACACGTTACTTCGCCGGGGACGAGCAGCGCAAGGTGCTGGAGCTGACCGAGGGGCAGCGCACCTCCGTCTTCCAACCGCACCGTCAAGGGTACAGGCCGGTCTACTCGTGGTATCTGCGTCTGCGCGACAACGCCGGGCAGGACCAGACCTTCGGGTTGGTGCGCGTGGAGGCCCGCGCCGATGAGGAGACCCTTCGGTTGGCCGGCGAGATCTCCGGCTGGGTGCTGGCGGAACGCACGCCGCTCAGCCTTCCGGATGCCCGCTGGGACCGAATGATCTATCCGGTCCGGGATTGCGAGCAGTATCTGCGGTCCATCGCCCCCACGGCGGTCCAGATGGATGCAAGGCTTCAGGTTTAGGGTGTGAGGAGGAAACCATGATTGCTGAACGGGAGGAGAGCACTACACGCGCGCCGTCCGGGGCTCAACTGGCTCAGGTGGGTCGCGTGGTAGCCACCGAGCCTAAGCCCAACACCGCATACGAGTTCCATTTCTGGACAGCTCCCGGCTCGCCGGTGGGCATTGGTACTCTTGTGGTGGTCCTGGCTGAGAACGTAGAGGTTTACGGCGTAGTCGTGGAAGGCTGGTCTTATACCGATGTGGCCAGCGCCATGCATGATTACATCGGGCTGGACGGAGACCCGGCGATGGAAGCCATGACTCGTCGTCCGGAGATCCGCTGCTATACCGCGGCTGTGCTCCGAAGGGAGCCCGAGGAGCCGGTGCAGCCCGTTCCCGGCGGTCCGGTATATCTGGCGGATGATCTCTGCGTGCGCCGCGCGCTCCGGATGGACGCCTATGCGGACCGCACGGGAGTGGCTGTGGGCGCTTACCAGAACGGCGAACTGCTGGCGCCGGTGTATCTGGACGCGGACTTCCTGCTGGGGCCAGAAGCGGCACACGTGACCCTGACGGGTGTGTCCGGTCTGGCCACCAAGACCAGCACCATCGAGTTCCTTCTGCAGAGCATCTTCGCCGCGCGTGATGATGTCGCATGTGTGTGCTTCAACGTCAAGGGACACGACATGCTGTTCCTTGACTTCCCGGCGGAGGCGGAGCCGGGCTCGCCACTGGAGGAGCGCTACCGCGACCTGGGAATCACTCCGCTGACCGAGGCCGACCGCGCCCTCTACAACGTGCTGGGCGTCCCCTGCCAAGCATTCGAGAAGGTTGAGTATTATGCGCCCTACCGGGAAGACGGTTTCAACCTGAACACCCTGCGCACCAACCCGGAGGTGACGGGCAATGTGCATCCTCTGGCTTGGGGGCTGCAGGACATCATGGAGTTCGCCGAGGTAGTCCTGAGCCGCGACGATGTGGACGCCAAGGCGGACGCGCTGATCCAGTACATCAACCAGAAGGTCATCGGGGCGAAGGACGGCTACAACATCGGCGACGGCAAAGCGGCCATCTATGTGCGCACCTTCGCCGACCTGGAGGAGTGGTTCCGCCGCGTCTTCGATTACATGGAAGCCGGTGACAATGGCAGGGGAATGGAGCAGTACCGCAGCCACCACTACCAGACCATCCGAAAGGTTCACAATCGCCTGACGAACCTGATCACTCGCTACAAGGGGCTGCTCACCCCGCGCGAGGAGCGCCACGACCTCCCGTGGGGAGACTTCAAACCGCGGACCATCTACGTGGTGGATATCGCCAGCATGGACCAGCAGGGGCAGGATCTGGTGGTGACGCGGGTGGTGTCCAAACTCCGGGAGCATCTTGAGCGGAAAGCCCTGGGGGTGGATCGTTGCATCGTGGTGGTGGACGAGTTGAACAAGTACGCACCCAGCGACGGGCCGGAGACCAATCTGAAGCGGACTCTACTGGACATCTCTGAGCGCGGGCGCTACATCGGGCTGGTTCTGTTCAGCGCACAGCAGTTCCGTAGCCAGGTGCACAAACGCGTGGTCGGCAACTGCGGCACCTCTATCTACGGCCGTATGGACATGGACGAGCTGGCCACTCCGGGCTATCAGGTCCTGACGCGGGCGGAGCGTGAGAAGCTGGCCACGCTCTCCAAAGGGCAACTGATGGTGCGCCATCCCCATTTCAGCCAGGCCATTTTCGTGAAGTTCCCGCGACCCAACGTGCTGCGAGGTTCTGACGGGGTGCGATTGTTCCCGCCCGCGGAGCCCGTGGAGCTGGAAGAGGCCATCTTCCGTGAGTTCAGCCGGATGGATGCCACCCTCCAGCGCAACCAGGTGCGCGAGGCGCTGAAGGGTGCGGATCGCGATGCCGCTCTGGAGGCGTTCAACAGGGTGCGGTTGAGAGGCTCATCGGACCCGGTATCGGATTTCCAGAAGTTCATCAGGAAGAAGGCGAAGCTGGAGGAGCCGGAGCCGGTTCCGCGCGGTTTTGGCGCGCCCCCTCCCGCTAGCGGAGATGACCCGTTTGCGGATTGACTTCACACCACCGACCCGGACGGAGAAACTGATTTGAGGATCGCCCATATCGCCGATGTGCATCTGGGATACCGGGCTTATTCGCGCGTCACATCGCGGGGATTGAACCAGCGGGAGGCCGACGTCTTCCGCGCGTTCCGCTCCGTGCTGGAGCGTGTTGCGGAGCTTGACCCGGATCTGATCATCATCGCCGGGGATCTGTTCCATACTGTGCGCCCCAGCAACTTCGTCATTCACCAGACGTTCCGCCTTCTGACCGATCTGCGGGGCCGGACCGCCGCGCCGGTGGTGATCATCGGCGGCAATCACGACACGCCAAAGTCCCGTGACACCGGCTGCATCCTGGACCTGTACACGGTAATAGAGGGGATGTATGTCCGGCATCACGGTTTCGAGGGCATTGCCCTTCCCGGTCTGGACGCGGCGGTGTATTGTCTGCCCTATTTCGCGCTGGAGGAGCGCAGGGAGTACGTCATCAGACCCGATTCCGGCCGTTCGGTCAATGTTCTGGCCGTGCACGGAACCGTGGAAGGGGTCATCCGGCAGAGCTACGATTCGGAACAGGTTGCACCGGGCGAGCTGAACCTTGAGGCGTGGGACTACGTCGCGCTGGGGCACTACCATATCCGCTCCCAGATTGCGGACAACGCGTTTTACTCGGGAGCCATCGAATACACCAGCTCCAACATCTGGGAAGAGGCGCACGAGCATCCCAAGGGATTCATCGTCTTCGACACAGAGGACCGCACAGCCAGCTTTCACGAGACTCCCACGGTGCGCCGGGTTCTGGACCTGCCTCCTGTTCGGGCCGGGTCGCTGGGCGCGGCGGAGCTAATGGATAAGCTGGAAGAGCGTCTGACTCCATATGCGGATGTTCTGCCCGAACTGGTCATCCGCCTTCCAGTAGAGGGCTTTCCCCGCGAGCTTCAGCGCGATCTGGACTGGAAGCGTCTTCGCGAGCTGAAACTGGCGGCGCTGCATCTGGACCTCGTCTTCCGCCCGGCCCGGCGCGAGGATCGTCCCGGCGAGTCCGCCGAGCGGGGAGAGGCGCGTCCCATCGAGGTGGAGTGGAGGGAGTTCGCGGGGAGCCTGGAAGATCTTCCGGCCGGCGTTGAGAAAGATCGCCTGGTGGACCTGGGGCTACATTACCTGGAACAGGCCGCCGAGGAGCAGCAGGAGGCGACGGTATGAGGCTGTTATCGCTCCGTTTGCTGAATTTCCGGCAGTACCGGCAGGCCGAGATCCGATTCCAGGATGGCATCACGGCCATCGTGGGACGCAACGGCGCAGGCAAGACGACGCTTCTGGAAGCCATAGCCTGGACACTCTACGGCCAGAAGGCCATCCAGAGGATGGACAGGGGAAAGGCGGAGACCATCAAGAGTCGGGGTGCCGGAGCCAGAGACCACACGGAGTGTGAGCTGGCTTTCGAACTGGGCGGCCAGCGCCTCACGGTGGTCCGTCGGATGGACGGCGCAGCGCTGCTGGTCGAGGGCCAGACCCAGGACACGGGCACGGAGAATGTCACCCGGTCGGTTACCCGGCGGCTGGGAATGGATCCGCAGGCGTTTTTCACCAGCTTCTTCACCGGACAGAAGGATCTTGCATTCCTGCGGGACGTCTCCAGTCGCAAACGCGAGGAGTATGTCGGACGTCTGCTGGGTTACGAGCGCCTGACCCGCGCTCGCGAGATGGCCAATCAGGAGAAGCTGGCCGTGGCGCGCGAGATGGATGCCCTGTCGCGCGGCGCGGGAGATCTGGAGGAGGCGAAACAGCGACGGAAGGAAGCCGAAGAGCGGCTGCAGGCCGCCCTGGAGGAGCAGAAGTCGGCCCGCGGGCAGCTTGAACGGGCACAGGAGACGGCGCAGCAAGTTGAGCCGGAGAAGAAGCAGTCCGAAGAGGCGGAGCGCAGGCACCGGGAACTGCAGAAGGAGGTGGACATCCTGAACAGCCGCCTGCAGGCGGCGCGCGAGCGGATTGGGCGCCTGCGGGAGGAACTGGGCAAAGCCGCATCGGCCCGGAGCGAACTGGAGAAACTGCAGCCTCTGGTGGAAGAGTATGAGCGGCTTCGTTCCCGCAACGAGGAATTGAACGAGCTTGAGAAGGCCGATGCCGAGCGCCGGTCTCTGGAGCGGGAAGCGCAGTCGTTGCGGGCGGATATCGAGGAGACGCAGGCGAAGCTGGCGGATCTGTCGGCTCGCTCTGGCCGGCTGGCCGCCTTGCAGGAGCGCCTCGCATCGTTGCGGCAGGAGATCGAGACACTCCAGTCTGCGTTGGAGCGCCGGCGCGAGGAGCGTATGCGGCAGGCTGCGGAAGTCCGCGCGGCAAGAGATTCCGCCAGACAGCGCGCGGCGGAGCTGGGGGAGCATCTGGAACAGCTTCTGAAGGCCGGCCCCGACGGAGTCTGTCCCACCTGCGAGCGCCCTCTGCGGGAAGAGTTCGAGCGCGTGACATCGCGTATGCGCTCCGAGCAGCAGGAAGCGCTGCGGGTGGCGGGTGATCTGGAGCAGAAGCTTGCCGGACTGGAGGGCGCAGCGGACCCGCTGGAGACGGCGAAGCTCGCAGAGCTCCAGAAGGAGTTTGAGACTGTTTCGCGCGAGGATTGCGAGGCGCAGGCCGCGGCGACCGAGGAGAGTGGCCAGCGGCAGAGGCTGCAGAAGCTCCGGCAACGTCTGGAGGAGATCGAAAATCGCCGGGAGCAGCTGCCGTCCGGCTTCGACCCACAGGAACGGGAGAAGGTGCGCGCCCGGGGCTCGGAACTTCGGCCTCTGCGGGACAAAGCGCTTTCTCTAAGGACCGAAGCGGATCGCGTCGTGGAGCTGGAGAAAGATCTTCAACAGGAGGAGGCCGGACAGAAGGATCTTTCGAACCTGCTGGAATCCCGGCGCAGAGATCTTGAGGAACTGAACTTCTCCCCGGAAAAGCATGCTGCGGTCATCAGCCGGTGGGAACAGGTATCGGCGGCCCTTCAGACCGCGCGCGAGCGGCTAGCCCGCGCGGATGGAGACGTTTCCGGCGCGCAGACCGTTCTGGAGAACGCCCGGCGCGAGGAGGCTGCCTGCCGGCAGCGCCAAAAGCTCCTGGAAGAAAAGCGCTCGCAGCATCGCCATCTGGAGACCCTGTCTCAGAAGTTCGATGAGCTCCGCAGTCGCCTGAACAGCCAGATCCGCCCCGGCCTTTCCGAGCGGGCCAGCCAGCTCATCACCGCCCTTACGGATGGAAGATACTCCCAGGTGGATCTGGACGAGGAATACACCCCCCGTTTGTTCGACGACGGGGAGTTCAAACCGGTCATCTCAGGCGGGGAGGAAGACATCCTTCACCTGTCCCTGCGGCTGGCCATCTCCCAGATGATTGCTGAGCGCGCCGGGCTGGACATGGGTCTGTTGGTGCTGGACGAGGTGTTCGGGTCGCTGGACGAGTCCCGGCGCGACAGTGTGCTTTCCCTGCTGCAGAATCTGAAAGGGGCGTTTCCGCAGATCCTGCTTATCACCCACATCGAGACCATTCACGACATGGTGGACCGGTGCATCTGGGTGGAGTATGATGCAGCCAGGCAGACCAGTGTGGTGCGCGAGTCTCTGGAAATGCCTCTTGAAGGGTTACCTGGGGGGACGGAGCCCGCGCTGGCGCTGGAGTAGCGACAAGCAGGGAGGTTCGGCGGATATGAGTGTTCAGATGAATCGCATCGCCTGCTTCAGGGAGGCGCTGGCTGCTTTCAAAGAACCGTTCGATCAATGGCTGGAGCGGTATTTGGACGGCCGGGCGCGGTTCTGCCGTGAGTGCTCGCCGGACCTCGAGCACCTCGCCGCGGTCCTGAAAGACTTCAGCCTTCGCCCGGGAAAGCGGCTGCGGCCTTTCCTGGTGGTGTGGGGCAGCCGGGCGGTGCGCGATCTGCCGGACGAGCAGATCCTGCCCGTCGCCGCCGCCGCCGAGATGCTCCACGTCTTTGCTCTGGCCCACGATGATGTAATGGACTGCTCCGACACCCGCCGTGGCCTTCCCACCATCCACCGCCTGTTCGAGGCCATTCACGGGGAACGCTCGCTGCGCGGTTCCTCCTCCCAGTTCGGGCTGTCGGGAGCCATCCTGCTGGGAGATTATGCCCTGGCGCTCTCCGATATGCTGATCGATTCCAGCCCGCTGCCCGTCGAGCGAACACTCGCTCTGCGCGGCGTGTGGGACCGGATGCGGGAAGAGGTCATCCTGGGGCAGTTCATGGACGTGGCCGCGTCCTGCTCCTCTGTCCCCGCGCCGGAGGAGACCATTCACCGAATCCTCAGCTTGAAGTCCGGCAAGTACACCCTGGAACGGCCGCTCCATCTTGGGGTGGCCGCGGCGGGTGGCGGCGCGGATCTGTTCGGGGTTTTCTCCCGCTACGGCGAGCCCCTCGGCCGGGCTTTCCAGATCCAGGACGATATTCTGGGGATGTTTGGTTCGCCGGAAGTGACGGGCAAGCCTGCGGATTCCGACATCCGCGAGGGCAAGTCCACACTGCTCATCTCCCGCGCCTTCCAGCGGGCCTCTTCCGCTGAACGGGAGGCCATTCTGGCCGCGTGGGGGAGCGCGGATGCGCCGGCGGATGCCATCCAGCAAGTGCGTGAGATCGTCCGCGGCACCGGCGCCCTGGAGGAAGCGCGTGCGGCGGCCCGGCGGGCGGCGGACCAGGCCGTGGCTGCGCTGGAAGGAGCATCCCTGCCCGCCGAGGTCCGTGAAGTGCTGCTTGGCCTGGCGGAGTTTGTTCTGGACCGCGACGCCTGACGCCTCGGCACTCCCTCGCCACTCCCTGAAACAGCAGGCTGAAGGTAAGGGCCCGCCTTCCACTTCGGGAAGGCGGGCCCTGTCTTTTCTAGCTCCCGGATCCAGGGATCCTGGGATCGCTTGTCACATCACGGGTTCACCAGTTCGATATCATCGTCGCTGCGGGCGTCCAGCCTCCGGATGATCTGGCTGCCCACCTGCTCCAGGCGGACGATTCCGGTCACCTTGTAGTAGCTGCCCGTGGTGAACGGGGTGGCCAGCAGGGACTTGACCTTGATGCCCGGGACCTTGGTGGGGACGAACGCCGTCGGCGTATCGTTCTCCACTCCGGATCCGTCGTCCAGGTAGAAGGTCGTCGTGGCAAAGTCAATGCCGGTCACCTTGCCCCAGACCGTCACCAGCAGGCCATCGTTGGGCAGACCCGCGCCGCCGGTCGGCTTGTTGCCGCCCGCCGTCTTGTTGGTCACGCCCAGCGGGGTGGGTGTGAACGAGGCGCCGGTTACCACGGAGGTGGCGTTCACCACCCGCTCGGGACCCTCGGTGCCCATCGTTCCAACCACCGTCACCAGGGTGTTCAGCGGCGGAGCGGAACCGCTCCACTTCACGCGGACGCCTGCAGACTGGTCCTGCTCCTGGACGAAGAATCCATCAGGATTCAGACCCTCGTCCAGGCTCAGCTTGGTGACCACAACGTTCTCCAGGGTAACCGAAGCATTGTCGGCCTTGGTTTTGGCAAGACCGATTTTGACCGGCGCCTGGACGATGGTGCCGTTGGAGATGCCCACGTCGCTCCAGACGTTGTTCGCGCTGCGCGCCTGGACATACCAGAAGTAGGTCACCCCGTTGTCCAGCGACAGGCCGGTGCGCGTGACGCTGGTGCTGGTGGTGTTGGTCCAGGGCACGATGTACTCGCCCTGGTCCTCAGCCGTCACGCCGATGGCATATCGGTAGGCCACACCAGTGGCGGTCCAGCTGGCCGACAGCTGGCTGGTGCTGGAGGACGAGGCCGGAGCCGTAACCACCGGAGTCGCCGGCTTGGCCGGGCTTCCCGCGGTGGGCACGAAGCGCGCCACGCTCTTCGTAGTGTACTCGTTCACGCCGTCCGGCGGAGAATAGATCCGCAGCCGTTCGTTAATATTATCGACGGTATACAGGTTCCCGACGGCGTCGAACGCTACGTCTCTGGGAGTGCCGGAGCCGGTGGCCAGGGCTGCCACCCCCGTCAGATTGGCGTTACCTGTGCCGGAGATCACACTCCAGGTGTTGCCGCCGTTCAGCGTCCGCAGCGTGACGCCACCGTCACCGACCACCCATCCGGTCTGCACGTCGCGGAAGTATACCGAGCGCAGGTTGGCGGTGGTGCCGGATGTCTGCGCGGTCCAGGTGGCTCCGCCATCGGTGGTGCGCAGAATCGTCCCGCCGTCGCCCACCGCGTAGGCGGCCAGCGCCGTGACAGCGTAAACGCCGTTCAGCTTCGCCGTGGTGCCCGAATTCTGGGCCACCCACTCCGCGCCGCCATTGGTGGTCTTCAGGATCGTGCCGCTGTCTCCCACCACATACCCGGTGGTGGATCCGGGCCCGGTCGCGAACACCACCATGCTGATGGCGTTCAGGTTGGCGGTGGTCCCGGATGTCTGGATCTCCCACTGGGTGGGTGTGTCGATGTTGCTGGCATCCAGCCGTCTGATGATGGTTCCACCATCGCCGACGACATAGAGGTCATACGCCGGACCGGCGAAGCTGGAGATGCGGCGGCTGATGCCGTTGAGCTTCACCGTCACCGGAGAGACCTCCGTCACCCAGGCACCGGCCGTGTTGCTCAGGATGGTGCCGTTGTTGCCGACAGCCCATCCGTGAACCACAGGCGGGGTGGTGGAGTTCCAGATGCTGGTCACCGCGTTCAGGTTCTCCGTGGTCCCGGAAGGAACGGAAGACCAGGTGGTGCGGTTGTCCAGCTGGAAGATCTTGCCTCCGTTACCCACGGCCCAGCCGTTACGGCCGGTGGTCAGGCTGTTGGCGATACTGATGGCGTTCAATGCAACGCCTGGCTCCGGAGCCGTCTGCGCGGAGAACGACGCCCCGATGTTGGTGGAGTAGTAAAGCGAGCTGTTGGCGCCCGCCAGCCAGACGAGCGCTCCCCCGCCGACCGTCGTCAGCGTGGCCTGAATGGGAGTCCGCGTCTCGTCAAAATTGAACACGTTGACGATGCCGCTGAACGTCCCGGCTGTGGCAATCCTCTTTGCCGGTTCGTAGATAGCGATGCCGGCTGCGTTGTTGCGGAGGGGGTCAGGTGATCCCCACGCTGCCAGCGACCGCCACGTCGGCGCGTAGTTGTTGGCAGGGTTGCCATCCGGCGCTATCCTCGCCAGGGAGAACACGTCCGTTCCGTTGGAGCGGTACTGTGAGATCCAGAAGTTGCCTGCTGCGTCGCGCTCCAGGTCACAGTTGAAGTTAACAAGCTGATTCGGAATAGCATCATTCCAGAAAATAGTGGGAGGCTGCCTGTAGGTCTTGTCCAGCGGACCTATCGGGTACATCCAGATGCTGCCCTTCGGCGAGACCAGCGGACCACCTTCCGGAACAATGTCCTCGTCCACCGTGTACAGGACTCTGTTCAAGCCTTTCCCGAGCACCAGTCCGGTCGAGACACTACCGTGGATGGCTGGCGGCGATGGCGCGCCGTTGTCGAACGGATACGGGCTTCCCCCGCCGGAGTTCGAGATGTCTGCCGGGTCCAGCAGAGCCGTCCAGTTTCCGGACAGGTCTGGCGGAGCTACCCACACCCCGCCATTATCGTCGGAGAAGTCAAAGAAGTAAATCTTTCCTTCAGGTCCGACTATCAGCCTGTAAGGACTGGCTGTTGAGGTCGTCCAGGGTACACCGCCCGAGAAGGCCGTATCACCCTGCCCGAGGGCGTCTGTCGTATCAGCGTTCAGGGCATACGCTCCGTTGCCAGTAGGGCGGCCAGACAGTGTCGTCGCTGTCCGAGCCTGGAGGACATAGATCCGCCCGAAAAGTGGGCTGTTCGGATCCTTGTTCACATCGACGCCGCGAGGGTACTCAAACTGCACCTCGCGCACGTTGTCATCCGAGATCTGCGTCCACGCCCCGTAGCCGCTTGCACGCGCATAGACCTTGAAGTAGTACTCCACATTGGTGGGAACCAGCACGTTGGAGTTGTTCTTCAGGTCCCAGGTCCAGGTATTCAGACCCTTCGGCAGAGGGCCGAGGCTTACGCTGCGGACAAGGGCGTCGTTGTCCGCTCTGTGGATGTCAATCCGCACCTCCTGATCAGCGGCCTCGTTCAAGCGGAACGAAAGCTGCACCGACGGATTCGGCTGGGTAGCGTCAACCGCCGGAGCGCTGAACTTGAGGTCGGTGGCATAGACGTTGGCCGACGCTGGAGCCGCAAACATCGCCGTCAGCAGAGCGCAGGCGACAAGCGCGGCACCGAGAGGCCCCGCCCGGTGCGAGAACCATCCTTTCATGATTCCCTCTCTCCTTTTCGGTAGAAGGTCAATTGACGTAGCGATAGGGGCGCGCAGGCCCTTCCTCAGCCTCCGCAGCCCCCTTTCCGGAACGGATTTCCGGGTTCATCCCGGCAAAATTGACAGTGCCGGATGCCCCAAGTTTTTCATTTGTAACAGGCCAGGGGGCTTCCTGTCAATCCGTACAAATACCAGCATGCTTCCCGGCACAATTACCGGCCCGTAAGTTGTTCCGTACCCGCGCAGTCCTGCAACCACTTTTTCATCTGGGTCTTTTCACTGCGGATGTTGTCCGGAGTGTGCTATCCTCCTGCCCGGAAGAATGAGATTCCTGCGATTCCTGGTCACCGCGTTCCCGGTCTGGGTCACCATCGCCAGCCTCCTTGCGCTCTGGAGACCCGGCCTGTTCACATGGTTCACAGGTCCGCTCATTACCTACGGACTGGGTGTCATCATGCTGGGGATGGGCATCACGCTGACCACGGACGATTTCCGTCGGGTGTTCCTGATGCCGCGTCTGGTGGTCCTGGGAGTGGCGCTCCAGTACTCCGTAATGCCCTTTCTGGGATACACGCTGGCGGCCCTGTTCCAGCTTCCCACGCCATTCGCGGTGGGGCTCATTCTGGTCTCCTGCTGCCCGGGAGGCACGGCATCCAACGTGGTCACATTTCTGGCGGGGGCCGACGTCGGTCTCAGCGTCACCATGAC